>CALIMV010000434.1 GCA_938045275.1 uncultured Granulosicoccaceae bacterium
TACTTATTCCAAGCGATGACAGTCCGCTAAAAGATCGGACCAGTTGGAAATTATTTGTGACGATATTAGATTCAGATAGCACTCAATAAAATAGAACGAACTGAATATTGCTGTAAGCATTGACCAATCAGGCTCTATTACTTTTAGCGCTAAAGTTGTTGCACCCTGACTTTTAGCCAATAGCTTATAAAGAGTACCGATTCTATCCTCACTGTATAGGATAGGTAACTAAATTACCCCACACATTAATGTAATCTATCAATGCTTTGTCAGTAGCAATGTACTGAGTGTTATTCCCTACATCACTGTTACCATTGAAACCATAAAGTCCGGGCTCAATTGGAACATTACTACCATCTTCGCTGACTTGCCCTGTTGTCATTTCACGCGAAACAATTAGATAATGTGGGCGCTCTGAAATGTTTTCCTGCCCATTAATTTCCAACACTATTTCACCATTGAATGACCATACAATGTTGTCTTTTGTCCAGAGCAATCCAATGGTGTGTGCAGACTCTCCATTTTGGTTCGCATCATTAAGATCTGGTTGAATTCCGTTGTTTGCATAGGTTGAGGAGCAAGCTTGATCAGTGCAGTACCCTTCTTCATAACCTTCAAAATGGTTCTTACCGTTTGCGTCTGAGGATTTTCTACCCTTACTTGATGAAAAACTATTTATCCATGAAAACTCAATTAAGTTTCCGCATACATCTTTTTCGATACCGTTTACAGGATCGGATGCAATGACCTTAACGGGTTCATATTCGAATATATCTATTTCATATCCATTTTTAAAATCAGAATCATAAGCGATGGATGGAGTGCCATTCCCAGGCAGTGGATCGTTTGGGTTTTCAACCGGCATAAGCCACATTGATAAGCGAAACCCCGGCGTTTGCATATTAATAAAATCTACTTTTGTTTCCAGGTACATAGGTGGTTCAAAGGCCAGCGAACCGTCTTTGGCAGATCCGAAATTTTCCCATTTTCTCTGAAAAGTTGAGAGCCAAGTCGTATATAGCTTATTTTGGTAATCGGTAAGATGTAGTCTGGCCGTGTCGGTAATACCGGAAACTATACCGCCAAGTGCTAGATGTTCACCATCAGTAGACGCTACATCATTGATTGAGCCCGCCCAGTCATACCAAGCGGTATAACGCCTGCCAGGTACGGCATCTGGTCCAACTCTGTGTTGAATATCAACCATATCCTCCACGAACCACTGGCCATTCAATTTGGATTGCTGATAGCCGTCTAAGACGAGACTGGAAGACGTGCCGTCTTCTGAAAACACTAGCATTTCAGGCGTTTTTATTGCTGCTACCTGATCACCATAGTTACCCCAAAAATCTGCTTCACTTCCGCGAAGTTTATCTTTCGGGCTATCTGAAAACGATGGGTAGTCGCATCCTGTAGTTGTATCTCCATCACCACGTCCAGGTTTTCCTTTGCCATCTGGAGGCGCTGCGTGTGTTATCGAAACAGCACCAAGCAAAACAGATGTTATTAAAACAGATAGTAGGCCTGAATTTGTTATGGTCATAATGCTAAATATTTTTCCTAACAACGCACGACAGACTAGCAATTATTTTTAGTTAGTTCAACACCAACATGTAGTGTTGAAACTATACTGCATAAATAGTCGTGGCAATTTTGACAACCGACAATTAAAAAATATAAAGACACCCTCAGAAGCTTTGTAATGCCAATCTACAGGTTAAATAAAACATGATTGGCAAAACACAGTGAGTTATCGCCATTGCTTTGCGCCAGAATCAATGGTGGTACAAACTAGATAATATATGCCGGTATAACTTCCATGAACACGGCAACAAACAAAGCGGTAAATTTATAAGTAATTTAACCTAGAATTTATTGTCGGTCACTTCCAGTAAAGATGAAAAGAATAATTGAGATATGCGCTCAGATACCAGCAACAAGGCAAATAAGTTTACGAACCTCACTCAGCCGGTTAAAGCGACTGGCGGAACCTTGTTATCAATCATTTAACACTAATCAAAAAACACTGAAGGCAGCCAGGTAGACAGAGCAGGAATATAAGAGACCAGAAGTAGAACGAGGATATTGGTTAACAAAAACGGAGCGATGGCTTTAACAACAGGGGTTAGGGGTAATTTAGCGATATTGGCACAGATAAAAAGACATACTCCCACCGGAGGCGTTGTTAGGCCAATCATTAAGTTGAGCACAGCAAGAGTGGCAAAGTGCAGCGGGTCAACGCCAACGCTTTGCGCCAGAGTCAAAAGCGGGACAAACAAAATTATAAGTGCCGCTATGGTCTCCATGAACATGCCGACAAATAACAGCAGTAAATTTATAAGCAGAATAACCAGAAATTTATTATCGGTTACTTCCAGTACAGCAGAACTGATTAACTGAGGTATACGTTCAGATACCAGTATCCAGGCGAATACGTTAGCGAACCCTACCAAAGCAAGTATGGCCGCAGACGAAACCGCGCTATCAATAACAATTGCGGGCAATTGCTTGAAGTTAAGTTCACGGTAAATAAAAAGTCCGACAACCAGCGCGTATACACTGGCAACAACAGCTGTTTCAGTTGGTGTCGCAATGCCTGAAAGTAATCCGCCAATAATGAGTACAGTCATTGCAATTGCCCAGAATGCACCCAGAAAAGATTTTCCCAGTTCGGTTAAACCTCGCCACGGCTGCCGAGGATAACCTTTTCGGACTGCTATCAGGTACGTGGTTAGCATCATCGCCAAGCCCATTAAAATTCCAGGTACCGCTCCTGCGAGAAACATGCGACCAACCGATATACCTGAAAGCGCTCCGACTATGATCATGGGTACAGAGGGTGGGATGATTGGCCCGACTGTTGATGACGCAGCTGTTAACGCAGCAGAGAAAGATGCTGGGTAACCAGCTTTTTTCATACCCGGGATCATTACGCCACCAATGGAAGCGGCGTCTGCTACGGCAGTACCCGAGATACCCCCAAAGAGCATAGACCCTGCGACGTTTGTTAATCCAAGACCACCACGTACCCAGCCGACTAATGCATTTGCAAAACGAATAATTCGCTCGGTAATACCACCATTGTTCATTAAATTACCCGCAAGGATAAATCCAGGAATACAAAGCAAGACGAAAACGTCCATACCGGCATACATTTTTTGTGGCATAACCACCAGTGGCAAATCAGCCGATAAAAGGTATGCAGCAGAGGCAAGGCCAAGCGTAATAGCAACGGGGATACCGAGTACCAGGCCGCCGACAAACACAGAAATCAGAATAGCCAGACTCATTGTGGTGTGGACTCTTCAATTTGATTTTGTGGCAAGCCATCGGAATTACCCACAAGAATCGAAAGAGCGCGCGCCGCAGAGAAAATCATTAATGACGTTAACATCACCAGTACGCTTGCGTGAATGAAATCCATACGCCATGCCAGTGCCGGTGAAGTTTGCATAGCCCCTATGGATGTGTACTTCCAGGCAGGCATGATTAAAATGGCGCACAGAGCAGCGGTTAAAAGAGCGCTTAACATCCTTAGATACTTCGGCCAAGGGGCAGGGAGCGATGCACTTACTATGTCAACATTCACAAGATCTCCGCTTTGCAGCGAAAGCCCAGCACCAAATGCCGCTAAATAAAGCAACGCAAAACGGGTAAGCTCTTCTGTCCAAACAGGTGAATCGTTAAAAACCGACCGACCAAGCACCTGAACCAGAACAGCCACCATCAGAACGAGAAAGGCCGTACCCGTGGCCATACGACTCAGCCAGGTTATTGCGATTAGAATATTATTTAGCAATTGCATTTGCAATAATCAAGGCTGCGCCGGTTATTGGCTGGGTGTTTTACCTGTATTTATTGAAACCGAACTAGCCGGCGCATCTAGTGCGGTACGACATACAACCAACACAGTCAGACTCGGCCAAAGTTATCTCAGCCGCGTTCCCGTTCTTGCCAATACAACGCATATTCGCTTCGCACCCTAAAGGGCATAAAAACGGTGCCTTGCTGAGGCAATTTATAAAAAATCTGCTTTGCATCGTTTGTATGTCACACCACACCAGGTTGTAGAAATTACTGTGAGAACAATTGTTCAACTATGGGTTTGATTTCGTCATTCACGTTCGCAAGTACGGCATCTTTTGCTTTCGCTTGAAACGCCGCACCATCAACCTCAACCATGGTCATGCCTTTAGATTCAAGGAACTCACGGTCTTCTTCGAGTGATGCGTTAAATAATTCGCGCTCATAGGCCTGTGCCGCCTGTGCCGCTTCCATTACCGCTGACTGATCTTCTTCAGATAGTTTACCCCACGTAGATTCAGCTATAGTCAGGTAGATCCATGAACGCACGTGATCAGTCATGTTTACAAATTTTTGAACCTCATAAAAATTGGCAGATCGAATCAGTGCAAGTGGGTTTTCCTGAGATTCTATAGTGCCGTTTTGTAGCGATGTGAAGACTTCAGAAAACGCCATAGGGCCAGGATTTGCACCGAGTGCCTTCCACACGTCAACAAACAACGGAACATTAGGGACGCGCATTTTTAAACCGTTTAGGTCATCGGGTGATTTGATCTCTCGATTTGACGTCAAGTCACGAGGTCCGCGTGCAAAATAGGCAATGGGACGAATCTGCACTTTTTCGATGATTTGAGCTTTGATATCGTCACCGATTTCACCGCTGGCAATTTCGTCCATGTGTTCAGTGGATTTATAAGCGTACGGTACAGCAAGCAACGCGGCCATTGGCGCCCAGTTCTGCAGGCTTTCGCCAGTAATAGTCATATCAACCGTGCCAAGCTGCATACCGTTGATAAGGTCTATCTCCTTACCAAGTGATTCATTCGGGAACACCTCAACTTCGATACGCCCATCGGTCAGGCGGCTGAGTTCTTCACCAAATTTTACTGAAGCTTTGTGCCACGGATTTTCTTCATTAGCCAAATGACCCAGTTTTAAGGTCATGTCAGCTGCAAATGCAGATGAAGTGATGAATGTAGCCGCTAACGCACCAATTAGTGATTTGTTGAAAGTAGATATTTTCATGGTTTTCTCCTTTAAAGGTATAGATTATTATCCTGACGAGATCTGAAAACCGATTCGCTTAGAATGTCAGACAACGCTTCG
Organism: uncultured Granulosicoccaceae bacterium; assembly: GCA_938045275.1. Taxonomy (GTDB): domain Bacteria; phylum Pseudomonadota; class Gammaproteobacteria; order Granulosicoccales; family Granulosicoccaceae; genus Granulosicoccus. Next base: position 5,131 of record CALIMV010000434.1, read on the forward strand.
GCGATAGAGGACGATTCATTAGTGTTTGAGCAGTGTGTAGCGATATTGGTTTCCCTTTTAAACGTATGTATTTTATTTGATTAGAATACGCACATATGCGTACTATTTGATTCTTCGGCGTTAAGAAAATAACATACTCATCACCTGAGTTGTCAAATGCTGGCAGCAATCCAATGAATATACAGTCAACTGTCTCAACACGACAATTGGCTTATAAACACTCAAAGGTATTTATTATGCAACAGACATGGCGATGGTTTGGTCCAAAAGATCTTGTGTCCATCGACGATATGCTACAGGCCGGTGTCGAAGGTGTCGTCTCCGCATTACACCATTTGGCGCCAGGTGTTGTGTGGTCCGCCGAGGAGATTAAAAAACGTCAATTAGCGATCGCAACTCGGGTAGATGGCTCGCCGTCGGGCCTTAATTGGGAAGTGATAGAAAGTCTGCCAGTTTCTGAAGATATCAAGAAGCAAACCGGCGACTGGCGCGCTCACTATGCAGCTTATAAATCCAGTTTAGAAAATATTGCCGACGCAGGCATCAAGACTATTTGCTACAACTTTATGCCAATTCTTGATTGGACTCGTACAGATCTCACCTGGCGTGTTGCATCCGGCGCCACTTGTATGCGTTTTGACTATACCGCATTCGCAGCCTTTGATATGTTTATTCTTAAACGCAAGGGTGCTGAAGGGGATTATCCGGCAGACACTATTGAATTGGCAAACGCCTATTTTAAATCAATGAACGAATCGAAATGCGATACGCTCGCGCAGAGCATTGTCTTTGGTTTGCCCGGCGCTGCAGATAACTACACGCTCGCAGATGTTCGTCAGCATCTTGCCGAATACGATGCTATATCACCAGATAAACTGCGCCAGAACCTTATCGATTTTTTAAGCGACATTATTCCAGTCGCAGAAAAATTAGGATTACGCATGTGCTGCCATCCTGACGATCCACCTTTTAATCTTCTGGGGTTACCACGCATCATGTCCACTGAAGCCGACTACAAATTTATTACCGATGCCGTGGATTCTTGCGCAAACGGTATTACGCTTTGTACTGGGTCGTTGGGGGTAAGACCCGACAATGATCTTCCTGGCATGATGACGAGACTAGGGTCTAAGGTACACTTTCTACACCTTCGCAATGTAAAAAGAGACACTAATAACATTCACGGTTCATTTTATGAAGCTGAACACCTTGGCGGGGACACCGACATGGTCGCGGTTATCGCGGCGGCTTTACGTGAAGAAAAAAAACGAAAGCTAGCCGGCAGAAACGACTATTCAATTCCAATGCGCCCAGATCATGGCCAGAACATATTGGATGATCATAAGCGTAAAGCACAACCGGGTTACCCGGCGATCGGTCGTTTAAAAGGGCTAGCGGAGCTACGTGGAATCATTGCCACATTATCTCATCCAGAACTATCTCATCCAGAACTATCTCATCCAGAACTATCTCATTCGAAACTCGCAGACAGGTCGATCTAAAAGCGCTACGTTACTGATGTAACAACAAACCAGTAAAATTAAGCTACTCGCCTGGTTTGGCCGAATGTTCTCAACGTCAGTCAAATCAGATTTTAGTATCGTACCACTTGTGTTCATTCATTTTTAAACACACTGAAGTCGTCTTGTTTGATTTTTACCTAATGATCATTCACCGCTCAAGCTACAAATGATTTAGAAACAGTTTTAGAGCTGCTACCCAAGAGGTTTAATTCAATTGTCAATGGGTAATTCGACGGTATTAAGACGTCAATTTCGTGGTCCAAGCGATCATTGAATAGCCAATTTGGTTAATCAAAGCTTACCTGGATTACCTTTACCGACATTAGCTGTAGATAATTAAATATTCATTGGTATGGACATTCGCAAACGCGCTCTTTATGCTAAGGAGTTTTCTTTGTCGCGAGCGCACAAAATCCGGTCTTCGTATTGGCAAACAAATCGATATAACAGTTGCGAAGAGCTTGCATTAGTTATACGTTGTCACAAGCGTCGAGCAGCAGGGAATGAACGTGGAAGGCAGCACAGATGGTGCAAGCGAAGTTTTACGGGTCAATAATCTTAGTAAGAACTATGGCGGATTGAAAGCACTCGACTCCGTCAGTTTCGCCGTCAATCGTGGTGAAGTACTCGCGCTGGTAGGCGACAATGGCGCGGGTAAGTCAACACTGGTAAAAGCGCTGTCAGGTGCCCAGCCACCCGACAGCGGCAGCATAGAATCGGGCGGGCAACCGCTGCAACTTCGAACCCCACGCGACGCCGATGCTGCCGGTATCGGTTGTCTGCATCAGGGGCTTGGCCTGGTCGACTCACTAAACGTTCCTGAAAATGTCTTTCTTGGTCGCGAGCTACAAATCAAACGGCTCGGATTCCTCCGTCAGCTCGATCACGCAAGCATGCGCGCAAAAACTATCGAATTATTAGAACGATTCGGCATTCACTTACCACTGCTTAACGAACCCGTGGTCAGATTGTCCGGCGGCCAACGCCAGACCATCGCCATCAGCCGATTGCTACTTCAAGACGTGAGCGTGGTCATCATGGATGAACCAATGGCAGCGCTTGGTGTGGAAGAGGGTCGTCGCGTACTCGAATTGGTGAGTAATATGCGAGATCAAGGTATCAGCATCATCGTCATCAGCCACAACCTTGAACATGTTTTTCAAATCGCTGATCGCATAGCGGTATTGAAAAACGGACAGCTGGTCGACGTTGTCGCTATCGCCGATACCACCCGCGATGCTGTGGTCAAGATGATCACTTTCGGCAGCACGCATTGAGTCGAGGGTAATCACCATGAGCAACAACAACGCTTCCGTAGTTTCAAAAACTGTCGGCCACGCAGATCGACGCTGGTTGTTTCACGGTTTGGGGTTAACAGTCGTAGTCATTGTGCTTGCTATCATTTTCACTCTCATAAACCCACGCTTCGCTACCATAAACAATCTGGCAAATGTATTGACCCAGGCGTCGCACATTATAATAATTTCGGTAGCCATGACTTTCGTCATCACCAGTGCTGGCATCGATCTCTCGGTCGGTTCACTGGTCGCTCTTGTAACCGTGATCGGATTTGCTTTGATTAAAAGCGGTTTAAACCCAGCACTAGGCGTGTTGGTTATGTTTGTGCTCGGCGCTGGTATCGGTTGCTTCACCGGCGTACTTATAGCGCTAGTCAAGATTCCGCCCTTCATTACCACACTTGGCATGATGGTGAGTCTGCGAGGCCTTGCATTACTGCACTCAGCCGGCAACATGCTTTATGGCTTACCGCCATCACTAACTTGGCTCGGACAAGGTAAGTTGTTTGGTGTGCCCGTGCCAGTGATCATCGCTTTAGCCACCGCCTTGTTTGGTGCCTGGCTTTTTAACCACACAAAGTTCGGTCTGCATGTTCGTGCCATAGGTGGCAATCGCGAAGCCGCGCGATTAGCCGGGGTACCTGTGAACCTGATCGAAATTCTGGTTTATGGTTTTATGGGGTTATTAGCAGCGCTGGGCGGACTCATCATGATCGCAAGAATCGATTCGACCCAGGCCACCATTGGTACTGGGATGGAAATCCACATTATTGCGGCGGTGATTATTGGCGGCACTAGCTTGTTCGGTGGGCGCGGCAGCATTTACGGTACCGTACTTGGCGCGATCTTATTAGCGATGATGACCAACGCACTGGTCATAGCTGGTGTCGATCACTTTTGGCAACTGGTCATTATGGGCTTCATCGTCTTGCTCGCCGTCGCCATCGGCAACCTACGCGAGAGCCGCTTTCCGGCACTTGCAACCCTCAAGCGGCGCGGCCGCTAACCACTATGGAGAAAGTACTATGAACACCGTTCGTACGTTAACCCGTCGGTTATTTCTTGCCGCAACAACCACAGCAATACTCAGTGTGACCGCATTGCCGGCTCACGCCGCCGAACCAATGCGCATCGCCTACCTATCACCTTCATTCGACTTATCAGACGCATGGGAGAGGGTGTTCTGGTCGCTTCAAGGTCGACTCGACGAGCTTGAGATAGAGTATGAAATTCAGGGCCTGGCAGTAGCCAGCCACGTAGATCATGCCGGCCAGCTAGCACAAGTCGAATCGATAATAGCGCGCGGTGTCGACTATGTGTGTCTAGGCCCTACTGAGTATGAAGCCGCTATTCCAGCTCTTCGCAAATTAAAGGAGGCCGGCATTCCAACTGTGCTTTACAACTATCTAGAGCCACATGAAGACGAACAGGCCAGAGCCATGACCTATATCGCGTTTTCACACCTCGAAGGTGCCAGACTGTCTGGTGAATGGGCAGCAAAACACCTGGATGGCAAAGGCAAGATTGCAATAATACAAGGCGCACCTGGCGTGACTAACGATCAGCGAGTCGGTGGCTTTCGCGAGGTCATCGAAAAACACCCTGACATCGAAGTGGTCATGGGTCCATTCACTGATTTTGACCGCAGTAAGGCATTCGATGCTGCACAAAATCTTTTGACTGCACACGACGATCTTGACTTGATTTATGGTGTGTCATCAACTGTTGGTCTGGGCTCAGGGCAGGCTATTCGTCAAGCTGGAAAATCTGACTCAATCGCGTCAATGGGCTTTGGTGGCACCGGTGATGAAATTGTTGCTATGCGCGAAGGCTGGTTAACAGCCTCAGTACTACGTTCGATTGATGATAGCGGTGTTGCCGTAGCAGACGCTTTTGTAGCACACAGTAAAGGAGAACCGGTAGAGCAGGTTTGGGGTGGTCCGTTCGTTATGATCGACAAAGACTCAGACGCTGAAGCACTTGTCGAGAATGCTAACCGCTATTCCAAGCCCAAGATGGGACGCTAGTAGTCACTAAATTTCCATAGGTGACTAAAACCTGCGCGACTTAAAATAGCAAAAGTTTTCAGATCGGTCTCAAGCCCTGTTGTTCTCTGGGCTTGAGACTTTAAACATTATTGATTCCCATTTATCTGGACTGATTAGGTATCTTCAGCCAATAAAACAACAACATTGTGTACGAGCGTGGCGCATGCCATTAAGCAATTCTTTGTGCAACAGTTAACTTCGTTGTACGATCACTGCTGCCACCATTTGGAGAAAAAGCATGGCGAACTATGTCGAACGTTTTTCACTTCAAGGGCGTACTGCATTGGTCAGTGGCGCTTCAAAAGGAATAGGCCTTGAAATTTGCGCCGTGTTGGCTGACGCTGGCGCTGATATCGTTGCTGTGGCCCGCGACACCGATGGGTTAGCCACAGCAAAAGCATCGGTAGAGAGTACTGGTCGCCAGTGCTTAACTGTGGCAGCTGATTTTGCCACCGTCGAAGGTCCGCGCGATGCAGCTCAACAGGCATTAGCCCGCTTTGGCACTATCGATATATTGGTCAATAATGCCGGCATCGCCGTGACCGATTCAATTCTCGATACCACTGCCGAGGATTGGGACAGCGTTATGGCTGTCAATTTACGTTCAGCATTCTTGATGGCTCAAGCTCTGGGCCCAAAGATGATCGAACAGCAGCAAGGCAAAATTATCAATATCTCATCGCAAACCGGTGTCATAGCCCTCGATGATCATTGCGCATACGCAGCTTCCAAGAACGGTTTAAATGCGCTAACCAAATCAATAACGAGCGAGTGGGCCAAACACAACATTCAATGCAATGCCATTTGCCCAACAGTTATTCTGACACCTATGGGAGAAAAGGTTTGGGGCGAGCCGGCCAAAGGCGACCCCATGAAAGCAAAAATCCCGGCAGGCCGATTCGGGCGCCCTGTGGAAGTTGCTGATCTGGTACTTTATCTTGCATCACCAGCGTCCGACCTGGTTAATGGCGATACCATCATGATTGACGGTGGCTACACTGCGGTATAGCTTAGCAGGCCAGAAAATTCTTTGCGCCAGCAGACAAGATGGCATTCTCATGCTATCTATCGTATGAATAAACTATCCGGTGCGGATTCGCCACACAATATGCGTGTAGAGTCCCGAGTATAAATATGTGTAGAGTTGCGAGATTAGTATAATTGATGCGATCCACAAGCTGACTTATATGATTGGCGTGATGCAGCTAAACATACTGTTCACCCGTACGGGTATAAAAATGTGTCTGTTGATCATCATTTTCAACGCGTTGAATGAAGTAGCCACCTTCATGAACCAACGTGTGATGACGTGAATAGCAACACACCCCATTTGAAACTCTCATCGTACCGCAATCTAACCAGTGCTTTATGTGATAAATACGCAGGTGACTTGATTGTACGCAACCGAGCTATACACACTGTTGCTTTCTGTCACGTATGTTATATGTTTTAGCTGGCGTTGTTGATATGAGCTGAAGTCTTAGAATGGTAGCAAAGTGCATTTTGCTGTCAGTCGTAGGTCACCTGATATGCGAAAATTTCTTACCCTACCAACGGCAGCGAATTCGGTAAAGCGGTCACTTGAGGGGCCGCTCACGAACTGTGTGCTCCAGCAATAATCCCGTCATGAGCTACCGCTTTCGAACCACTGTAGCAGCGTGTACGTCTGATCGCTCCGCACCTGAATACGCATGACCACCCGGTACAGATGCACCGGCGCCTGTGGTATCCACAATGTTCGTTGTGCGCAAAACACCAACTAAACGTCCACTGGCACCGCCATCGAGTAATTCGACGATACCAACACCGGGGCAAGAACCCTGTGCCGCGTGTCCGACCGATACCGGTTTGGGGCCACGAAATGCAATGGCCAGGTACTTGCCGTCAGGGGTTCTTTCCAGTAAGTCGGGTGCCGGATCATTCTTAATTAAGCCCGGATCATCGCTAACAGATGCAGCGCTGCAAGGTCCCGCAACAACATCGCCCTGACCATCATGCGATGTGAGATCGTAATGACTTTGAGTGTACTCCGCGTTTGCGGCGAAAACGTCCACCGTGTTTTGAATTCGGTCAAACGTGTGCACATAGTTTCCGTCTAGCGTGACGGCCATACCGTGTGCGTCCCGACGGGTAGTCACGTCAGGTATCTGGCCTGTGTTATCACTGTCAATTGAGCTGTCGACATTACCTGTTGTAGCTGTGTTGGATTCATCTTTAAAAACGGTAAACGGAGTTGGGGTATTTTCTGGGTTAGCAGTTAAACTAAACGCTGTATCATCTAATGTATAGATGGTAAAAGTGGATTGCGTAGCGCCAGCACCAGAGGCCGATACACCGGCGTTTATCCACATCTTGTTTCCCGTTTGCACACCTCCGCAGCCGGCTCCATTGATATCTTCATTACCGTACTCACCGACAATCTTCATCGGAGTCTCATCGGTATTTGCGACCAACAGACCACCGCCACCCATAGTAATATAGGCATTTCGATTGGCTGAAGGGATAGGACAGATAATGACGTTGTTTGGCCGTCCGCCATTGCTGCCGTCTTTGTCGTCAGCGCAACCGTTCTCTTTGCAGAATCCGTTGGGCGTTAAGTCTTGAAAATCTGCGTTGTCGTAACTACCAATTATGCCACCTATAAGGCGCTTGTTATATGCGTTTTTTCCGCTGAAATAGGACGCTTCTGCTGTGACTTGCATGGCCTTGCCCACACCCAAACTGGCCGAGCGATTAAACAACGCAGATTTTATTTTGCCGCTGCCATTACGTTTAACATCAATTCGCTCCAACACTTTGCCATTGAGATTGGCAATGATAATCGCCGAACCATCTGCGTTCCAAAAAGACATATGCACCGAGCGAGCATCGGTCCCGCCGCCAACGTTGGTGCCGGTAACGCGAAACAGGGATAGGGCCTCTTTGGTTCGGGTGTCGATGATCCCCACGTAGCCGCCACCTGGAGCAAAAATATTGGCGGTTACATAGCGATTTTGCGGATCGGGTAGCATGCCATGCAAACGACCAAAGCCATTCAGATCTGCCAGTGTGTTACCGGTTTTAGTGTTATCGGCATTGCGTTCCACAAGGTTTCCTGGAAACACATCATTAAGATCGCATGGACCAACACTTCTGTGTTTTGAGCGTCCTTTCTTGTTGCAACCAAGTGGAGTTGCTTCAGGCCCACCAGCTAGCTGTGCCTCAATGTCCTTTGAATCCCAGATCCATAAGTAGCTGCCTTCGGTGCCAGGGCTACTTGCCGTAGCAACCGAGTTGGACTGATCTGACGCCCATACCTCATATGCACTATCAGCATGTGCCAGGCTAATGATGAACAGTGCCGTAGTGCCTGCCAATATTTTGCAGAGAATTATTGGATTCATATTACGTATCCTAGCTAAGCATTAGCCTGAGGTTAGTAGAGCGAAATAAAACAGTAAGAGTTAATGGAGCGATGGAATTTTAATGCCTCCTGCTCATCGTGAAAAAGATCATGGCAAAATAAATGTATCGCCCTACGAAAGATACCACGTTCTCGATCGTGCGGCGTCAACGAATCTGGATAGTATGTTTGTTGGGTTTAATTTAATAGCCCTCATTAACCACTGTTAATGTGACAACACTGATAAATTAAGGTGATATCATCCAACAAAACTGCGTACAACCAAATTGCCTCCAATTAATAAAATAAGTACGAGTACGAATTTTTTAAAAGTCTCTGTATTAATGAGGTTTCTTATTTTTTCCCCTACTAAAACGCCTAACATTCCTGGTATAACCAGTAGTAGAGAGTAGATAGCGAGCCCGTCGGTAAATACACCTGTTTGCCATTGAGTACTTGCCAGCACGATTCCGGATACAAACAATAGAAAACCCAAAACACACACAAATTTGTTTTTATCAACTCGGCGCATGATCATATACGCAACCAGCGGAATCACAACCAAACCTGAAACTCCTCCGATCAACCCAGCCAAAGTGCCGGCGGCCCACTGAGCAGGCCTGTCATGTTTATCGGGTAGCGTAGGAATAGTCATACCCAGATTAATCAGGGCAAACACAATGGCCACAGTGCCAAGTGAGAGTGTCACCAGCATGGGAGTCGAATCCCTGGCCAGTAGGGCAGTGGCATACATGACAAGGGTCATACTTAAACTCAATCGCCAATAAGACTGAATGGTTTCGTGAACCGTTCTTTGTCTGAGTGCTTGCCAAATATTGGTAAATACCAAAGGGAATGCGACCAAAGCTACTGCAATTTTTGGATCAATGATCATGGCCATTGTGGGTACAGCTATCAGGGCCATTCCGATACCAGCAATACCTTTAACCAGGCCGCCGAGCAGATAAGCAATTATTCCACCCAGCAGAATTGAATAAGTGGTTAAACCTTTTGCGCTGTAGTTCAGTGCAATATTGTTTACTGTCTGCAAATGTGAATCTGTGTCAGCCAGGGCCGTTCCGTGAACAAGGCATATCAGCGCAACAGCTCCACAGATCAACCGATTTTTACTCAAACTACAATTCTGAAAGTGACAAACTGTCGTTCTTAAGTCAAAAGGAATATTTTTGATGAGGGTATCTTGTTTGTGCAATTGCTTATGCCCCACTTGTTAATGCTTAGGGTATGAGAATTACGCAGTTGTTTCCTCACCTACCTGCAGTACTTCTGCAAGGCGCTTTTAATGGGTGCCAGTTAAATATGGGTTTGTTGTAGAGTGAAACATAGACGTGTGTTGCTAATTAACAGACCGCAGTAGTTATATTTAGAAATTGAATCACCTATTCAAACTACTAGTACCCACATGTAAGCCACAAAAAAAGTATATCCATTGTTTGGAAATATTTGATCACAGACCATTTAAATTATTGCTCATAATCAATGTTTCATGGCTAGTTGTCCTTGCGTAATATCGCAAAAGATCCGTACCGTCTGCTACGATTAAGCCAATGCAAACACCAATAAAGGAGCAGCCTAGTGGCTACCACGCATTTGTTCACCGACGCAGAAGTTGAAGCCAACCCCGAAATTAAAGCTATTTTTGACGACATACGTGCCACACGTGGCTCCGACTTCGTCAATAACATTTGGCGTGCATTAGCTTCTGATCCAAAGGGGCTGAAACGAACCTGGGAAAGCGTTAAATCGCTGATGACCGTGCCCGGTGCGCTCGACCCTAAAACGCGTGAAATGATCTACATCGCCGTTTCTGTCGCCAATAGCTGCAGTTATTGTGTTCACTCTCACACAGCTGCTGCAAAGGCCAAAGGTATGAGCGAGGAAGAACACGGGGAGCTGATGCAGATTGTAGCGCTCGCAGCGTCGACCAATCACCTGGTGACTGCGCTACAAGTGCCAGTGGACCCTGAATTTGAAGCGAAGTAAGCTGTATTCGCAGCGTTAAATTTCGGTATAGCGCAACTTAGCGATAACAGTAAAATACATTTTGAAAGTAAATGATGAATATGAGGCTCAGATTTTTTTCGGCTGTTTGTGTACTCACGCTCTTTGCTTGTGAAAACTCAGATAATCAAAATGAATTAAATACCGAAAATAATTCTGCAGCAGTTATAGCAGTCGCTGTAACAGGGGCCCCAGGAAATTACACTTTTACGGTAACAATCGAAAGTCCAGATACCGGTTGTGAGCAGTATGCAGACTGGTGGGAAGTGATCACTAATAATGGCGCATTAGTCTATCGAAGAATTCTGAGCCACAGTCATGTAAACGAACAGCCCTTTACACGCAGTGGAGGTCCAGTCGAAATCACCGCTGAACAAGACATTGTCGTAAGGGCACACATGAACAATACTGGCTATGGAGAGCAGGTATTCAGTGGGAGTGTGGAACAAGGGTTGGTTACCAATACACTGGACTCTTTATTTGCAACTGAATTGGAGATGGCGGAGCCACTGGTTAGCTCATGTGCTTTTTAGCCTAGTACCAAACACAACACTAGTAAACGTTTTCGTACACCTCGCAACGCTCTTCGGCGCTCATGTCCTTTACATGTTCCAGTTCAGATTGCTTGTGACTGACATAAACACCACTGAATTCTTCACCAAACCAGGAAGTGACTGTTTTATTATTTTTAAAGTTTTCTAGTGCGGCTTCCAGGGTTTCCGGCAGCCTTACATAACCCCGGCTTGACAGTTCCGATGCTGACAACAGAGACAAGTCTTCCTGAATGGCCTCTGGCATGGGTAGCTTTTCTTCAATCCCTTGCGCGCCTGCGTGGACCAGTGCAGCCAGCGCGAGGTGAGGCGATGCTGCTGAATCTGCAGCACGGAATTCGAAGTTGTACTGTTGTTCGGCTTCAACGGTATCAGTTGTAGATACAGGGCAAATGCGAACAATGGCTTCTCTGTCAAGATACCCAAGGTTGTTATAGGCAGCACTCCATCGATGTGGCGTTAAACGTAAATAAGAAATAGCAGACGGTGC
>CALIMV010000435.1 GCA_938045275.1 uncultured Granulosicoccaceae bacterium
AGTGGCGCCGAGGTGATGTGTCGCTCGGTAGAGGTGGTGATCTTGCCGATGCCCTGGCAATGATTCAGGCCAAGGTATCTGTCATTGCCTTTGAGGAAGACATGTTCATTCCCGTGAGAGATTGCAAAGCAGAGCAAGAACTGATTCCTGAAAGTGAGCTTGTTGAATTGCCAGGCCTATGGGGACACTTCACACCGCTTGTGCCCATTCCCGGTAATCGTGATCCACTAAACGCAGCTCTTGAAAAACTGTTGGCAACTGAGGTACGTCAACTGGAATACAGCGAATGAATTCAAGTTTCAATGTTAGAGGATATTAAGAATGTCTAATGCAATCACGACTCAATCCGGAGCGCAGGTTGGAACATGGGATGGAGTAGATGTCAAAGATCTTCAAAAGGAGCTGAACCGAATTCGTCAACTATTAAAAGACGAAGGTGGTGTTGACAAGATAAATGCTGCTGATATGCCGCATAGAGATCAATTGCCAGAAGATCTGCAAAGCTTCACGGCCTATCCAATTTGGGGCTTTGACAGCCAACAGAATTGTCTTTGCGGTGCGAGAGCTAATCGTATCGTTTCTGTGGAAGATGTACGCCAGTATTCAATGGTTGAACACCACTAGCTCGGTTTTATTGTTGATTATCAATTAAATTCCGTATCTCTGGAGGATACAGCTATGGAAAAACTTATAAAAGGTCATCTTGTTTACCTGTATACACCCTTGGGAATCATCGCCTGTACGCTTGGAATATTGCATGGTGGCGCATGGGTATGGCTAGGGGTGGGTATTTTTGCCTTTAATATTATTGTTGATTCGCTGACTTCTTCTGTACACCCTAAAGGAGCACCTGCTGATAGTGAAGGTGGTTCGTTGGGAATACCAGCCGTACTCAATACAATGATGTACGTTCAGTACCTTTTATTTGTCGTTTTACAACTCAGCCTGGCATGGAGGGTTTATCAGTATACGGCCGGCGTACCGATTGGTCCTGGTGAGCTGTTCGGGTTCAGTGTTGTTAATGGCATAACAGGATGGCAACTTGTTGGAGCTACCATTGCCGCGGGAATGCATCAGGGCTTGGGCATCATTTTTGGCCATGAACTTTCTCACACCAAGGGTTTCGGGTTTATGGTATCGCGTCTGATGATGGCCTTAAGTGGGTGTGCGCACTTTTGCTTTGCACACGTTTATAACCATCATCTGGAACTGGGTCGTTCATGGCTTGGTCCACAGAACAATAAAATGGGGGACGATTGTGACCCCGCAACCGCGCCCAGAGGCAGAAGTATCTACACCCATTTCCTTGTCTCTCACATAGGACAATCTTTGTTTGGGGTCAGAACTGAAGCCAGGCGATTGAAGCGTCAAGGAAAGTCGTTCTACTCGTTAAGTAATCGATGGATTCGTGGTTATTTACTAAGCCTGCCAACCGTATTTCTTTTTGCTATCGCCGGCTTCCTCGGTGGTGGTTTCAGTGGGCTCTTGCTTGGTTTGTTAGTCATGTTGGTAGTCTGGGTAATATCAAACTTTGAACTTGAAGCGTTGAATTACATGGAACACTACGGCCTGATTCGCGTAAAAGGCGAGCCAATTGAATACCGTCATTCCTGGGACAATGACAACGTATTTACCAGCTGGGCATTTATCGAAATTGGTCGTCAGGCAGATCATCACGATCGGGGTGAGACTCACTTCTGGGAATTAACTAACGTGGGCGGTGAACCAGATGGCGCTCCTAACGCAGGCATTGGTTACTACCAGGAATTTTCACTGGCCCTGATTCCTCCTCTATGGCACGCCATGATGAAGAAAAAACTGGCGGTCTGGGACAGAGACTTTGCATCGCCGGAAGAGAGAGAAATTGCGAACGAAATAAATAAAAAGGTCGGGTACGACGTTTCGCCCGAGACAGTTAAAGATATGAAGCTGGATGTTATCTACAGCTAATTGATCATTGCAGGGCTTTCAAGCCCTGCAATATCTGCATGGTTGAATCACAACAGGAGAGATGAATATGAGCGCAGTTACACAGGAATCACTGTACGAGCGGTTAGGTGGACACGCTGGCATCGAATCGATCGCATCAGACATATTTGACAATCACACCAAAAATCCGATTGTTCAGAAACGCTATGTCAATAGTAATCCGGCTGAGGTTAAAAGACTGGTTACCGAGATGTGTTGCGCAGGTTTCGGTGGGCCAGAAGAATACACTGGCAAGGATATGGTGACTGCCCACACCGGCATGAACATCAGCGATACAGAATTTGTTGCAGTAGTGGATGATGTGCTTTCTGCTCTGGACATGAACAATGTAGGGCAAAAAGAGAAAGATGAAATTCTTTGTATTCTCTATTCAATGAAGCCCGAAATAGTCAATCTCTAGTCTGCAAAGCAAAACTAGTTGGCCCGATCATTCGTGATTGTGTCGGTTTTCGTTTCATAATTGCCAATGGGCGCAAGGATGCGCTGCGCAACCGAGGTGGACTGTGTTCGGCTTATTTTCCCAGAAGAAACCATTTAATGCTCAGGTAAACGCCACAACCACGCAGCTTGTAGTTCCTGCTGGTGACAACCTACTCAATGCGGCGCTGAACTCTGGATTAGCGTGGCCGCACAATTGCCGCGTGGGTAGTTGTGGCACCTGTCGTTGCAAACTGCTCGAAGGAGAAATTAAAGCACTGAACGATTTTGGTTATGTGCTTGACGCCGACGAGCTGGACGACGGGATGATACTCGCCTGTCAGACCAGGCTTCGAACCAATATTTCAGTTGAAGTTAATCTGGATGATCAGACAACATCGCTGTCGCAGGCGAAAAACACTGCGGGTGTTATCAGCAGTGTATCCAAATTAACCCACGATATAGTCGAAGTTAGAATAAAGCTCGAGCAACCGTTACCACAATTTGTTGCTGGCCAGTATGCAGAGCTTATTATGGACGGCATCGAGGATGCACGGTCTTATTCCTTTGCGCGATCACCTTCAAATGAAGACGAGGATACTGTCAGTTTTTTTGTGAGACGAGTGCCCGATGGGCTCATGAGCAACTTGCTACACGATGGTAATAGGCTGGGAAGTAAAGTCACTATTTCCGGTCCTCATGGAACCTTTTATTTACGCGATTCAACCGCTCCTGCACTGTGCATTGCTGGAGGGAGTGGTCTTGCTCCCATCAAGGCGATGATGGAACAGTGCGTAGAGGATGGGTTTAACAGAAAAGTACTGTTTTTATTTGGGGCACGCACACAGGATGATTTGTACTGCATCAAGGAAATGGAACAAATCAGTGCATCGGAAAGTCAATTTAGTTTTTTACCTGTGCTATCAGAGGAAGACGACAACAGCAATTGGGCTGGCAACAAGGGGTTGGTTACAGATTACATAAATAAACAGGGATTGGATATTCCTGAGTGTCAGGCTTATCTATGTGGCCCGCCAGTCATGATAGATGCGGCGATCGAAATACTGAACAAAGCTGGCCTGGACAACAGTCAAATATTCTTTGACAAATTTCTGGACGCATCGCACTTACCAGGCGGTAAGCGGTGAGTATGCACCAACAAGCATTAGTTCGATAACAACAGAAGCTGAAAAAAATTTTAGGTGAGGAGTTCAGATAAGGTGTTTGTTTAGTAGCCTCTTAATTCAGTGTGCAAGGCAATGCCTGATCGAGTTCGTTTCATGAGTTGATTAGCAGACAAGGAGAACAAATGAATATAAGACCAGACCCAACGTTTCATGCAACGGCCCAGTTGGCCATGCAGGCTCCGATTGAAAATTTCGGATTTACCATAATGTTAAGCCCCGATGGCTCACAACCAGACGGTATAGCGGTAGTGGATCTTAACCAAGAATCCAAAACCTATGGTCAGATTGTTCATCAAGTCATTGTTGAAAATTTGGGAGATGAATTCCATCACTTTGGCTGGAACGCGTGTTCGTCATCGTTGTCTCCATTAAGTGGTCATGCGTTTCTGGAAAGACGTTACCTTATTGTTCCAGGCATCCGATCATCAAGAATATACGTCATCGATGTACAAGACCCTCTGAAAGCAAAGGTGCATAAAACGATTGAGCCTGAAGAGGTATTCACCAAGACAGGCTATTCACGTCCGCATACAATCCATTGTGGTCCGGAAGGTATTTATGTTTCAACACTGGGTGGTGGCGGTGAAGATGGGACCGATGGTCCTCCTGGCATATTCATTATGGACTGTGAGTCGTTTGAGATAATTGGTCGATACGAAATGGACCGTGGCTCGCAGGACAAACATTATGATTTCTGGTGGAACTTGCCGCAGGATTATATGGTTAGCTCGGAATGGGGATTACCACCTCAGTATGAAGGCGGCATAGTTGCTGAAGATCTCCTCAGTAACAAATATGGTCACTCAATTCATTTCTGGGATTTGCGCAAACGCAAAAACATCCAAACTATAGATCTGGGTGAAAATCATCAAATGGCGCTGGAAATTCGACCTGCCCATGATCCAAAAAAGTCCTATGGCTTTTGTGGGGTTGTTGTGGATACAACCAATCTGCAGGGCGCTATTTTTACCTGGTGGCGTGATGACGACGGCGTATGGCAAGCCAAGAAAACCATCACCATCGACCCACAGCCGGCTGACCCGGATGACTTGCCTGAATTGTTGAAAGGGTTTTCAGCGGTTCCCCCATTGGTAACCGACATTGACCTTAGTCTTGATGACCGTTTTCTTTACGTTGCGTGTTGGGGAACAGGTGAGATGCATCAGTATGATGTGACTGATCCAATGAACCCAGTGCTCAGTGGTAAGGTGGAGCTTGGCGGAATTGTTAAAGACACCAAGCACCCCAATGGCAAAGACTTTGCCTACGGACCACAGATGCTCGAGATAAGCCGTGATGCCAAACGCGTCTATTGGACCAACTCGTTATATTCAACTTGGGATGATCAATTTTATCCGAACGACGAGGGCGGCCAAATGGTCATGGCTCGGGTTGGAGAAAATGGTGGACTTGAAATTGATAAGGATTTCTACGTCGATTTTCCAAAGGGCTATAGAAGTCATCAAATTCGCTTGGAAGGTGGGGACTGTTCAACAGATAGTTTTTGTTATCCGAACGTTTAATCAGCGTTTAATACGTTTTATATATGTCTGACCCGATGTCAGTAACGGTCCTTTGGTGGGCCGTTATTGTATCGGGCATTTATCATGGTATAAATCCGGGCATGGGCTGGCCCCTGGCAGTCTCTGCCGCTCTCATGCAAGACCGGCGACGTGGCTTAATCGAAGCCCTCGGCATGCTTGGTTTAGGCCACCTTCTCGCCATGTTGGCTATTTTGTTGCCTTTCTCATTAATGAGGATTCTGTTTCTTTGGGAAAAAGAAATTCGAATTGGTGCAGGTTGTTTGGTTATATTGGTTGGTGTGTACTTACTCATTAACCGCAAGCATCCTAAGTTTCTGGCGCGCGTTCATCCTGCCAAATTGACGCTGTGGTCTTTTCTTGCAGCAATGGCGCATGGTGCTGGATTAATGCTGGTGCCAATTTATCTCGGTATTTGCAGTATTGATGCTAATGACACAGGTCACCTGGCTGCGCAAAGCTTAATGCGTGGGAATATTGTTAATGCACTCAAGGTTGCAATGGTACATACACTGGCGATGACAGTTGCCGGTGGAATAATAGCTACCGTTATTTATTTTTGGCTTGGCTTAAAGTTCATTGGCAAGACCTGGTTCAATCTGGATATCGTTTGGGCACTGAGTCTGGTGATAGTTGGTGTTGTGGGAATTCAGACTGCGGGCATGACACATTAGGCAGTGCTGATGAATTCCATGACTTAGTACCGTAGTAATACGTTGAAATTAGTTACATCTATATTGTTACAGTGCAGTAGTGACTATGGTTGTGTAACCAACTCCTAATGTGTGTTCATCGGTAATTCACTTTGGTGGTTTAGTATATCGGCCACAAGCTTGATTTTTGCTGAAAACAATCTTTACGGCAGAAGCTTACTTCTTTCCAACTTTAATTTCGTTCCATTTTGGTTCCATTTATGTTTCGAGGGAATAGTCTATGCCAGCGGTATCACGTATTAGATTTTCAGTTAGGCTAACTGAAGCAATTAGCTCATCAGTATCAGTGGGCAAAACTTGTTTTCGCTATTTTGTTAAAGCTTGCGTACTGATTGGGAGCTTAACCTTTACTAACAGTGCAATGGCAGGTTGGGGCGATTTCAATTGTGCCGCTGGTGAAGAAGAAGTTACTGCTGGTCTTAGCGTTATATCTGCAACAGATGGCTGGGGAGATCCGGTCGCCGATGCACAACGCTTACTGGACGGCAGTTGGGCAGGATGGGCACCGAATTTTCCAACGCAAGCCTCGGCAACATTGGCGTTCACCGAATCTACGCAGGTATCTGCGCTGCATGTTTTCTCGGCGCAAGCAACCGGTAGTGTTCAGATGTTGATCAATGGTTCCTCAAGTCAGAATGTGGCTTTTACCGGGGACTATACCTGGCAGCCAATTAATATTGATACCGACGTTAATCAACTCACTTTTACGCGCAACGGCTCTGGCAATAACATTGTTGAAATCCGGCTTTGCTCTTCCGGGACTGATCCAGATCCAGATCCAGACCCAGACCCAGACCCAGACCCAGATCCGGATCCTGATCCTGATCCGGACCCAGATCCGTCGGAAACACAGCCGCGTACAACCACGGCAGGTGATCTGCTAACAGGCCAGAATTCTGGATTGGCAACTGCTATCGGGTTTGGCGATTGGTCCTCTAAACTTGGTGTGGTTAATACCTTGTCTACTGCGTGTATTGAGTTGCACGACAGCTACTGGGTTAAGGGAGCGGATAACAAGGCTTATCCAACATGGCACCCAGCAGGCGTGATTCATCCTGAAACTGGCGAAGGTTGTGTATTTGGTCATGAGCACGGCGATGATCCCAGTGAAGCGCCGGCCTGGTTGTTTGAGTACTCAGGTGGGTGGCCGGCATTTGGTTATGCAATGGAGCAACTTGATGGCCATAGGCATGAAGATCATTTTGGACACAAGGTCACTGTCACTCGATTCAGAGCAGCTATTGGCAACACAGCCAATAGTAATGCAGCCATGTACGACGCTGGATTTAACTGCGATTTTATTTCTAAAATCCATCAAGGCTCTTACTCCGAGGACGCGTTGTCCAACCACTTGCATGAGTACTTTTTAACCGTCGCATGTGATGATGATCCAGGTGTTGTTAATAACCGTCAAATACGTACATTGGCCTCCATTAAAACCATGTTGCCTTACGGCGCACCGGACAGGTTTCGAAATGGCTGCTTAGGTAGTACGCCAGAAGACAATGATCTTTTTTATAGCGCTAATGTTCTTGGTTTTGATGGCGTGAACACGGTCATGCCGGCGATGCAAACCTTTCCAGTCAAACCAGATATCCAACTAAACGACCGTGGGTTCTCCTGTGTACACCCTGGTCGAGGCAGTTTTATTCGTGGCAATGCTGAATACATGGATGAAATGGATCTTTGGCATCAAATTCATTCAGTCAAAGGACCGGGCAATGTGTCGTTTGAATTTAATCCTTATTACATTGTGAAAGATGTGCCCAGGGTTCACGCAGTTGACACAGATGCAAACGGCAACCGTATTGGTAATGGTCGGGTTCGTTATACCATCGATGAATGTGGGCGCTTTGCTGATCAGAACCTTGAGTTTTGTCGAGGTGCATACATTGACGGCACCGATCAAGTCCATTCACCGTTCAGTATTAATTCACCGTTTAAAGGTGCTCTGCGAGCTATTAATTTTAAAAGCTTCAATATCTATAACAATTCCAGCTCACGAGAGCAGGATGAATTTTGTACCGATGCTTTTGGCGCTGACAATGGAGCGGAAGTGGTCGACGGGCAATGCAGCGAAGGTATTTTGCAACGAATCACCAATGGGTTTGATGGCAACACCAACATGTGGAGCTGGGAAAATGTACAAACCGGGGTAATAGGAGCGGTTACGGGGGCGTTCGATATAGAAGGCCAGCAGTTTCGTTATCCAGACCCGGCTTTTGCCAGAGGCGAAAGCAACCAGCCGTTTGTATTTGGCAGACAACGTCCTGATGCCAGCGGTAATGGTTGCCCACGAGGGAATGTGGATTTTCCGTATCAAAATCCGCAACACGCGTACTGTCCTGCAGGAATCGGTTTTGAACGCATCATAGATAAACGAGACGTGGTACCCGATGCCGTGAAAAATGCGGTTGCTGTGAATCCGGCAACGGGACAACAATACAATACCGACTTGCATGCACCTAACTGACTGTTATCCGCAGTAAGGTGGTAATTACCAATGGTCGGCAACAATTCAGTTGCCGACCGATATCTTAAAAACTATGCTCTTAGTTAATTTACCCACTGATTGAAGAATCAGGCTTACTCATTTACGCACACTTTTATAGTAAGCCCCTCAGGCAACTTCGTTTTCTCATTTCCGCAGGCGTTATCGAGTGCTTCTTGAGTCAGGTTACTGGCGTTTTCAAAATAGGCGCCGGATAAATCCGCACCGGCCAAATTAGCTCCTGACAAGTCGGCGTGCCAAAGATTAGCTTGTGATAGGTTGGCATTAGAAAGGTTGGCACCGGAAAGATTCATATTTCGAAGTGTTGCCTTGGATAGATTAGCGTCGTCTAAATTTGCTTTCGACAG
>CALIMV010000436.1 GCA_938045275.1 uncultured Granulosicoccaceae bacterium
GGAGACGGTACTCTACGTGCCCTGTTCACATCTTCTTCATCAGTGATTTTTCGGTCCAGCACACCAGCAGCATCCATCCACCATTGAATATCGCGGCCACGATACATTCTCGGCATGCGAACGTGTTCACCGACGGCTAAGGTAACGCTCCGGCCAGATCGTTGAATCTCTTGTGCGAGCTGCAAACCTGTGGCAGAAGCTCCTACAACTAATACACCACCAGAATGCAATTGCGAGGGATTTCGATAGCTCATTGCAGTCATTGAACGAACCGATGATGCTAACTTTGTTGCAAGCATAGGTACCGACGGTTTATTGCACACCCCGGTCGCCAAAACCACACTGCGGCAGCACCATTCACCGTTGTCTGTTATCACTCGGTATCCAAATTCTGTTTTTGTTACCGACAGTACGGTTATACCTGAGATAACGGGTGCTGATATTCGTTCAGCATAAGTGCTAATAAACGTCGTTATCTGTTTCATATTCATGAACCCATCAGGATCATCACCGTCGTAACAAAAGCCAGGCAGTTTGTTCTGCCAATTCGGTGTTAAAAGTCTCAGTGAGTCCCAGCGTTCATTTCGCCAGGCGTTAGCAATCTGTCCACGCTCTAGCACGACATGATCAATTGATCTCTCGGTCAAACAGCGGCTTACAGATAACCCGGCATGGCCGGCACCAATGACAACAGTCGTCACAGTGCCAGCTACGCTCCTCGCGCTCAATGGAAAAGCGGATTTCATGCGACTACAACTGACACTTCAGTAGGGTTGGCGATAATATCAAACACAGCTGAACGCTTTTGCGACTGCGCCACCAAAGCTTCAATGTCGGCATGAGAGGCATCTGCATCGATGTCGAACTTTACTACGATGTTTTCAAAGCCGTTACGTACATCACCGTCTATGCCAAGAATACCTTGCACATCCATATCGCCAGACAATTCAGCTCTAACTGCCCTTAGTTGGATATTGCGATTTTGCGCAACGGCTGCAACGCCTGCTGTTAAACAACCAGCCAGACCAACCAAAATATACTCCACCGGTGTTGGGCCGTTGTCCGCCGATGCGAATATCTCGGGATGGTCAGTGTCAAAAGTTGTTGTGGTTTTGTGCTTTTGCTCCTCACCCAGCCCGAAAAATTCCTGAATTCGCGTTCGGCTATGAGTACCGTTAACCCAGTCGCATGCTGCGCGCCATTGAAACCGCGCAGCAGCTGGCGCTGCCGATAGCGCTTCTCGTGCGCCGAGCAGCGCCTCGACATTAACGCCGTTGTTCGCATTTTCATTTTTAAATTCTGTTTGATTCATTGTTCTATCCTGTGTTGTTTAGTGATATGTATTAACGTCGGTGACATTGCTTTTGGTTTAGCACTGTTACTGTTGAGTCCGTATCTTTAACTCGCCACCAGTATCGTTGTTGCTTGTTGCTACCCTATTTCTATTTACTCCGAATTCTGTTTCAGTTGTTACAGGAAATAATTATTGCGTGTTACGCAGCCATATAATCCTGATCGACTAATTCCGACTCGCATGATGGCAGTACTGTTGTCATTGCCTGCGAATAAACATGTTGCGTAATCAGAGATGCTACTTTGGCCCGATGAGTAAGCGGCCCCATATGCCCTAATCCTTCAAGGGTGTGTTTCCTGCAGTTGGGCAACAGCGATAACAGTGCATCTGACACCGTGTGAACTGATAGTGGTGAGTCTTGCCCTTGCAATAGATAAACGGGCGTATGAAGAATTTCATATGCGCCAAGTTTTGTATCCTCATTAATTAGTGCATCGAAAGCAAAGTTGGCATTCGGTGCCCATTGCACAAGATAATTCCTGTGTTCAGGCTGCATTGCGTTCCATGCACCATCACCATTCCAATAGTCCACGAATTCAGCCATGGCGCTCCGATAGTTGCCTGCATTGATTTGATCGCATACGTAGGTAGCAATAGCACTGATTTCTATCCTGGCCGTAGCAGCCGATTCACCCAACTGCGAAAAAAGATGGAAGGCACAAGGCTCATAGAGTGAGACGCTAGCGATACGCATGGGTCGCCTGAGCGCTATGTGTAATGCCAATGCGCCACCATAAGAATGCCCAACCAAATGTATCGCGCTTTGCGAATTATCGATCAGGTTAAGAGTCTGTTCTGCTTCAGCTGCCAGTGACAGTGGCTCGTTATCCGACCATGATCGGTCAGGCGATACCCCAAAATGCTCCGGCGTATGTAAGGTGATCTTAGGCCCAAGCGCTAATTTTAATGTGCGCCACTGCGCCGTATTTCCACCTGAGCAATGCAAAGCGATGACTTCATCATCACTCGGTTTGTCGTGAATTGACTGAGCTTGTCTCTGGTTCATTGTCGTTAATCCTGCTAATCGTGACGATTAGACTTTATTTGCCTAAAGGTTTTTTCCATCCTGAAGCGATACTGGGGATAAAAATGAATCTCCTGCTGATTGATTCCGTTTTTCAAATAAGTGTTTTCAATTGGAGTCATGGCCGTTCTCCCGTTAATAGCTGTGTATTGGATGGCATCAGTATCAACGGCATTGGTTTCACATCCGTTTCTGCCAAGTATTTTGTTTGTTTCAATTGTTATCGGTGACTTCAAAAATTCGATAACGAATGCAGAAATTGGGTACGGCGGGTCGATTGAAACAATTGAAACGAGAAGAATCGACTAGGGAAATATTGTCGAAACCTTCACGCTCAATACTCCTTCTCAACCGGTCTGATCAGGTCGAACGAGCTGAGACTGTTGAAACTCAACACAGACTAATCTGATAATTAAAGGAGAAGGACATTGATTAACGAAACAGCTTCAACACAAGTTGATAAGACGAAACAGATTCCGATACTGACAATTCCTTTTGTCGCTAATGGCAACGAACCAGCTCACGATCTAATCGATAGCATTCTGAGCGAGCAAGAAGAACAGGTCATTATTTTTTCATTAGAGTTGTGCGAGTTCTGCTGGTCTGTGGAAGCGCTATTCAACAGCATGAACGTTAACTGTGGCTTCATTCATCTCGATAGCGTCAAATTTAAGGATAACTATAGTGGACAGAAAATACGCCACGCATTAATGGAACGTGTCTCCTCTTCCACTATTCCTCAAGTATTTGTTGGTGGTGAATACTTAGGTGGCTATACCAAGACTTTAAAAGCCTATGACGACGGTAGGCTGATGTCGCTACTGAACAACAAAGGCATAGAGTACGAGATAGAGTCACAGGTCAATAGCGGACCCATACCGCCTTCGTGGTCTCATCCACGAGGCCATTCGACACATACGTTGTTGAATTTCTAGACTCAGGGGCAAAACAAAGCCATTAATCTTTGCGCACTGTTGCATCTCGCTTTTTCGTTAATTGAAATATTTGAAACAAATTTACTGATCAACAGACAACGTATTGAAACATGACTGATTAATACTGCCCCTACCAATTAAACAGCATAAAAACTAACTTAATCAGGAGTAAAAACATGTTCGATTCAAAAGAATACACAGTGACTAATGAAACCGATATCGACATTATTAACCGTATGGTTTCCAGTTTCCCAGAAGACGATTTTGAAGAGCTGGAACAAGAATCTGCTTCGGAAATATTTCTATTGCAGGTCAATAACTGGACAGAAGCAAATATACGCTCATTTGAACTTTGAGCACAATTAATAAAACAACACGGCCTCGGCTTGCGACACAATCTGTTCCTTACAAGGAAGTGATTCCAGAGTGGCTAGTTAGACAGTATTGGAAACACAAATCAGGCTTCAATCAGAGCAACAAGTCCCTCCTTGCGGGCATCACTCGATTGTGGTTCGGTTGGTCGCATCGAGCCGTCAAGTTTTGGCTGGCTCTGATCATGAATCAGCACTTCCATGTCTCGGGCCAATGAGCGTGCCTTTATCGCTGCATTAACAGCACGTCCAAAAATATCATAAACGTATTTTTGGTTACCCACTACAGACCCCACTACAGACCCAGAGCCAATGCCTATACGGCACAGCCAGAGCGTGTCGGCGCTTTCATTGCGACGATTTAAATAGCGTACAAAACGGGTGGCCGCAGTAGCAACTGCTTGAAGATGATCCATATCCGAGTCTTGCATTCCTGCCATGCATCGGTAAGAGCCACCGGTAGAGCGAATGCGTTCGCACTCCAGTTGTTCACCAATGCGATCGAAGGAACTGTACAACTCGTTCAGTTCACTGACCAATGTGGCCGGGGGCAGCTTTTCAACATTTTCGTCGAAATTTACAAAACCAAGCACCAGCACAGAAACCGACTCAAGGCGTTGCGGCGCCACAACCCCAAAATCCCGATACTCCTCATAGGCAGCTCTTGGCATTATGTTGAGTAACAGTTTTTCGACTTGATCTTTTTCTCTCTGTAAAGATCTGGCATTGCGTTCCACCATGCTTGAATAGCTTTCGATCATGGATTCAAGTTCACGAATTCGAGTGATGTTCTGGCATTCAAGAACCAGTAATCGCTGTGTGCCTATTACGGCTTCAGAAAACACCTGCGCTACCACTATGGTGCGACGTTTCTTTTTAAATTTCAGCTCAGTGGAATATTGGCCATCCGCCTCAACTCTCTTTAGCATATTGTCGATTTCAAGCGTTGGAAAAACGCTGCTGATGCTTTCGCCTTCGCTACAGTCTTCAAACCAGGACTCAAACACCTTGTTGAAAAACTCAAGTTTCAGTTGGTCTCGGTGGAACAACGCAATGCCGACACCAACTGATCGTAGCAGTTGCTCATTGATGGCTTCTATTGACATCTAACTAGACAACTCCCTGAACGATCACTGCACGCTTCGATTCAACCGCGTCCATGACAAGATCGGAATCGTGTTCTTCAAAGCCATGTTCGCTGAGCGTAGTTTGAAGGATTCGCTTCAACTCATCAAAGTGAGAATGAGTAACCGAGAGCGAGGCATGTGCTTTGCCTAGTTGCTCGTCAGTAAAGGATGCAGGACCACCCAATTGGCTGGCTATAAACTTGGTTTGATGGTCGATCAGGCGAGACATGTCTATCTCGTCAAAATAGGGTCCTAAGTCGTCAGAATCGAGTAGCCGATCGTAAAAGGCCATCACGATTTTGTTTAATTTTCCAAAACCGCCGTATTTTTCATACAGACTTTGGGCGGCCATAACATCCCCTCCCTTCAATACACACAATATCCTAACTTCTGGCTCAGATTAAACCACGTTGTGGCCTCTGAAACAATTGAAACATTTCTCTTCTACCTTGAAACCAATTCGAAACAAAATTGACGGCAGCAAGCACGAATGATTGGGCATAATTGTGCAGGGGTTGAATATTCCATGACAATTTCATCAAATAACGATGTCAGCCTGAACTGGATGCGGGCCGGACTTGAAAAAGTTTCAGAGGGCTTTGCGCTTTTTGATGATCAAGACGAGCTTGTTTACTGCAATACCGCATTCAAACAGCTTCACCCGGATTTAGTACGTTTTTTAGAACCAGGTTTTACATGGTCGCTGTTTTTGGTCGAGGCACAACGTTCGAGACTCCGTGGCGATCTCGAAAAACTAGACTCGCATTTAACCAGTGGCATAAACACTGAAATGTCGCTTGAAACCAGCAATCCTGGCAACCGATGGTACCGGATGGGGTTACACCCGATCGACAGTGGCGGTTTTGTTTTAACCGAAACTGATATTACCGATCAGCGTCAAGCGCACGACATTATTGAGCATGCCGATGATCTATTGCGCGACATACTCGACGCCTGTGCTTCGCGCATCGTTCTATTTCGTTTAAACGATGGAAAAATTCTTTATCGCACACCCGCCTGGCGAGAGTCATTTGGAGAGTTGTCGAATATCAAGGCCATTTTTCAAAAGCCAGTGGACTACGCCGACCTGTTGGCCGACCTGTTGGCCACCGCGCGCGTGGATGATCGAGACGATACCATGTTGCACCAGAGCGGCCATCTTTTTCCGACAAGAGTTTCGGCACGAACTATTGAATATCAGGATGAGCCCGCAGTTGTCATGTCGATAGAGGATATGACTCAACTGCACGCGCAGAGAAACGAAATAGTACAAACTAATCAGCGTCTTTTAGATGCGATCGAAGCACTGGATCAAGGCTTCGTTTTATTCGATTCCAAGCATCAGCTCGTCATGGCAAACCAGCATTATAAAGACGTTAACCAGCCGATCGATGATGCGGTAAAAAAAGGTGCGCACAACTTAGACCTTATTAAGCATTCGAAGAATAAAAATCATGAACCACTTGCAGCGGGATGGCCAAATATTGTCGACGAGCCGGTCTCCGCAAAGTACGATTTCGAACTCGCCGATAATCGCTCGTTTTCTGTATCAAGAAGATACACCAGCGACGGCGGATTCGTTATTACCTGGCGAGATGTTACTGAACAGCGTGCAAACGAACTGGAGTTATTAAAAAGGCGAGAGGCAGCTTTTCAAAACGAGAAACTTGCCGCACTAGGTCAGCTGCTTGCGGGAGTTGCACACGAGCTAAACA
This sequence comes from uncultured Granulosicoccaceae bacterium, assembly GCA_938045275.1. Taxonomy (GTDB): domain Bacteria; phylum Pseudomonadota; class Gammaproteobacteria; order Granulosicoccales; family Granulosicoccaceae; genus Granulosicoccus. Next base: position 6,527 of record CALIMV010000436.1, read on the forward strand.
ATCCTTTATCGGTGGTTCTCGGGCATGCCATGATGTTAAAAGAAGAAGTGTCTGACGCCGACGTGCTTGAGGGATTAGAAAAAATAAGTCTGTCTGCAGAAAGGTGCGCGAAAATCGTTAAAACATTCTTGGCTTTGGCTCGTCAGAAACCGATACAGCTTGAGCAATTCAACATTAATGAAATTATCGAGCTTGCTTTGGAAATTTCATCTTACGGTATGCGAAAAAGTGGCGTGAAGGTCGACTTGCACTTGGCTGAAAATCTACCTTATGTGTCGATCGACGAAGATCAAGTGATACAAGTGTTTATTAATCTCATGATCAATGCCGAACACGCGCTCAACAATGTCGATGACTTTCGCGAATACCCCACACCGGTATTAAAGATAACAACAGCCTATGATTCATTAACCGACCAGGTTGTAGTGTACGTTTCTGACAACGGGCCCGGAATAGCTGAAGATCAAAAACTCAGAATATTCGAACCTTTTTTCACCACCAAGGCCGTTGGCGAGGGTACCGGAGTCGGTCTTGCCCTTAGTCACCGAATTATCAACTCACACGGTGGAGACTTATCAGTGTCGGACAGCGAAATGGGAGGCGCTACTTTTAAAATCAGTTTGCCAATCTGCACCGAAATACCCAATCATGCCGAACAACAACCCCAATCGCTGGCTATTAACGCTGTTAGAGCACTGCTCATAGAGGATGAACCCGATGTATCAGACATGATGCAAAAATTGCTAACAAGCATGGGCGTAGCAGTAGTTGCAGTTACCGATGCTGAATCCGGTTTGGAGGTATTAAGTACTGACAGATCATTCGAGCTCATTCTCTGCGATCTCAGAATGCCGGGGATGGGAGGTTTGGCGATGCTATCTGAAATAGAAAGCAAATGGCCCTATTTATCGGACAACTTTGTTTTTATTACAGGTGATGGTATCAGCGATGATGCAAAATCCATTCGAGAAAAGGCCCGTCATACGATAATTGAAAAACCGGTTTCACCGAATGAATTTCGAAAGTTAATACAATCCAAGAAGATAAGCCAATACGCCGACAACAACGAGGTTCAAACATGAAACAGCAATCTCATATACTGATCTGTGATGATGAAACCGACCTTCGCGAAATGGTTGGCAAGTATCTCAGTAAGCGCGAGTTCAAAGTAACGCTAGCTGATAGCGGGCAAGCCCTCGACCAGCATCTTGCATCAGACATGAAGTTCGATCTGATTTTACTGGACATTAATATGCCTGGCGAAGACGGTCTTAGTATATTGCGGCGCCTTTGTATAGAAAGAGATATTGCGATCATAATGCTAACAGCCGCCGGAGAGCCAATTGACAAAGTGATCGGCCTTGAAATGGGAGCTGACGACTATCTAGGAAAGCCGGTAGATCTTCGGGAGCTTGAAGCGCGAGTCAAATCGGTTTTGCGCCGGGCAGGTAAAACCGAAGCGACGCTGGACGCTGTCAATATAGACAACGCTTCAAGCGTACGGTTCTCAGGCATGGAGCTTGATCTATCCAGCACCAAATTATTTGGTCGTGACGGACAGGAAATTTCGCTTACGGCAATGGAATTCAACTTGCTAAAACTATTCGTTAAATCTCGCGGCCGAGTGTTAAATCGTGATCAATTGATGGAAATGGCAAGTGATCGCGAATGGGACCCTTATGACCGAAGCATTGACATCAGGATATTACGATTAAGACGTAAGCTGGAAGTCAATCCGACAAAACCAGAAATAATTCGAACGGTACGCGGACTAGGCTATATATTTGACCCAGCAGACGGCTAATAAAAAACAGATTAGCGGCTTTAAGTAAAAATGAAGATTTAACCCAGCAACACAGCTTGCACTGCTCCCGTGCTTTTACGAAAAATTACCTGGCAGCTACATTCCTCGCTACTCAATTTTTTTATCACACCCGTTTGATGCTTACGGCAAGTAGAAATCAAACATTATTTCAGTGAATATCTTGACTGTTGTTTTCCACTGCAACAATCGAAACAAAACACATCACCTCCTGAAGTTCAGTTGAAACTTACCACTCCCATACTTGTTTTCAACGGGTAAGCCGCAACACAACAAGAGCAGAATTTGTTCGACAACCAGACCGTTGCCCGTCGAATACTGTTTTTTCACATTCAACTAAAAGAGTACATATTATGAACGCTAACAAGGCACTATGGGAAAAAGGCGATTTTACGAAAATTGCGGAAACTATGCGCGAAAGCGGAACACAACTGATTAACAAAATCAACGTTCAACAAAACATGGATGTAATGGATTTGGGTTGTGGTGACGGCACTACAGCTCTCCCAGCAGCAAGACTCGGAGCAAACGTGTTGGGAGTTGATATTGCGAGTAATCTGGTTGCGGCTGGTAATCGGCGTGCTCAAGACGAAACCCTCGAAAATTGTCGTTTTCAGCAAGGCGACGCCTCTGATTTAAACGAGCATGCTGATGACTCATTTGATCTTGTCGTATCGATATTTGGCGCCATGTTTGCACCAAATCCTTTTGACGTAGCAAAGGAGATGGTTCGAGTTACACGCACAGGCGGACGAGTTGTTATGGGAAACTGGATACCGAATGACCCAACCCTTGTCGCTCAGATATTAAAAACATGTGCAGCATATACTCCCCCTCCTCCGGAAGGTTTCGTAAGCCCAATGACATGGGGCGTCGAGGAACAAGTAGTCGAACGATTCGAGGCCGCGGGTGCGAAAAAAAGTCAGATAGCGTTCACGCAAGACACCTTCACCTTCTCAGGCAATATCTCAACCGCTGAATTTGTCAGTCATTTCAAGAATTACTATGGGCCGACAATGAACGCATTTGAAGCGGCTGAGAAAAATGGCCAGGCTTCAGATCTTGAAAACGAACTGAACACCTTGTTCACCAGTCAAAATCAGAGCACGGAATCAGGCACGATATCCATTCCTGCAAACTTTTTGCGAATCACTGTAACGCTTTAATAATGCAAAATTGCACATGAGCTAACATTGAGTTCACGCCCTTATTGATGCGACTCCGGTTGCCGTTAACAGCTACTTTCTGAGTTGACGGACTATATGGGTGAGAAACGAATCAACGTTGGCAATTTGTGATGCCGGTTTAGTGTTGTTTGGGTTAGGCACTAAACCGGCCATGCAGAAGTTCATGCCCATAAGACATTTTCAGTTAAAAATGAAAATCGGACGATGAACAACTAAAATGCGTAAAGAGTAATTGACACTGACAGGTAATTTATAATGAATAATGGGAAACGCAACCGGCCGATCGTTATTGTTACCGGTGCCAGCAAGGGCATAGGTTCAGCAGTTGCTCGAGCATTTGCAACTGCTGGTTACGATGTATGCGTAAATTACCGATCAGATGAGCTTGGCGCTAAAGAGACAGTCCGACATTGTGAAGCAGCTGGTGTACGCGCTATTGCGGTTCAAGCAGATGTTTCTGATTCAGATGCCGTTAAATCGCTTTTCACATTGTGCGACGAGCAACTTGGTCGGGTGTCTTGTTTGGTTAACAATGCGGGAATTATCGGTGGCGCAAGCACACTTGCCGACTTGAAGGAGGAAACCCTTC
>CALIMV010000437.1 GCA_938045275.1 uncultured Granulosicoccaceae bacterium
GGCTTTGCTGGTCCCAGCATGCCGAAGGTCGATCACTTCGATGCCGACTGGTATGTTGTTGCAGCTGATCTTTCAGCGTTACCAGTTGCAGCAGCAACACTTGAAGCAATGCCACGAGATGCCAAAGGTATTGCAATATTTGAAACCACATCTGCCGAAGACCAACAGTTAATCAACGCCCCGAAAGGTGTGGCGATGCATTGGTTGGTGCATCCGGACCCGCATGTGGCGTCTGACGCGCAAGAAGCGTTTTTGCGTGATCTGGATTGGCCAACGGGAAGAATTCAGACCTGTATAGCCGGTGAATCAGGCGTTATGAAAAAACTGCGAATGTTGCTGGCTAAAAGGGACAATTTACAGCGCGCAGATAATTACATTTCTGGTTACTGGAAAATCGGGCTTGTTGAAGAGGAGCATCAAAAAATGAAACGCTCCGAAGGTGGTTAAGATTGGCCTGTTGAACAGAGATCTAAAGCGCTGCGATTTTCGCAGCGTTTACAATCGAAGGCCGGCGCATTGATGGAAACTGTAATCACTGCAGATGCATATGCATTTGAAAGTTAGACTTTAGTAACCCCACATTTGAATCCTTTCTAATGTAAATTCGACATATATCTTGGCAACAATTGAATGACAAGCGAGCTTGTCGAATTAGCTATTCTGTAAAGGGTGGCTGGTCAGATGATCAGACTTGGCCTCGCGCGATAGAGAAAATGGTCGATGCAATGGAGCGGCTTTATCGATGTCTTGCGCCGGTTGTTCAGGATGTTAGTAGAGAATGCGAGAAGTCTTAACTGATGGTTGAGTTATCCTTCACGATCACATGCGATGTGTATTGGCGCCGTTGGTTCGCCGTTTATCCAGGCGAACACCTCTGCCGCGAACAATTTCCAACAACGGATAGCCGTTTTCCAAACAGCTTAATCGTTTGCGCAGGCGTTTGATCAAACTGTCAATGGCATCGTTGTTGATATAGTCAGGAGCCGCATTGGGCCAAACATGTTTGGCGATTGTATCGCGGGTTACCAGATTGCCATTAGCATCAGCTACCAGTTGCAACAGTACCGATTGCTTTGCTGACAACGCTGGCATCAGACGGTTCGCATCAATCCAGACATCGTCAGTGTCTGGATCAATCCACAGTCCTCGCAGCGCACCAAGGCGGGGAGCAAACGGCGTAGCGTTTGGATCGTGAAAGCGCATTTCCACTTCCCCGGCTAACACAACAGTATCGCCGTGCCTCAGAATGTGCGGTTCAGTGGCTAACATTTGTCCGTTAAGTGCTGTCCCGTTTCGACTGTTTAAATCCTGAATCTGGCACACTTCGTCTATCAGACTGACCTTCGCGTGCTGTCTGGACAATACACTGACCTGCAGTTCGATATCGGCCGAGGCCCGACCGATTATTCGTGTTCGATCAATTAACCAACTTACACTGTGTGATTGCGTTAAGTCGCTACTGAGCACCAGAGACGCAAAACGCATGGCGCTGGTATGAGTGGTTTCGGTGGTTTGCTTACCATCGCAAAGCCTCAGATTTCCCAGTGCTTTTGTCATTGACTACGCTGGCACCGTCATTAACATCGTTCGCCGATCACTGAAAAAACAAGGTTGTCGACTTTTACTTCGCCAGTGGATGCGTTTTTGAATACCGTTGGTACAGCATAATGAGCAGATTCCGGTGGCTTGATGTTTAACGTCGCAATGTCATTGTAGCCGTAATCTGTAATACTCATTCTTATGCCAGCATCGGGCATTTGCTGCCAGGCGCTGTCGAGCCATTCAACCACCAACTCGGCCTTTTCAACATGACCATCAAGGAAAACACTGGCTTTAAACTGATATTGATTGTTTGAATCAATTGGAATGATCTGCCCGTACAGTCCGTATTCGCCTGTGTTGCCAACCTGCAGCACCGGAGAGGTGGAGATTTGCTTGTCGTTGATAATGACAACCACTTCGGGGTTATTGGCATCGCGATAAAAATTGTCCGATAGCGGATGATCAAATTCACTGTTAGGCATCAGGTTGCAAAGATTGTCTGACGGTTTATCAGAAAGATTGTCAGACGTTTTTGCCTCTGCTGGAGCAACGGCAGCGTTTTTCGATGAGCTCATTCGTGCTGTTACTGTGTTGTCTGAATCGAACTGAAATGCCCATACGGTAGCGGCTGTTGCCAAACTCAGGGTAAGACAGGTCGTTAGTATGGCGATCTTGCGATCGTTAATGTTAGTGTGAACAACCCGTTTTCGTTTTGTTGTAGCAGCCGAACCGGAAAATCCTTCTGTTGAATTCAGACCATTCACGGATGCAAGTTCGCCTAATAGTGAATGCACATCGGCATAGCGATTACCCGGCTGTTTATGCAGTGCAGTGGAAAACAGGTTATCCAGTCGAGAATCAAACGTGGGGTCTAATTCCGATAACAGGACAGGTGCGGTATAGAGTTGATGATGAAGCGCTCTGGCGGCGTTGAGCTGCATCGGGTCGTTTACATTGGCGAAAGGCCAGCAGCCGCTTAGTAGCTCATAGAAAATGATGGCTAATGTATATTGGTCTGAAGCCGTATTAGCAGCTTCACCCAAAATAATTTCCGGAGCGATATAGCGCGGTGTACCACCAAGCACGGTACCAGTCACTGTCGTTTGGTCTGCGGTATGAACGCCTAAACCAAAATCGATTAATACCGGTGTTCCATCTGGCTTTATAATAATGTTTGCCGGCGACAGGTCACCATGAACTATTTTTCGATCATGCAATGTGCAAAGTGCTGACCCAATGCGCTTTATAATTTGCCACGCGCATTCGTTTCCAAGCGGTCGACTGTCGATTTCATAGTCACACAATCGTACGCCATCAATCCACTGAGTCGCGACGTAAGGTTGCTTGCCTATGTAGCCTGCCGCAATAAAAGTGGCGATATTGTTGTGTTTGATCGCCGCCAGAGAAGCGGCTTCGCGTAGGATTTGCTGTTGATCAACGTGGCTGTTAAACACCTTCAATGCAACGGCATTGCCAGTAGCACTGTGTAGTGCCTTGTATACCAGCGACTGACCACCGGCTATGGGTGGAGCAGCCAATTCAAAGCCCGCAGCAAGTGCCTGATACTGATCTAACATCTGTAACAACTTCTAATACTGGTCAAAAGTAGTTGATTGTTGCCCGTAAAGGTACCGGGTAAAGTTTAACTCAAGCTTAAAGCCATCTGGTACAGGCATTAACATCCGAACGTATTAGCCCAACCATTCTGAAAGCATCGCCTGGAAACCGGAGCCTTCACAGATGATGACTAAAACGTTATCTATCTGGTTTTGCGATTTAGCTAAGCGCTTTTTGTGTATTTAAGAATACACGATATATCGATCGATAGTCGACCGGTTAGCGACCGGTAAACGACCTTGTGTCGTACTGAATGCACAAGCATTCTGCAATTAGTCTTAGATGCATCAGGTTTTACTACCGAGTAAACTTAAAACGATATGAATCAATTACCTACATCGTTCCGCGGCAAATCAGCGTTCTCGTTAATGGCCATTGTGCTGTTTGCGTGGAGCGTGTCCTGCCATACACGTGCCGCGACCGAAGCACCATCGGCGATCCCGATTTATCAGGACGGTTTAGCTACCGGGGTTTTGAACTGGTCATGGACCACCACTAACCCTTCAGCAACCGAACAGGTATTTGAGGGTAATTATTCGCTTTACGGCGAGATGAATGGATGGGAGGGAATCTATCTGCGTTTTGATCCTGCCATCAGTTTACCCGCAGCGGGGTTCCTGGAATTTTCGATTTACAGCGAAAACAGTACTGACATTGCCGTACAAGCGAGTCCATTCATCGCTGGAGATGATTCACAGCTAATCTTCTCAGTAACAGCGAATCAATGGCAGACTGAATCAATTTCATTGGATGATCTGGGTGCGCAGGCGTCTCTCTCAGGTATATGGTGGCAACAGTATTCGCAGCAACCCAGTGGTGGTGTCTATCTGGATAATGTTCGCATTACCGGAACGGGCACCGAAAGCTCTGAAGTATTTAGTACAACCGAGTCAACCTCCCGGTTTCTTTCACGCGCAACCTTCGGTGCTACCGCAAATGATATTAATCGGCTAACCGGCAGCTCGGCATCTGACTGGTTTTTGGATGAACTGCGTAAGCCGACCAGTACCTACCTCGATGCTGTCAGGGCAGAACTGCAACAACCCGGTGCCGCAGACCCATCGGGAGAACCGACATTTCAGGGTCGCACCACGCCAAACTTTGTTTTCTGGCAGCACGCAATCAGTGCACCGGACCAATTGCGTCAGCGCATGATGTATGCGTTGTCGCAGATTCTGGTGATTTCGAACGCGCAGAGCACCTTATTGTTTGACCGACCCACGTCGGTGGCCGCTTATCAGGATATTTTGTCTCGTCACGCGCTTGGTAACTATCGTGATCTGCTCGAAGACGTTACCTACTCAACTGCTATGGGTGAATACCTGACGTATATGCAGAATCGCAAAGGCGATGATGAAAGCAACCGAATGCCCGATGAAAATTATGCTCGGGAGTTGATGCAGCTTTTTACCATCGGCCTGGTTGAACTCGATTCGGCAGGTCAGCCCCGCATGCAAAATGGCGAGCCGATCGAAACGTATTCGAACCGCGACGTATCAGGGCTTGCTCGTGTGTTCACCGGCATGAGCTTCGCACTTGCCGGCTTTGAGCCTGGGTTCGTGCCGATATCCAGCGCGGCACTGTCCAGCCCCATGGTGTTTTTTCCGGAGCACCACGAGAACCGGGACAAGCAGTTTCTTGACATCACCATTCCGGCAGGTACCGACGGTGAAGACAGTATCACCATGGCACTGGATGCACTAATGGCGCATCCAAACACACCTCCGTTTATCTCGCGTCAGTTAATTCAGCGGTTTGTTAGCGGCCACCCATCTCCGGGTTATATCCAGCGTGTTGCCAGTGCGTTTGCACAGGGGCGCTTTACGCTGCCCGATAACAGTGTCGTTGGTGCAGGTCGTCGTGGTGATTTAGCCGCAACCATCGCGGCCATTTTGTTTGATGATGAAGCCATAGCCGAGCCAGGTGCAAACCCTCAATCCGGCAAACTGCGCGAACCCGTATTGCGCTTTACGCATTGGGCACGCGCCTATGATGCACAAACACTCACGGTGCGTCATGTGCCTGCGCTATGGTACACCTGCGCTGCTGATTCGTTGGCGCAGTCACCATTTCGCTCACCGTCGGTATTTAATTTTTATCGACCAGGCTACATCGCACCCGGCACTGAAACAGGTGCTGCCGGATTGACGATGCCTGAGCTGCAGTTAGTCAGTGCTAGCTCGGTGCCCGGTTTTGCTAACTTTATGCGTCGCTTTGTGTTCGCTGATGCGATGAGCAACAGCAATCCGGATGTCGCTTCAAGCTTCAACCCGAACTACACCGACGAGTCGGCTCTGGCTGACTCGCCCGATGCGTTGGTAGACAGGTTAAATCGTGTGTTTGCAGCAGGCATGCTACGACCAGCCACCCGGCAACGCATTGCTGACTTTATTAACACCGTGCCTCTGAGCAATCCGCAACAACCTGATTACGACGGACGCCGACAGCGTGTCATGCACGCCGTGCTGATGGTCATGACTAGCCCCGAATACACTGTTCAATTTTGAGGACCAGGAAAATGATGCTGCCACGACGACGATTCTTAACTCATGCCTGCGGACTGGGCGCCGCATCAATGACCTGCGCTTCATTATCTGGCTTAGGTCTGAGCATGACAGCGATTCAGGCTGCTGCGCAAACAACTGCCGACGCAAGCTCTGAGTATAAAGCGCTGGTCTGTGTGTTCTTGCTCGGTGGCCTCGATGGTAACGACACCATTCTGCCTTACGATCAAGGTTCGTATTCAAGCTATGCACTACTGCGAGAATCTCTGCTGCAAAACTATGCGAATGTGCAAGGCGGTGGCAGCTCAACCCGGTCGCGAGATCGTCTGTTGCCACTGAATCCGTTAAACCCGGCTTTCGATGGTAGACAGTTTGCACTGACCGAAGAACTCAGCGGTTTGCACACGCTGTTTGAGCAGGGTAAGGCGACTATTGTTGCTAATGTGGGTCCGTTGGTGCAGCCAGTTACCCAGGCTGACTTCGAAGCTGATGAACCATGGTTGCCAAAGCGCTTGTTTTCTCACAACGATCAGCAGGCAACCTGGATGTCCGGCGCGCCTGAAGGCGCAAGTCTTGGGTGGGGTGGAAAATTCGCGGATGCCGTGTTGAGATCGGGCGCCAATGCATCAGGCAGCACCTTTACCACAATAACCAGTGCTGCCAACGCATTGTTTCTAACCGGTGAAGCAGCTCGTCCATTTCAGATTGGTCGCAATGGTGCACCACCCATCGACAGTCTGTCTGTGCTGCAGGGAAACCCGGAACAGTATGCGTTGATGCGCGATCATTTTGAGCCGAACCCAAACGTAGCTGATCAATTGCTGGAGCGCGACTATGCCAATGCCATGGGCAATGCACTGCGCAACAACGAGGCATACAATGCTGGGGCGTCCCAGAGCGCCGGACTGTCCACTTCGTTTCCCGGTGGTCCGCTTGGCGATCAGTTAAAGGCAGTGTCTCAGGCTATAGCAGCGCGCGACGCATTGAACGTTAACAGGCAGGTGTTCTTTGTTGGGCTTGGGGGTTTTGATACACACTCAAACCAGGTGCTTGATCTCCCGCCACTGCAGCGCCAGCTTGATGCCGGCATTACCGCGTTTGTTGATGCGATGCGTGAACTGGGTATTAGCCAGGACGTGACGCTATTCACCGCGTCAGACTTTGGCCGGACACTGGCCGTAAACGGCGATGGTACGGACCATGGCTGGGGCAATCACCATTTCGTGGTCGGTGATGCTGTGCAAGGGCGTCGCATACTGGGTGAGCTGCCGCCATACAACCTGGCTCATGCGCTTGATGCCGGTGGTGGCCGGTGGATACCCACCCATTCTGTCGAACAGTTTGCTGCACCATTGGGTCGCTGGTTTGGTTTGAGCGAATCCGATTTGCAGGCAGCCCTGCCAAACCTTGACAACTTTAATGGGTCGGCGCTGGATTATTTTGTCTAATGTAATATCTGTCTTCAGCGCACTTTTCAATTATCAGTCCACTTGGGAAATCATCATTGTGATTGATTACACTCCCAGAATGTATTTACTCTCTGCAATGCGCATACAATTAATATCGTTTACTGGTCGTCCGTGATGATTGATGAGGGTTTCGTAAAAATAAACACCTTACATAAGGGGCTTGGCCATGTGCTTACCACGTCGTCATTACAGATACGCTAGTGTCGAGCTTTTATGATCGACAGAATCCACGTGCATGCTCCTTGTGTCTCTTTCGGCTTTAGCCTCCGCTAGCGCGAATTTCCTTCCCAGTTGCGACATAAAACTTCATTGGTTTATGTCACTTCAGCATAGTTAACCGTATCGTTACTAGGTGATATCAGTCGTAAGAAGTAGACTCGCATGCATGAAAATTAGTACCTAAATAGTTTTAATAAAAGAGAGTGTCAATATGATTAGAAAAATAATAATGCCATTAGCACTGTTGTGTCTTTTTTCAAGCGCGACTTCTGCTCAATGGAATCCAAGGCCAAACTGGAAAGACAGCTATGCAGTTGATGGCCAATGTTACTGCGACTCAAGTAATTTTGATCACGGTTTAGATACGAAGTCAGCCGACACACCAATTGGTGTCCTGAATGTCATGCAGATTTGCGCTGATATTAAAAATGTATTAGGTGTTGGTTCAACTAATGGGCGTATCCCGTATAACGACATCCAATGTGGTCATGGTCCTGCCAATGACGCGGCTGATGAAGCTGGGTGCCCGGGTCGTGTGGATATTGGTTCTGCAGGTTGCAATGTTAAAGGGCCTACTTGGAATTTAGAGAAAGTTTATAATGACGATGGTGGGCCGACTAATGGGTCTGTTAGCACCTCGGCTTCAAGAAATAGTGGCGATACCAACAATGCTATCGACGATAATGCCAATACACGCTGGACAACGCGACAATCTCAAAGAGCCGGGCAGTGGTTTGAGCTTGATCTTGGTGAGGTGGAAACTGTTGGCAAAGTTGTGCTTGATAGCAGCCGTAGCAACAATGATTATCCTGCAGGTTATAGCGTATCAACATCTACCAACGGTTCCAGTTATACAGTTGTAGCAACAGGTTCAGGATCGTCAGGTATCACTGAAATAAACTTTACGAATCATTCGGTGCGTTATATTCGTATCACTCAAACTGGTTCTAAAAGCAGAAACTGGTGGTCGATTCACGAGCTCGATGTAGGCTTGCAGTCAGACGATCCAGTTGACAATGGCGGCACCAAGTTAAGTCGCGATAATTGGGTAATGTACGCATCGAGTAAGAACGAGCTTGTATTCAACGCTATTGATGGCAACGCAAATAGTCGTTGGAGTACTGGTCAATCACAGCGTAATGGTCAGTGGTTTGAGATCGATCTGTCAAAGACAGAATCGTTTAACAAGATTGTGCTCGATACTACAAGAAGCGCTATGGATTTCCCGAGGAACTTTACGGTCAGGGTTTCTAATGACGGCTCTAACTGGACAACCGTTGCATCTGGTGTGGGGGAAACTATTACCAATATTCCATTTGGTAGTCAGAATGCACGTTATGTCCGAATTGAGCAATCTGGTAGTGATGGATACTATTGGTGGTCGATTCACGAAGTTAATCTCTATCGATAAGCAACGTTAAGAAATAAAATGTGCGCAGCCAAATATGGGGTTGCGCACATTTTCATTGGCCGCTCAAACTCAATGGGGAATCTAAAGCCAAAAATAGTCGGCTTCTTATTCCAATGATGCTTGCTTCCAGCCTTTCTTTTCAAGGCAAGCGCTGACATAAGGTGCCGCTTCTTCGTTGGCAGCAAGTCCTCCAGTCAGAGCCAACATAGCGGAAAGATCATTTAAATCCAGAAACTCGACTGCGCGCTCTCTATTCGCATTTTTGACCGCTTCCGGAGATTTTTCGTATTCCTGTAAGAACTCTGCCAGACAATTATCCCGGTCATTCGTAAAGTGTTCATCTGTTACCCCGACAGCACCATGTTCAGGATGAAGCATTTTTTTTGGTGTGTGTCCGCAGCCGATAAGGCTGACAGCAAACAGACAAATTGCAACTCGATTAATCATTAGTTATCTCTATTAATATCAGCTAAATGGAGTTGTACGGAAAGTGCTGAAGCGTGAAGTCGGTTATCTGACTGGCAATGGCTTGCATGGTCTTTTGCCGCTCGGCCTCATTGGCTGTAGGTTTGACTTCCACTTCCACCTCGATTTCCCCGACGATCGAATCCAGCTGGTCGGAGTACATGACGCCCACATTGAGCATTTGCTTATCCCCATCGGGAAATTCACCTTTCCACCACGTAGACCAAAATCCGCGCGGGTCGTTTTCATCCAGTATTTTAAATTGAATGGTTAGGTGATCAGATTTTGTATATTGGTGCTGATTGTGAAGTTGATTTTCTAACGATTGCTTGATGCCGTCGACCAACTCACTTGGAACCGTATCGTCATGCGACCACGGAATAATTTGAACCCCGTTCACTGGCTGTGTTTCCGTCGGAGATTGCTCTACATAGGTGGTTGCGCAACCAGCTATAAACAGTAAACCGACCGCTAAGAATAGTGACTTAAGCATGCTGTTGACCTTTTGATTTGATTATTTACCGAACACGGATGGTAAGGTTAGTGCAAACTAAATCCTAAATCTATGCTGCTATAGTGAATTTATTGCTACGCTCAGATACAAAGGTAAAAACTGATACATGATATGAAGCAAAGGAAAAACCTGCATTCCTGATACCTATCTCCAGTGGGTTTGATTCGTAACAAACCTGTCTATTAATTTTTAATTGGAGTAACGAATGATTTCAAATATTCACAAGCAATTGGCACTGATAGCCGCATTGTCTTTTGGAATGGCAGCTTGCAGCAGCAGTTCAGATAACCCAACGTCAGAAGAACCAGATACGCAGAAAGGGACGATCAACAGCCCTGTCACAGGACCACTGATTTATAATACCGGCTCAATTGTCACTGGCATAAACATGGAGAATTTTGTTGATAGTGGGTTGTCGTCAAGCTTTGTCATAGAAACCGACGAAGATAACATGACTATAAACAAAACGAATGGGCTGGACGTTGTTCAATTACCCGGGTTATTTTATGACGAGAACGGCCAGGTAACCAAAATCGATACGTCACCTACCAGCACGCCACTTAGCGTAAGTTACAACGACGATGGCTCGTTGGCCTCCATTTATAATGATCGTGGTGATAGTACCTCTACTAGCTATTTTCAATATGAGAGTGGTCGTTTGATCAGTCGAACGCTCCAGAACAATCCCAATGGCGGGCTGCAAAGTACTAGCACAACAGCCAACTATCACTACGATCAAAACGGATTATTGATTGGTGCAACCCAACACTCCCCGTCACCGAGCGTCGAGCATCAATATGTATTGAACAGTGAAGGGCGCATTATTGAGATCTTGGAAAATACAGACGGGTTAGGAAATTTCGAATCGCGAAGTGTGCTTAGCTATGACGCGGCCGGAAACATGACACAAATGGATGTTTTCTCTACAGATGGGATGTTGAACTCACGTGCCACGGTAACGTACATGGATAGCCCGGGTTCAGTTCCAAACATGGTTGGATTTTTATCAGCTGCTGATATTAGGTTAATCCCCAGCTTCAATGTTAGCAACCTATTCCGCTAATTAACCGCTCCGTTCCTGTCTCCTTTCAGTACACTGTGGTGAATCTACCGATTTTTTACATGGGGTAAGAGTGACGATTTGGCTAGTACAACTTGCATGCACAGGCAATAACACATGATTCGTCTTTCAATACTCGATCTTGTACACGTACGCGAAGGCACTACACCTGCTGATGCGCTAGCCGACGCACTGCGTGTGGCCCAGCGTGCTGAACAGCTTGACTATCGCCGCTACTGGGTCGCCGAGCATCACAATATGATCGGCATCTCGAGCGCTGCCACCTCCGTGGTTATCGGTCATCTGGCAGCAGGAACATCCAAAATCCGCGTCGGTTCTGGTGGGATTATGCTGCCAAATCATTCACCACTACAAATAGCCGAGCAGTTCGGCACGTTGGAATCATTGTTTCCTGAGCGTATAGACTTGGGGCTAGGCAGAGCACCCGGCACTGATCAGGTAACCGCTCGCGCCATGCGACGCGATCTGCGCGCTGCTGCCGAGAACTTCCCTCAGGATGTGCAGGAACTGCAAATGCTATTCGATGATCCAAAGCCCAACCAGGCCATCGTGGCAGTTCCTGGCGCTGGCCTGAAGGTGCCGCTTTGGATGTTGGGCTCAAGCCTGTTCGGCGCACAGCTTGCCGCGCAGCTAGGGCTTCCCTATGCCTTTGCTTCTCACTTTGCACCCGATGCGCTGGACGCAGCCCTTGCCATCTACCGAGAAAGGTTTCGACCGTCACAGCAGCTCGACCAATCCTATGCGGTACCCTGTGTGAATGTGATCGTGGCTGATACTGACGAAGAAGCGCGCTATTTGTACACCACTGTGCAACAGATGTTCGTCGGTATGATGCGAGGTAGTCGTGGCCTGATGCCCGCACCAATCGACAACATTGATGACTACTGGCTGCCGGCGGAAAAGGCGCAAGTGTCGCACATGCTTTCATGTGCCTTTGTCGGTTCACCAGCAACCGTGCATACTAAACTTGAACGGTTTCTTGAGCGTACCCGTGCTGATGAACTGATGATCAGCATGCCGATATTTGAACATCAGAAACGGCTAATATCAATTGAGTTATTGGCAGAACTTAGCCATAACCTCGCATAATTAGCTTAGCGGCACTTACAGCACGAACAACCCGGGCTGGACTGTGTCGCACGTTCGACACAGTGTTGTTTGATCGGATGCTCACGCTCGCCCACTATTTGACAGCAAGTGAACCTTAGCGCTAGCAGTTGCATTTTTAGCTTACTGGCGTAACGGGGTGAGGATAAAGCAAATGCGCTACCCGACAATCAGATGTCAATTCAAGTTCATGAATGCCAAATGCTGTTTCTGGTGTGTTGTCGAAACCACAATCTTCGAAAACTAACACGGCTGGGTCGTCTACCTTATGTTGTTTCAACCAACCATAGTCCAGACAAAGCATCGTATGACCGTCAAGTTCCGATAGGATAACTAACCTGTCAAGAAAACAGAATTCAAACAAGTTCACAGCTTCTGCTATGAAGTCTGGGTGATGGTGTTCATCGAGGTAATCAGCGAAATTTCTTAGCTCTGCTATTGGCGCTAATTTTGTGCCATTACCGAATATTTGATAGTAGTTCTTACCGTCAAAGTAAGACTTTAATCGGACATTACCGCCGCAATAGAAAATACCACTAGAGAAAACGGTTTTTGCAGTGGGTTTCCTTAAGAAAAGTACTTGAGGTTAATGCGATCATCAGACCAGCCACCAGTGCGAATAGTGCAGCGCTATAAGCATCTGGTGAATAGTACGGCACACCGTTTTCAAGCCTGCCATCCCAGTTTTTCTCCAGCAACCAGCCAATCAAGGGTTGCATTACTGCACCTGAGCCAACAACAAACATGTTGGCAAAACCCATTGCAGCTGCACTACTAACGGGACTGTTGCTTTCCCGCACCGAGCTGAAAATGACTGCCATTACTGACCCACCGACACCACTGATAGTGAACAGTACACTCAATATGAGAGGCGATAGATTTTCCAGATACACCAAAATCGCAAAGGCGCTCAGCGACATAATGCTACCGATGATTAGCACAGGTTTGCGTCTGCCCATTCGATCTGATACGAAACCTGCTAGTGGTGAACCGACCGCCCATCCGATGAACAACCAGGCCACCATGCCGGCAGCTTGCTTTTTGTCAAAGCCGTAAGCTGCTTCCAACCAGGGTATTCCCCATAGACCCGCAAAGCTGAGCATTGGAGCTGCCAATCCGAATCCGATGAGCGCACAAAGCCATGTTTGCGGATTGGCAGCGACTTCCGACAGGCTAACCCAGATATTTGTTTTGGCTTGTTGAATTTCAACGTTCGAACGACGGGGAACAACGGTATAAAGTAGTATTCCAAGCAGGAATCCAACTGCTGCCAGCCACAGAAAGGCTTCCTGCCAGCTGCTGTGTTCTACGAGTAAACGTAGCGGTGCCTGACCGGCTATAGCGCCAATCATGCCTATTGACTGAACCAGGCCAGCAAGCATTGCGAAATTCACCGGCCTGAAAAATTGCGCAAGGATTGAGAGCGTGCCCACGAATCCGAACGCGACGGCTGCACCGATAAGCGCACGATACAGGCTGGCAACAATCAGATTGTCACTGGTGGCAAACCCAATTGAGGACAGCGCACAGACAACAACCGCGATGCTCATTAGTTTTCTGGGACCAAACCGATCGGTTAGCAAGCCAACAGGCAGTTGAATCGCCGCGTAGGTGTAGAAGTAAGCGCCTGACAGTATTCCGAGACTCGTTGCGCCAACACCAAAGTCTCGCATCAGTTCTTCTGTGACGACACTGGGAGAGACTCGTTGTACGAAGGCATACCCGAAAAACAGCATGCCCAGCATGTACGCTAAAAGAACACGTTGCAAAGAGGGTTTTCTTGGAATGTTGTTGTTCAACTA
>CALIMV010000438.1 GCA_938045275.1 uncultured Granulosicoccaceae bacterium
TTGTTAAGTAAGTGCCATTAGGATAATGACCTAGTCAAGCTGTACCAATCTATAACTGCACAATTGGCGTTTAGCGATGCTGATTGTGAGCGATTTGTCGAAAAGTCTGAGGGCACCATATCCTTTGCACGAGTGCGAATAGCTGAGATTTCATCGGGTCAAAGCCCGCACGAGCAGAAGGCTAAATGCGTTGGTAGCCAGGATCAGCTAGCGCGTTGCCCGGTAGCTGGAACGTCGGGCGTGGTCGGCTACTCGATCAGACATGCATCACGGGTTTATTCGTTGGTTTGGCGGCGAATTGTACCGCTAGGTTCATTATACTGCACCGATTCAACCCACCTGCCAAATTGGCCTCCCACAGACGCGCCGTAAAAGCAGAAGAACAAGCCTGCGACCCCGATTTGAGCGCTGTGTCTCGGTTACTACTAGGTTTGGAAGATGTTCATTTGTCGCCCAATCAGGGGGCTGCGTACTTGACGATAGATAAGAGTGTGTTCCGGCCGATCGATGGCTGATTGCGGTATAATTATTGCCGCGTTTGGCACTATGTCATGCGTTAGCCGGGCTGTCGATGGACAGACAGTTATTAACACTTTTTAGGAGAAGGAAGTATGAGAGGCGTAAATAAAGTTATTGTAGTTGGCAACTTGGGAGCTGACCCAGAGGTGCGCCATACCCCCAGCGGAAGCACCGTAACTAATATCAGCATTGCCACTTCAGAATCGTGGACCGACAAGAACACCGGTCAGAAGCAGGAACGTACAGAATGGCACCGTGTAACACTGTTTAATCGTCTTGGTGAAATTGCGGGCGAATATTGCAGGAAAGGTTCGCAGGTTTATATCGAAGGCTCCTTGCGAACTGATAAGTACCAAGACAAGAAAACCGGTGAAGATCGCTATTCCACTGGAATAATTGCTAATAATTTGCAATTGCTTGGTAGTCGTGGTGACAACGCCGGCGGCGGTGACTTTCAACAACAGCGTGGTGCCGCACCTGCACAAAATACAGCCAATCAACAACCAGCAATGGCAACTGCCAGCGGTGCGGAATTCGATGACGATATTCCTTTCTAGCACCGGATAGGCTACATATACACAATAGTTCTACATTAAGTTCCAAAATAAAAAGTAGAATGGGTTGCGCACGGAATCTCCGGCGCAACTCTACAATGCACCGCACTCTTCAAGATTGTTTCAAGACTACTCAAACGGAGTAACATCTTATATGCCCAATTGGTCTCTGTTATTGCCAACTGTTCTGCTTGTTGCCTGCAGTTACGAAGGTCAGGTAGACAAGAGCTTGTCTGAAGCAAGCACAGATAGAGCAGGCCAAGTTGTTCAAGCAAATCAGCAAAACGCTGACCAGGTTGTTGCAAAGCTTGCAACCAAGCCGACAGTGTCAACACGAACTGCCAGCGCACAGCGCGTCTCTCTGACAAGCAATCTTGGCCCTGAAAATATGTGTGAAGGCGCGATAACGCACAACGAGCGGGTGCTTATTCCGCAAGTGGCAAAGCCACCTTTCGGGAAATACTACAAAGACCCGGCATTTGGCAGCCGAGTTATACGAATCACCGACAGCCCGGTAGGGGTTGTGCAAAAACCCCCATACAGCACAATGCAAGCGTGGAACGCCGATGAGTCTCTCATGCTGTTGTACCGTGGCGGTACTAAAGGGGCCTACCACCGACTACTGGATGGACACACGTACGAACCGGTTCAAAAGCTTGATATTGTCCCATCCGATCTTGAAGAAGTGTACTGGAGTCATACTGATCCTGATACGTTTTATTACGTAAGTAGTTACTCACGCGACCTCGGATTGTTCAAGAAATACAGCGTCAGTAAAGGTAAAGCCGAAGTGGTCGCCGATTTCAGCAAACACTGTGGTGTAAAAGGGGTGCCCACCGGTGGTGGTGATGTGCAAATGCAGTCCATGGACGACGATTTGTGGGGTTTCAGGTGTCGTTTGAATCAAACGGACTACATCATGATCTCTTATCGAATCAGTACCAAAGAAACCATTACGAAGAAAATTGGCAAAGACACGCCGTGGGAAGAATGGACAGCGCCAAGCCCTACGCCCAGCGGTAATCGCTTCTGGATTCAGGGCACAGCGCTGGGGCTTGATCTGGAAACGGTTGAGAAGAAAATGGATATGTACAAGTGGTCCGAGCACGCCAACGTCGGCCTAACTTACAATGGGCAGGACGCTTTATTTCAGGTCGGTTTTGATCCCAGCCCAGGCGGGTGTGATGGCGATATGTGGCAAGGCGTGGGACACCTTATCGAGCATAACCTGGAAACCGGTAGCTGTCGTCCTATCATTAACGAGGCGCTTGAATACCCGTATACAACTCGCAGCACGCATGTTTCTGCACGAGCATATTTGCGACCAGGGTGGGTTGCCATGTCCAGTATTGGTGCAGACGACGACTTTCGATATTTCTCCAATAAACGCAAAGCCCCGGCGTTGCTTTCTGAAATCTATCTTGCAGACACCGACCCAGAACATATGGTGACCTGCAGACTGGCGCATCACCGCTCGTTTGGTAAGGCGGCGAAGCGCGGTGGCTACCCCCCTTATTTTGGTGAACCGCATGCGACAATCAGCCCATCGGGAACGCGCATCCTGTTTGGTTCCGATTGGTACGACTCTGGATCGGTAGACAGCTACGTGATCGAATTGCCCGGCTATAAAAAACCCCAGTAACAGCTGCTTGATTGTTCCGGCCGCCGCTGGGACACGTTATTCACACCAACAAAGCCCCGGTTGTTTTTTCGGGGCTCCAAAACACAGCACTGAAATCGGTTGTGCTTGTAACGTTGCGATTGCAGCGAAATCCCATTAAAGCGAAATATTGCCCGAATATTGCTTTCAGGTGCTCACTGTTTTGTATATCGTATAAAGATATAAAGAAATCTTTATGTGTTTATATGTACAATAGCGGGGCTTTTTCTGACCTTGAGACAAACTGATGGCCAAAGACTACATTTTTACCTCTGAATCCGTATCGGAAGGGCATCCGGACAAAATGTCCGATCAAATTTCTGATGCCGTACTGGATGCGTTGTTGGCACAAGATAAAAACGCTCGAGTGGCCTGTGAAACCATGGTGAAAACCGGTCTGGTTGTTATCGCGGGCGAAATCACCACTAATGCCTACGTTGATCTTGAAGAGCTTGTACGTAAAACGGTCATCGATATCGGTTACGACCGATCTGACGTTGGTTTCGACGGCGCTACCTGTGCAGTTCTGAATGGCATTGGCAAGCAATCTCCCGACATTGCACAAGGCGTAGACCGCTCTTCTCCAGAAGATCAGGGAGCAGGGGATCAAGGCTTGATGTTTGGTTACGCCAACAATGAAACCGATGTGCTGATGCCAGCGCCCATTACCTATTCACACCGTTTGGTAGAACAGCAGGCAGCGATGCGCAAATCGGGTACCTTGCCGTGGTTGCGTCCTGATGCGAAAAGTCAGGTTACATTGGAATATTCGGACGGGAAGCCAATCGGTATTGATGCAGTGGTATTGTCGACTCAGCACGACCCGGACGTATCGCTGTCGCAGTTGCGTGAAGCGGTTATGGAGAATATCTTAAAGCCGGTCTTGCCAGCAGCATGGCTTGATAAGTGTCCGGCAGAGAACATTCACATTAACCCGACGGGTAATTTCGTTATTGGGGGGCCGGTGGGCGACTGTGGTCTGACAGGTCGAAAGATTATTGTTGATACCTATGGTGGTATGGCACGTCATGGCGGTGGTGCGTTCTCAGGAAAAGACCCATCAAAGGTAGACCGTTCTGCCGCGTACGCCGGCCGTTATGTAGCAAAGAACGTGGTGGCTGCAGGTCTTGCCGATCGTTGTGAAATTCAGGTTTCATATGCAATCGGTGTTGCCAGGCCAACATCTATTTCAATCGATACATTTGGTACAGGCAAAATCGATGATCGACGTATAGAAGAGGTCGTTGCCGACGTTTTTGATTTGCGCCCTTATGGCATTGTGACCATGCTCGATCTGATTCGCCCCATATATCAAAAAACAGCCGCTTATGGACACTTTGGTCGTGAGCACGCCGATTTTACTTGGGAAAAAACCGATCGCGTTGATGCGATTCGCCAAGCCGCAAAAATTTAGACAGGAATAAGTACTATGAGCATCGCAGCAGCAACAACTACTGAAGACTACAAAGTCGCCGATATCAGCCTGGCTGACTGGGGACGTAAAGAGATCACCATCGCTGAACATGAAATGCCTGGCCTCATGGCATTGCGTGAAGAGTTCGCTGGTAAAGCACCACTAAAGGGTGCGCGTATTGCCGGCTGTTTACACATGACCATTCAAACGGCTGTTCTAATTGAAACGCTAACCAACCTGGGTGCGGAAGTGCGTTGGTCTTCATGCAATATCTTTTCAACACAAGATCACGCTGCTGCAGCGATTGCTGCATCTGGTGTACCGGTTTTTGCGTGGAAAGGGGAAACAGAAGAAGAGGCTGAGTGGTGTATTCACCAGACCATCAAGGGTCCTGATGGGTGGGTGCCAAACCTTATCCTTGATGATGGTGGCGATTTGACAATCATGATGCACAACGACTACCCGGAATTAATGACGGGTGTGAAGGGGCTATCTGAAGAAACAACCACAGGCGTACATCGATTAGTTGAAATGGCGAAAGCGGGTACCCTGAAAGTACCAGCGATAAACGTCAACGATTCAGTAACAAAATCTAAATTCGATAACTTGTATGGTTGCCGCGAATCATTGTTGGATGGTATCAAGCGCGCAACTGATGTCATGGTAGCCGGTAAGGTGGCTGTGGTACTCGGGTATGG
>CALIMV010000439.1 GCA_938045275.1 uncultured Granulosicoccaceae bacterium
GATAAGCACGCCCCAGATCAATGAAAAAATCATCACGGTCAGTTTCGCCGCTTCCATTAACGAATCACGAATAATGGTGAGTTTGGTGCCTTTGAACATTGCCAGTATGAACACAACCATAGCGCCAAGGGCACCCGCTTCAGTTGGCGTCGCCCAGCCGTTATAAATGGCAGACATAATAATGAGAACCACCACGAATATTGGTGAGATACCGGGTAAGGCTGCAAACCGCTGTTTCCACGTATAGCCCTTAACTGCCGGCGCATCACCTGGTTTGATAACTGCCCAACAAATGATAATCGCTGCATAGATTAATGCTGAGACCAAACCGGGTAAAAATCCTGCCAATAAGAGCTGGCCAACCGATTCTTCTACAATAATTGCGTAAATAACCAGAATGGCAGACGGCGGAATCAACGACGCTAATGTACCTCCGGCGGCTACCACGCCGGCACTGAGTTTTTTGTCATACCCATACTTCAACATCTCCGGAATAGCCACGCGCGAAAACACAGCAGCGGTAGCTGTTGAAGCACCAGACACGGCAGCAAATCCTGCCGTAGCGAAAACGGTTGCTACCGCTAAACCACCAGGCAACCAACCGACCCATTTTCGCGCAGCATCAAAAAGCTGCTGTGTCATGCCGGCATGAAATGCCAAAAACCCAATAAAGATGAACATTGGCAGTACGCTTAACGCATATACCGACGATTTGGAATGCGGAATAGTGCCTACGATACCTGCAGCCGGCCCCCAACCGAGTAGCTCAACCAATCCGAGCAATCCCACCATAGCTGCTGCAAATACTACGCGTACGCCAGCAACAACGAGTACCAGCATAAGACATAGACCAATGATGCCGACAAGAAAAGGGTTGTCAAAACCTATACCTAAAATCAAGGTCTTGGGTATCCGTTGTCTTGATCGTCAGATTGGGATAAATCTTCACCAAAAGTTTCGTGAATTTCGTCTTGCGCAACTGCAGCAACATCTTGTATTACCACTACACCGGCAGGTTCACGTGTAGGGTCTATAAACATGCGTATCGAACCGGTTAGTTGAATCGATAAACGTATAAACCACAATGAGAATGCCAAAGGGACCAGTAACTTTGAAGGCCAAACGGGAAATTCCGCATCGATCGTTGTATCACCCAGTTCGAACGAGCGCATGAAGTGACCCCATCCATACCAGATAAGCACTGCGATAATGACCAATGCGACGATGGTTCCAAACACTTCAAAACCCCACAACCAGCGTCCACGCAAATGTCCAACCAGGATTTCCATACGTATATGCGAGCCCAGTCGCTGACAATAAGCAGCGCCCAGGAAGGCCATGCCCGCCATCGACAGCTCAACCATGTCAATGTAACCGGGGATAGGAGAATCAAAGGCGGTACGGAGAAATATTTGAGCTGTGCCCAATACCATTAACATGAAGATGGCAAGGGCAGCAGCTAAGTTAGCAAAGTCTTCTATCGGTTTAGCAAATCGATCAAGCTTGCCGACCGGGCTGTTTGCCCAGTCTTTGGACGCATTCAACTATTTCGCTTCCTCAGCGTATTGCCAAATAGCATCGAACACGCCTTGAGAGTCAAACTTGTCTTTGTTTGCTTCAATCCATTCATCCCAAACCGGCTTACCTGCGATTTCTTTGAATTTTTCCAGCTCTTCGTCAGAGTAAACAATTTTTGTCATGGATTTTTCAAAAGCAGGTAAGTTAATAGCATCTTGTTCAGCGTAAGCCGCCTGCTCCATATCCATAACCATGTCGCGATTGTCTATCAGGAACGATTGATACTGAGGCGGTAATTTATCGTAAGCAGTCTTATTAAACACCCATCCACATTCGGATGTTCCAGGTGCTAAGTTGCTGGTGTACCATTCGGCTTCATCTGAAATCTTAAACGCCACGTGTGCGTACGTGAACGGGAACGCAGCAGCGTCTAATGCACCACGCTGAAAAGCCGTCGAACTTTCTCCTGCTGGCAACGTTTGTTTTACTGCCCCCAACTTTTCCATTGCCGTTCCCAAACCTCCTCCGGCGCGTACTCGTAACCCTTTCCATTGTTCGAGCGTCAATGGCGGCTCACCCTTGCCCAGAATTTCGTACTGAGGCAACAAACCTGATACATAGGGCATGGCGTTCCAGCGCTCCATATCGGCAATGATCGCCGGATGCTCCATCATTTTTGAACGAACGTGTTTATCTACCGCAGGATCACCTAGCGGTAAAAATGGCAGTGAGAAAACCATCCAGGCCGGGTTCTTTCCCGGATGATAAAAGTTACAGATTGCTGCACCTTCAAAGGCATTCAGCTTTATACCATCAAGGTTCTCGCGATTACTTGAGAGTTGCGCGCCGTAAAATATTTTAATTTTAAATTTGCCATCGGTTTCTTCAGCCGCTTTTTTAGCAAGTTCTTCCATACCCACCGACAAAGCTCGAGGGTTTCCCCACATGGAAATTTTCCAGAATACCTCCGGGCCTTCGATGTTAGCCGCAGCAGCCACCGGGACATAGGCAAATGTGCTGCCGACAATACAAGCGGCACTTACCATTCCTAGTGAGAGTTTTCTAGACATTCTGAGCATTACTACCTCCGAGTTAATCCAGTGACAGCTTGTATGCAGGAATGCGGACAGAGCTGCACGGTTATACGTTTTTAATTTTTTCAGATAGAAACATTACATGACCTAACTATGCATATGAAATATTGATTTGACACGTTAACATATCAATCTGATATGGAACTTGACCCCAAACACCTAGCCACATTACACGTCATACGTGAAAGAGGCGGTTTGACGGCCGCGGCTTCGATACTCGGAACATCGCAGCCAGCACTGTCACGTCTCATAGCGGATATGGAAATCAGGTTGGGTGCAACGCTTTTTGATCGCACGAG
>CALIMV010000440.1 GCA_938045275.1 uncultured Granulosicoccaceae bacterium
TGTTCCTACTGTTACAGTTACAGACCCCAACACCGGTAATCCTACACAAGTGCCGGTTGGTGCAATAGCCGACTCAGAAAACGGACGAATCACAATTCAGTTTAATGAGGCTCAGTCTCGCGCAGACAATAACGACGCACAGAATGTTTTTTCACACGAATACGTGCATCTTCTTCAATTTAATAACCCTGTACCACCAACAGTGCCAAATGCTGTAGAGGAATCAGTGGAGTTAAACAGAATCTTTACAGAGGCACGTGATGGCAGCACACCTGAGGGACGTAATTTAGGCAGTTTCCTTGATGCACACTTTCCTCCTACACTAGATCCTAGTGACCCGAGCATTGTGCTAGAGCCGCGTGGTGTTGAACGCTGGGTAACAGGACCAGGTGATCCAAATGCTGGTTTTATTAATGCAGAACCGTATGCCGTTGCCGCTGGTTTCTTTTATCAGTCACCTCAAGAATTGCAGAACGCAAGCCCAGAGCTTTATGACTTGATGGTCAGAACCACCGGACACGATCCGCTTGCACCTTAGCGACGGTGGAAAAACATTTATAAGGTGATTCGCCGGTATTGTTCGATATTGTGAGTTTTCGAAACGGTTAATTTACATATCGAACGAATAGCGAATGGTTTAGGTGAATGTTGGTTAAACAAAAAGCATGGAAGCTTTGTGTAGCTGTTATTTACATAGGCTACTACCTCTTGAAAAATTTGCGCTCGAATAGAAATAGTGAGCCTAGAAAAATAGTCTCAGATTCAATTGCGATAACACTCCCATTCCGGTTCGTGTTCAAACACGAAGTCGTAGTAGTCACGGCCGCGCAGTTGCGTTGCCGCTTCTTCATCAACGATAACCTTGCAACACGGGTGTAACTGAATTGCCGATGCGCTGACCATAGAAGTGATGGGACCCTCGACCGCTTGAGCGATGATGGCAGCCTTAGCTGATCCAGTCGCGAGCAGGATGAGTTCTCTAGCGTCCAGTATAGTGCCAACACCCATAGTCAGTGCTCGCTTGGGCACCTTATCGACGTCGCCATCAAACATCACTGCATTCTGTGCTCGTGTGGTCGGTGTGAGTGACTTATCACGTGTACGAGACATAATTGACGACAGCGGTTCATTGAATCCGATATGTCCTGCCTCACCAATACCCAATAGCTGAACATCGATACCGCCTGACTCTTCAATCAACCGCTCGTACCGCTCGGCAGCTTCTTTCAGATTGGAGGCACTGCCATCAGGTACATGTGTATTGGCCGCAACAATATCCACTTTGGAGAATAGGTGAGTATGCATGTAGTGTCGGTAGGAGTGAACGTCCTCTGGTAATAGTCCGATATATTCATCCAGATTGAAACTGCGACAGCGTTTAAACGAAACATCGCTGCCGGCCAGTTGCTCATAGATGCGCTCCATCGTGCGTCCGGTGGCGAGGCCAAGAACAGCGTCAGGCTTGGCCCGAATTCGGTCCGCCAACAGCCTTGCGACCAAATCCACTGCGTGCTTAGCGCTGGGTCGTGTGATTACCTCCACACACAGTAACCTCTTGGAAAAACTGAAACCATCAGGCAGCGATCCTGTTGTCGTTCGTATCAAACACATGGCAATATTCTTGTCTGATATCGAGGCAACAAGTGTCTCCAGGTTTGAAGCTACGCTCACCATCGAGCTTTGCCACCAGTGTTTGTTCATCAGTCAGTGCCATATGAACGAATGATTCACCGCCCAGGTGTTCAAACACACTTACCGTACCCTTTAAGGGTCCATCGTCACTGAGGGTCAAATGCTCCGGTCGCATTCCAAGCTTCACTTTCCCATTTGCAGCCGTTGATGGGCAAATGTTTACACCCCCCAATTGAACGTTGGAACTCTGCACATTTGCGTCCAGGAAATTCATCGCAGGCGAGCCAATGAATCCTGCTACAAACGTATTCACGGGATTTTTGTACAGTTCCAGCGGTGTGCCTACTTGCTCTACTCGGCCATCACGAAATACCACGATACGATCAGCCAGCGTCATTGCCTCAACCTGATCGTGCGTGACGTACACCATCGTGTTGCCTAGTCGCTGATGTAGTTTGAGGATCTCGACCCGCATATGCACACGTAAAGCCGCATCAAGATTTGATAAGGGTTCGTCAAACAAAAACACATCGGGCTCTCGTACTATGGTTCGTCCGATCGCGACACGCTGTCGTTGTCCTCCGGAAAGTTCGCGCGGTTTTCGCTCCATCATCTCTGACAACCCCAGGATTTCAGCGGCCTTATTCACCCGTTTATCGATCTCATCCTTGCTGACACCAGCGTGTTTTAGGGCAAACCCGAGATTACCGCGAACATTCTTGTGCGGATAGAGCGCATACGATTGGAACACCATCGCAATGCCGCGATCGGTCGGAGGAAGGTGATCGACACGTCGACCACCGATCGAGATCTCTCCTTGTGAGAGCGTCTCCAGTCCGGCAATCATGCGTAGCATGGTGGATTTACCACAGCCACTGGGGCCCACGAAGACAATTAATTCGCCATGCTCAACATCCAGGTTCATGTCACGAATGACCTCCACTTTACCGAAGGACTTGTTAATGTTTTTGAGTTCAAGCGTTGCCATGATTACCCCTTTACTGCACCGGCTGTGATGCCGCGGATGAGTTGTTTTGAGAAGATGACGTACATAACCAGAACCGGCAATATCGCTACCGACAAAGAGGCCAGAACAGCACCCCAGTTGACCGTGTATTGTCCAATGAATTGCTGAACGCCCAGCGTTACCGTGCGCGTGTCTTCACCGGGTGAAAGAATCAGTGGGAACCACAGATCATTCCAGATCGGAATCATCGAGAACACCGCTACGGTGGC
>CALIMV010000441.1 GCA_938045275.1 uncultured Granulosicoccaceae bacterium
CCAGGCGACAGAACTACCATTGTTAATTGGTTCTGGCGTCACTCCTGCGAATCTGCCTGAACTATTGCCTCTGGTCGATGCAGTCATTGTTGCATCATCATTAAAAAAACACGGTGACTGGTGGAACGAAGTTGAGCTGGAGCGCGTGCAGGAGATGGTCGACGTGGCTTTGGAATGCGGCTATGAGTTGCCTTCTTCTGGCGAAAAGTTGGCATAGTTATCATCACAGGATTATTTGTTTTGGCGCTGTCAGCATCAATAACATCGGCTGCACATTAACGTAATTCCTTATAGACGTTTTTCACATACGGTTCGGCTTGTTTAGGAACGGTCTGACGTTCAATCATTCGTCGCACACGAGGAGGTTCAGTGCCTTGATGCAACTTATCAAGCGTATCAGACACGTTCGAATCAGAAATCGTTCGTCGTTGATTATGTCGAATGTATTCAACCCACGTTGCCAAATAGAATTTTTCAGTCCAGATATTTGGTTGCTCAAGATCCCTGAGCAACGACCATCGCCTCGCACCGTCACGCTTTCTGATTCTTCGCCTTAATGTCATTGCCTCAAGAAACGCTGGTATGTCATTTTCACCAATGTCGAAGTCGATGGTTATCATTATCGGTCCGGTCTGTGGTTTAAGCTGAACAGCTAACCTTGGCTCGATAAACTGATCCAGCGGTTCAAGATTAAGTCGACTGAATTCAGGTAGCGGTAGTTTATAACCTGCAAGCGCACCCACGATGACCGATGCCGCAGAAATCACCAACGCATTCTGCAGTCCAATGCCTTCGGCGAACAGACCCCACATCCAACTACCCAGGACCATGCCTGCAGCATTACCCATCATATAGAGGGATAGGGCGCGACCAACTACCCAGCGCGGGGTAGAGAGCTGCAACGACACATTGAGCAGTGCATTGGTTGTGACCCAGCACGCACCACAGATCAGTAAAGCGACCGCTGCCACACTTATCCCTTGTGCTGTAGATAGCAGTAACGTACCAATGGCAGTACCAACAAACGTTGTGCGAATAATGAGCTCATTGTTGAATTTTGCTCGAATTTTCGAATTGCCCAACGCGCCACATACCGCTCCTAAACCAAAGAACCCCAACAAAAACCCGTACGTGGACGCGCTGCCGCCAAGCTGATCTCGGGCAATAAGTGGTAGTAGTGCTTGAACCGCTACTGCGGTCAAACCAAATAGACAACCGCGTAAAATAATGCTCAGTAAATTGGGAGAAAGGCTCACGTATTGAAAGCCTGCACCGGTCGCTCGAACGAATCGCTCGCGAGGTAATGAACGATCGGGCGTTGGTTTGCGCCACATGCCGAGGGCAAGAATCAGGGCCAAATAGCTCATGGCATTTAGCGCAAATGCAGCAGAAGCACCTGCGGCTACAATGACCAGTCCACCTAATGCAGGACCAATGCTGCGCATCATGTTAAAGGACATACCATTAGCCATGACAGCAGCTGGAACCTGATCGCGAGGAACTATATCTCCAACAGAGGCTTGCCAGGACGGATTGTTTAAAGCGCCGCCACAGCCAATAAGAAAAGTAAATGCCAACAAAGACCAGGGTGTTAGCAAATTAAAGTAGGTGGTTAGCGTTAGTCCAACTGACACAACCAACATCAGAATTTGCGCAATTAGCATGATGCGGCGTCGGTCAAAATTGTCGGCTAACACACCCGCAAACAGAGACAATCCCACTATCGGCAGAGAGGTAGATGCGGTAACCAGAGCAACCATTGATTGAGAATCGGTCAATGTCGTCATCGTCCAGCCGGCTGCAACAGCTTGAATCAGGCCGCCAAGGTTTGACAGAAGCGTTGCGAACCAAAGCGAGCGAAAA
Organism: uncultured Granulosicoccaceae bacterium; assembly: GCA_938045275.1. GTDB lineage: Bacteria > Pseudomonadota > Gammaproteobacteria > Granulosicoccales > Granulosicoccaceae > Granulosicoccus. Next base: position 1,864 of record CALIMV010000441.1, read on the forward strand.
ACCGAGTTTTTAAATGGAGCTAATGGCGATGAAACTGTTGGGGTTTCTGATATTTTCATGAATCTCGTTTATTCAATGACGCCGAATGTCCAGTGCTCTGTTTTTCCAGCTGTCGTTCACGAATGGCAACATAGGATGCACTCGCAAATATGATCACTGCACCTATCCAAGTATAGGCGCTGACATACTCGCCGAAAAACAGATAGCCCAGAGCCGAGCCCCATATTATTTTTGCAAAATCAATCGGAAGCACAATGGTTGCATCTGCGTATGCGAATGCTTTTGCCAGGCACAGCTGTGCCAACGTTCCGGTAATCGCCGCAAAAAACAACCAGCCCCATTGTGTACCCATGGGAGTTTTCCACACCAGTAGCGCTGGTATCAGAGACATTATGGTAAGAAAGATAGTGACATACGCAGTAATGGTTAAGGGCGAATCTGTATTTGAGAGTCGCTTGATAATAACCATTGTCAGTGCCCAGATTGAAGCAGAGCAAAGCACTAGTATAGTGCCGAGTTCCACAGGCTGAATGCCAGGTCTTATTATAATGAGTACTCCGGTAAAACCCACCGCGATGGCTGCCCAACGTCGCAGCCTGATGCGTTCTCCAAGAATAAATACTGCCAGTACAGTCGTGAATAAAGGGGCTGTAAAACTGAGTGCTTGTACAGTCGCTAACGGAGTAATTGATAGTGCATAGAAAAAAATCAACATCGCCACTATATTGAAGGCGGATCGCAATAGATGCCACTTGAAATGATTTGTCTTCAGTAGAGTGCCGCGACTTCTGGCTATTATCGGTATAAAAAACAGCAAAGCCAGCGCATTTCGAAAAAACGCCACCTCAAATGGATGTAGGTCGCTAGTAAGATGACGCACGGAAGTGTGCATGACCGTGAATAGCAGTGTGGATGCAAGCATGGCTGCGCAGCCCAGGAATACATTTTTTTTGTGCACAGAATTGGGCATAAGGGCTGAGATGATTATGACTCTTAAGATGCGACTAATTGAGTATGGCTGCTAGATGCTTTTTTTGGGCGAAAAACCTCACTTGCTACCATGCTACTTCATGAGATGTGGCTGGACCAGCTCATCTTGATTCAATAAACCGATGCACTTTTGAGTAAATCATTAAATATAGGCGTTTTATGGTCGAAATGTCATGGCACTCACACTGTCCTAAAATGTGTGCACCCATAGTATTTGTGGGTTACGCAACCATTTTAAGTTGAGCCACGCTGGCGCTAGCGCTTCAAAATGAGTACTTTCTTATTTTTATACTTTGACATGAGCTGTATTTACAAGCTATCTTTCTTAGTAAAAGCCAGATCGCGGGAGTTGTTCGTAGGTGCAAAAGGACGCAGTCGCAAAGCTGTTTGATCTAAACAATAAAACAGCCCTAATTACCGGTGGAAGTCGCGGTATTGGTAAGTCTATCGCCATGGGCCTGGCTGCAGCCGGTGCTGACGTGGTAATTACCTCCCGCTCAGTAGATTCTTTGGATAGCGTTGCGCAAAGTGTTAAAGCGCTTGGGCGCCAGTGCCACACATATAGGCTTGACGTGAGTGAGCTAAGCTCGATCAACCAGTTGTTCACATCACTTAATCAAGATCAAATTACGCCCGATATCCTGATTAACAACGCTGGCATTGAACAAGTGTGCGCATCAATGGAGGTAGATGAAGCATTGTGGGACAAAATTGTAGACACAAATCTTAAGGGTGCTTTTTTTGTCGCACAACAGTTTGCACGGGCAGTATTGGATAAACAACAACAGGGCAGTATCATCAATTTAGGCTCTTTGACATCTGCCATTGGCGTACCTACCGCAAC
>CALIMV010000442.1 GCA_938045275.1 uncultured Granulosicoccaceae bacterium
AGCGTTCAACCAATTGAGTCATGAACTTGGCATGAAAACAGTGGCAGAGTTTGTAGAGGATGCAGAAACTGAAGCCATGCTCAAGGAGCTAGGAATAGACTTTGCGCAAGGATACGGTGTTGGCAAACCTCAAAAAGTGCATAAGTGGGTAGAATTTCTTCAAGAAAAGCAGGCCGGTTTAAAAAAGGTTGGATAAACTGATCAAGTAAAAACGCTCCAGGTCCTCTCTGTTCCGTGAATAATGTGCCCTAAATAATTTACCTACAAACAACCTTGTATTTGGCAAGTCGTTCTATAATACCTACAAATCAAACGGCCGAGCCTGATGGAACGCGAAAAAGTCATAGCCCGGGTGCGAAAGCTGTATGCCATGAGTCAGGAATCAGCATCGAGTCCTAACGAAGCAGAGATAGCGCTGCGTCGCTGCCATTCTTTGATGTCTCGATTTGGTGTCACTATCAGTGAGCTGGAGACCTCTGAATATGGATCATCTACAATTGGCCGTAATTTTCGTAAGGTGCCAAGTTATGTAACGCTGCTCAGCTCGGCAGTAGCATTGTTACACGATTGTATTTGTGTCGATTCAGAAGAAATTGAATTCCGCGGCTTTAGTCTAGACGCTGAAGTAGCGAAGCTAACCTACCACTACTTAGCCGAATCAATGGAACGCTCTTTACAGCTGCGAAAAAAAGCTGGGGACGTGCAACCAGGGCGGTCGGCTAGTTTCGATTACAGGGTAGGGTTTGGTATTTCTGTTTTAAATCGTTGTCGACAAATCCATAAAGAAAGAATTGAATCAGAGCAAGCTGCGCAGCGCTCAGCGTGCAACGATTCCACTTACGGTTCTTCGTTAGTTGTATTAAAACGCGAGTTAGTGGAGGAGCATTGTACGAAAGATATTCAAGGTTCCAGAAAACGAACCGTGCGTTTTAGAAACGGTACAGCTCATATGGCTGGTGCTTCAGATGGCAGTGATGTTTCGTTGAAAAATCAGGTCGGACACAAAAATGGCATTGAGATCGAAAATGGCATTTAGTGGTCGCAAAAGACACCATGCTGTCACCGTAATAAGACCGGTTTAAATTTATCGACAAAGGACTTTTGGCTCAAGTATTCCATGTTGATCAAATGATCTGCGAGCCAGTAGTCGTACTTTTATCGAATGGGTTTGACAGAAACATTTTGCCTGTTCAATAATGTGGAGCTATGTTTATAGCGAAAAAATATGGCTGGAAGTGGAACCGGTAGATACACCAGCTGTTCAAATATTCAACGAATCGGCTGTTGGGCCATTTGTACTGGTTTGTGAGCATGCGTCTAATAGAATTCCTGCTACTTTTGAGCACGTCGGTATCAGTAAACGTGCGCAACAATCACACGCCGGTTGGGATATTGGTGCATTAGCGCTAGCCAGTATTCTGAGTGATAACCTCGAGTCACCGTTAGTAACGTCCACGGTATCGCGTCTAATATACGATTGCAATAGAGCGCCCAATTCAGATACGGCCATAGTAGCAAGGTCTGAAATGGAAGCTATTCCAGGCAATCAGAATTTAACACCGGAGCAGCGTTCGAAACGAATCAACACTGTTTATTACCCATTCTGCCAGGCGTTGAGCAATTTGCTCGATCGACGACAAGCTCAGAACATAAGCACCTGTTTAGTCACCGTGCATAGTTTTACCCCTGTTTTTCACGGCAAGGTTAGAACAGTAGAGCTTGGTGTATTGCACGATAATGACAGCGTGATGGCTGATTTAATTTTAGCGATAGCGACAAAACATACCAATTTAGTCGTTGAACGAAACCAACCCTACGGTCCCACCGACGATGTGACCCACACCTTACAGAAGCATGCAATGCCAAGAAATATGGCGAATGTTATGCTCGAAATAAAGAACGACCTCCTTCTGGAGCCGGCATCAATTGAGAAGATAGGCGAAGCTCTTTCTCGAATGCTTACAGAAGTCGTCAATAATATCAGTATCAAACATACCCCAATCTGACGGGAAATAGACATTCGGTGCCAGTAATAGCTATAAAATTCGTAAGGTTTGTCGATGCTGTTAACTATCGACTAGGGCGCTGTGCGATGTACCTTATTTTTGTATTAATCGGTATTTTGCTTTGGTCGTCAGTTTCTAAAACGTTTTTTAATCCATCATTGTGGACACTTGAAATGGCGCAGTTTGCCATGGTTGTTTACTATATTTTTGGTGGGCCTTATTCAATACAACTTGGCTCTAATGTTCGAATGGACCTTATCTACAGTCGATGGACTGTACGACAAAAAGCATGCATTGATGCTGTTACTGTGTTGTGTCTGGTGTTTTATCTGAGCGTCTTGCTATACGGTGCAATTGACAGCACTTCTTACGCTCTACAGTATAACGAACGAAGTCCAACGGCGTGGCGCCCCTACATGTGGCCGTTAAAGTTGGCCATGTGTCTTGGTGTATTTATGATGCTTTTGCAAGTCTTGTCTGAATTAGTAAAGGACATTGCCCGCATTCGTGGTGAAGAAATCTAATGTCCTACGAACTAATTGCCATATTAATGTTTTCGTCGATGATGTTGCTTCTACTTACCGGGCAGCGTGTATTCGGTGCGATCGGTGCTGTAGGGGCATTTGCCGCGTTGACCTTATGGGGAGTGGGCGGATCAGATCTGCCTTTTTCCGCAGCCATGAAGTTAATGAAATGGTATCCGTTGCTCACGCTGCCCATGTTCATATTTATGGGATACATATTATCCGAATCAAAAATCGCCGACGATTTGTACAAAATGTTTCATGTTTGGATGGGGCCTATTAATGGTGGATTGGCCATTGGCACAATTGGGTTAATGGTGCTTATCTCAGCAATGAATGGATTGTCGGTTGCAGGTATGGCAATAGGGGCAACCATTGCGTTACCTGAATTGCTTCGCCGTGGTTATGACAAACGCATGGTAACGGGGGTTGTTCAAGCAGGTTCGTCATTGGGTATTTTAGTGCCGCCTTCGGTGGTATTGGTTCTTTATGCAATGATCGCCAGGCAACCTGTTGGTCAGCTTTGGTTGGCTGGTGTGGTTCCCGGACTAATGATGGCTACCCTTTTTGTTATTTATATCGTTGTTCGGTGTCGATTACAGCCTCATTTGGGCCCGGCGCTGCCAGAAGCAGAGCGTAACGTATCAACGGCCGAAAAGTTACGACTACTCAGAGCCGGGTTACTACCGATTATTATTTTTGCGTCCATGATGGTCCCATTCATTAACGGTTGGACCAGTTTGGTGGAAGCATCCGCAATTGGTGCGTTAACAGCGTTCGTTGCAGCCGTAGTCAAGGGGCGCATGAACAAAGAAGTATTCGAGGTTTCTGTGCGGCAAACCTTAGCTATTTCTTGCATGTTTATGTGGATAATCCTGGCCGCGCTCTGTTTTGGTGCGGTTTTCGATGGGCTTGGGGCTGTACGTGCAATCGAAAACCTTTTCACTGAGCGTCTTGGTATGAGCCCTTGGATTATATTGATCATGATGCAGCTCTCATTCCTGCTAATGGGAACGTTTCTCGACGACACCGCCATGCTCGTGATAGTTGCACCACTGTATGTACCGTTGGTCAATATGCTTGGCTTTGATTTAATCTGGTACGGTGTTTTGTACACGATTACCACTCAAATTGCGTATATGACACCGCCATTCGGATACAACCTTTTTTTAATGAGAGCTATGGCGCCACCCGAAATTTCGCTCTCGGATATTTACCGCTCCATCGGGCCCTTTGTTCTGGTCATGTTGGTTGCATTGGCGCTGGTAATGGTGTTTCCACAAATAGCGTTGTGGTTGCCAAATTACGTATATGGAAAGTGAGGATTACAACGGCTACCAGAGAACACTGGAGCGCTTCAATATAAAATCTAACGGGAAGAAGACTATGAAATCAAGACGTAAGTTTTTAACTACGGCTGCTGTTGCAGCACCTGCGATCGTTGGCGCCCCTGCAATACATGCTCAATCAAAAATAAAATGGCGCATGCAAACCTACGCAGGGCCAGCATTAGCTGAACACGTTATAAAACCAGCAATAGATTCCTTTAATAAGATAGCTGGTGATGAAATGGAAATTGAATTGTTTTTCGCTGACCAGTTGGTGCCAACAGGAGAGCTGTTCAGAGCCATGCAGAAGGGCACAATAGACGCGGTTCAGTCAGATGACGACTCTATGGCCTCACCAACCGAGGTAACTGTGTTTGGAGGATACTTCCCGTTTGCCAGTCGTTATTCTCTAGATGTGCCTGTGTTATTCAATCAGTATGGTTTAAATGAGATCTGGGATGCCGAATACGCAAAAGTCGGTGTTAAGTTTCTGTCTGCCGGAGCGTGGGATCCTTGTCATTTTGCCACAAAAGAGCCCATTCGCAGCTTGGAGGACATGAAAGGCAAGCGTGTTTTTACCTTTCCTACCGCCGGCAGATTCTTAAGCCAGTTTGGTGTTGTGCCCGTCACCTTACCTTGGGAAGATATCGAGGTGGCTGTGCAGACCGGAGAACTTGATGGTATTGCATGGTCCGGAATCACAGAGGACTATACCGTCGGTTGGGCAGATGTCACAAACTATTTTCTGACCAACAATATCTCAGGCGCATGGGCTGGGTCGTTTTTCGCAAATCAAGAGCGCTACGAGGAATTACCAGATCATTTAAAAGAGCTGTTGAAAATAACCATGGACAGTTCGCACTATTATCGTCAGTGGTGGTACTGGGGCGGTGAAGCAGATTTACGCGTTAACGGACCGAAAATGGAGTTAACCTCAATTCCTGATGAAGAGTGGGCTACTGTTGAAACAGCGGCATTGAAATTCTGGGATGAGATTGCATCAGAATCAGAAACAAAAGCAAAAGTGGTGGAAATCTTTAAGCAATACAATGCGACGATGGAAAAAGCCGGTCGACCTTACCGATACGGTTAAGGATACGGTCAAGTGCATTTCGATTGATAACAGAAACTGCGTCTTTATTCGTTAAGACGCAGTTTGCAATCGCCATTACTTAAGCATCTTCTACTTCCGTCTTCAATATTTGAATAGAGTTAAATAAAACCACTATGACTGGAATGCTCAGTTTAGATCAGCTCAAGAATGCAGTTGCTGAAAAAAAAGTCGATACCGTTATTGCGGCTATTGTCGATATGCAAGGTCGTTTGATGGGCAAACGCTTTCACGCTCAGCACTTTATCGATTCTGCATGGGAAGAAACTCACTGTTGTAATTATCTGCTGGCTACCGATATCGAAATGGGTACACCTGAGGGCTATGCATCTACGAGCTGGCAATCCGGGTATGGCGACTACATTATGAAGCCAGATTTACACACGTTGAGAATGGTGCCGTGGGCGCAATGTACCGCTATGGTTATGTGTGACGTGCTCGATCACCATACCCATAAAGAGGTTGCGCATGCGCCGCGCAGTATGCTGAAAAGACAAATCGCCAGACTCAAAGCGTTAGGATATACCGCTGTCTCGGCCACAGAATTAGAATTTTTTACGTATAAGCAAACCTATGATGAGGCTCGGATTGCCAACTACCAACAGCTAACACCAATAAGTCCTTATAACGAGGACTACCATATATTTCAAACCGCTAAAGAAGAAGACTTCATGCGGGATATTCGTAACCACTTATTTGATGCGGGTATTCCTGTGGAGAATACCAAGGGTGAAGCAGAAGCCGGTCAGGCAGAATTGAATATCAAATACGCTGATGCCCTTGATATGGCGGATAATCACAGCATTGCCAAGAATGCGGTGAAAGAAATAGCTTACAAGCATGGTAAGAGTGTGACCTTTTTAGCAAAATGCAGTGCCGAGACTGTCGGGTCATCGTCGCATGTTCACCTATCGCTTAACGACATGTCTGGCAATCCTGTGTTTTATGATGAGTCAAGACAATACGGTATGTCTACGATCATGGAGCATTATCTTGCTGGGCAATTGCAACATGCTGCCGAATTAACTCCTTTTCTTGCTCCATACATAAATTCTTATAAACGTTTTTCAGCTGGCACGTTCGCGCCAACGAATATTGTCTGGTCGGTCGATAATCGTACTGCTGCCTATCGTATTGTTGGTGAAAATACACCTGGTGTTCGCTTTGAGTGCCGTGTCGGTGGCAGTGATCTAAATCCGTATCTCGCTATGGCTGGAATAATTGCAGCCGGTATCGCAGGTATACAAAGTAATCTGGCATTGCCTGAGTGTTATTCGGGTGACGCATATACCGCGGATACGCATGCGAAAATTCCTGATAATCTGGCTGAGGCTAGTAAAGCACTAAACGAGTCAAGCATGTTGCGCGAGGCGTTGGGTGACGAAGTAGTAGATCACTACGTGCATGCTGCAAATTATGAGATTGCAGACTTTGCAAAAGTGGTTACAGATTATGAGATCAAGCGGGGTTTTGAACGATCATGAGTAATGTGCTGAAATGTATTTCCCCAATCGATGGTTCGGTGCTGGCCACACGTGAGGCCATGCATTTAGATGATGCAAAAAATGCGATTAGCAAGGCAACAACCGCACAACGCAATTGGAAAATGCGCAGCTTAAGTGATCGTGTTGCTATCGTGCGCAAAGCTGTTCAATTGCTGGGTGAAATGAATGACGAGATAGTACCTGAGCTTGCCTGGCAAATGGGTCGTCCAGTTCGCTATGGCGGAGAATTCGGCGGTGTACTGGAACGTAGCGATCGAATGGCTGAACTTGCCGCTGACGCGTTGTCACCTATTATTGTTGAGCAAAGCGAGCAGTTTGAGCGTTATATAAACAGGGAGCCTCATGGACTTGTTTTGGTTATCGCTCCTTGGAACTATCCTTATATGACAGCTATAAATACGGTGGCTCCAGCGCTTATCGCAGGGAATGCTGTTATGTTAAAGCACGCCACGCAAACAATGCTGGTGGGTGAGAGGCTTCAATCAGCATTTACCAATGCTGGTTTGCCTGAAGGTGTATTTCAGAATATGTTTTTTGATCATGACACCACCTCAACACTAATTGCAGAGAAAGCGTTTCAATTTGTCAATTTTACCGGCTCTGTGCAGGCAGGGCGTAAGATAGAAAGTGCCGCTGCGGGTACCTTCACCGGTATTGGCCTGGAATTGGGTGGCAAGGACCCAGGCTATGTTATGGACGACGCGAACATGGATGTGGCAGTTGAAACACTTATTGACGGCGCTATGTTCAACTCTGGTCAATGTTGCTGTGGAATAGAGCGAATCTATGTTGTTGAATCTCGATTCGATGAGTTCGTTGAAAAATCTGTCGACATAGTGTCGAAATACACGTTAGGCAATCCATTGGAGGAAGATACAACGCTTGGACCAATGGCGCAGATTCGTTTTGCCGAACATGTTCGTTCGCAAACAAATGAGGCTTGTGAGCAGGGTGCGAAGAGGCTTATCAATTCAGCGCTTTTTCCGGCCGATAGCGGTGCCTATTTAATGCCACAAATTCTAGTTGATGTTAACCATTCCATGCGTGTAATGAATGAAGAGTCTTTCGGCCCAGTAGTGGGAATAATGAAAGTCAAGAACGATGAAGAGGCTGTACGGCTAATGAACGATAGTGTGTACGGCTTAACAGCATCATTGTGGACTGTCGATACGGAACGCGCTGCACGTTTAGGCGACTCCATTGACACAGGAACCGTTTTTATGAATCGATGCGACTACCTTGACCCATCTTTATGTTGGACTGGTTGCAAAGACACAGGTCGAGGAGGTGGATTGTCTGTTATCGGATATCATAATTTGACTCGACCCAAATCCTTTCATCTCAAGAAGAGTGTTTAACATGAATTTAGTTGGCAACTGGTCATACCCAACCAATATCCGGTTTGGTGCTGGTCGAATCAATGAATTGGCCGAAGTTTGTGAACAGGCTGGAATAAAAAAGCCATTGTTGGTTACTGACAAAGGGTTGGCATCCTTGCCGATTACCAGTAACGCGCTCGGACTACTGAAAACGGCGGGGTTGGGCGATGCAATGTTTGCAGACGTCGACCCTAACCCAACTGAAATCAATGTGGCAGATGGCTTGAAGGTATACGCGGCAGGCGGACATGATGGCGTGGTAGCGTTTGGTGGTGGGTCAGCACTTGATTTGGGCAAAGCGCTGGCCTTTATGTGTGGTCAGTCACGAACATTGTGGGAATTTGAAGACATTGATGATTGGTGGACTCGAGCCGACTCGGATGGCATAGCACCGGTAGTTGCAGTTCCCACGACAGCAGGTACAGGTTCTGAAGTCGGTAGAGCTTCTGTTATCACTAATTCGGTCACCCATGAAAAGAAAATTATTTTTCATCCAAAAATGTTACCGGTACAGATTATCTGCGATCCAGAGCTAACCGTTGGCATGCCAGCGATAATAACCGCAGGTACTGGAATGGATGCGTTCGCCCACTGTTTGGAGGCTTTTTGTTCCCCGCACTATCATCCCATGAGTCAGGGAATCGCATTAGAGGGCCTTAGGCTGGTGAAAACCTACCTGCCCAAGGCTTACGAGAACGGTACCGATTTGGAAGCTCGGGCCCATATGATGAGCGCAGCTGCGATGGGTGCAACCGCCTTTCAAAAGGGACTCGGCGCTATACACGCGATATCTCACCCAATAGGGGCTGTGTTCAACACGCACCATGGCACTACCAATGCCGTAGTTATGCAGAATGTATTGCGCTTTAACCGCGAGGCCATTGAACAAAAACTAGAAACCGCTGCAAACTACTTAGGTGTAGATGGTGGTTATGAGGGATTTTATAATTTGGTCGGTACGCTTAATGAAACGTTTAGCATTCCTAAAAATTTAACTGAACTCGGTGTGGTTAATCCCGATTTGGACAGCCTGACAAAATCAGCTCTAGCTGATCCCAGTACTGGCGGTAATCCAATAGAGATGACTTACGATAATACGCTGGATTTGCTCAAATCGTGCCTTTAGCAAGTGCCCAGTGTTTTATCCAAATTTGGCGCCAGCCCGGTTACCTGAATCCACGTGTGATTGGCGGCAATAATATTATGCTGCAGTGCTCACTTACTGCTAGTAACGCCAGTTATTGCCAATCAGTCGGTAACAAGCCAGTTCAACTGTGAATTGGCATCATTTTTAGAGTACGCTAGCTCCTGCTAACACACTCCGAGGTTCGATTTTATGCGTATTGATAATCTCCAGTATGCAAATTGGTCGGAGAAAATATTCAGACAAATGCGTGAAGGTGGTGTGGACGCTGTTCATGTAACCATTGCGTATCATGAAAATTTTCGAGAAACAGTATTAAACGTGGAACAATGGAATCGTTGGTTCGAAACCTATCCGGATCTCATTTTCCATGGAAAGTGGGCCAGTGATGTTGATTTAGCGATTTCCTCCAACAGAACTGCTGTATTTTTCGGATTCCAGAACCCGAGCCCAATAGAGGATGATATTGGTCTAGTGGAGATTTGGCATGCACTGGGTGCTCGATTTATGCAGCTTACCTACAATAATCAGTCTTTACTTGCCACGGGGTGCTATGAAGCGCATGACGCTGGTATTACGCGTATGGGTAAGCAAGTAATCAAAGAAATGAATCGAGTCGGTCTTGTTGTAGACATGAGCCATTCTGCCGACAAATCTACCATAGAAGCGGCGGAGTATTCTACTCGGCCGATTGCCATTACACATGCTAATCCCTATGAGTGGATGCCTGCATTACGCAATAAACGCCACGACGTAATAAAAGCCGTTACCGACAATGGCGGTATGATAGGTTTTTCACTTTACCCCCATCACTTAAAGAATAAAAGTGACTGTACGCTTGAAAGTTTTTGTCAAATGGTTGCAGACACGGCATCTAAATATGGCATAGATCGAATTGGCATAGGTACAGATCTTTGCCAGGATCAGCCTGATTCCGTGGTTGAGTGGATGAGGGTGGGTCGCTGGTCAAAAGAAATTGATTACGGTGAAGGTTCTGCGGCAGCACCAGGTTTTCCTGCTATGCCTGAATGGTTTAATGATAATCGAGATTTTAATAACATTGAACAGGGGCTTCGCGCTGTTGGCATGAACGACTCGGAGGTAAGCGCATTTATGGGTGGGAATTGGTATCGGTTTTATGCAGAAAATTTTATTGCAGCTTAATATAGGTTGTGAGCGGGTATTGATCAGTCAGTTGAATTATTTGGGCCAGTAAACACTAACTATCGACATAACCATGGCAGAACCAATCATACAGCAGCGGCAAATTAGACGTCGTTCACCAAAGCAAGTCATGCGCCTTAGCCGGTTGGGCAGTTTTCATCAATGCCGGTTGTCGTTTATGCGCGTACTTACGCGCCGGCTCAAATCAGAAAAATGGCAATTCAAACGACAAGCGTTTGAAATCAGTGCTTCCGGCGTTGGCCACGCCGTGTACTCAGCAATTGGGCCTGAGCGAACCTATTCGCTGGTCGCGTTTGCACACGACCTGCCCGATGAACTGCGGTCAGATCGTGTTATTGCTGAAAGGTGGGATAGTACTTTTGCACTGTTTGATGGTGTTCCGACTGAAACCGATATTAACCGTCTTTCCAACAATGTGCCTTATCAGGAAGCGGGACGGGTATCAGGGTCGGAGCTTACACTGTCGCGCGCTAACCGATCGGTTCGACTATGGGAGCATGTGGTAGATCGGTTATCACGTGGTCAACAGCCTGATAAATCACAATTAGATGCTGTTGGTTACCTGATGAGAACGACGGCCGTTTATGGGTCAGGTAAATTCGGTGCGGCAGATCGTCAGGCAATTGCTCAACGCAGCGAATGCAAGTCACCGTTTCAGGTGGAGATGTTAACCGTTTATCTCATACGTGTTTTTGTAAAGGATCTTGTGCAGCACATGGCGAATGAACGCGGTGGCGACATGGCGGTTACCCTGGATAATGAACTAGCGCGTTCATTGGGCATAGGCAATTCAACTGGCTTGGGTATGGCGCCCTTCATAATAAATCATCCCGCTTTATTCAATAACTGGATAATTGCCAGAGAACAAGCATTGGCACAGGTTCGGTCGCTGGTAAAAGCATCTGCTGATGAAGTGGACGTGTTTCAAAACATGTTTACACGTGCGCATGGCTCAATGAAGCAGTGGCGCACACAGCATGAGCTGCAAAAAGACAAGACAGCACAATTGTTAATCGATTTGGCACTTTTGGCGCAATACCTGAGAGAAATAAATTATCAAAGTGACTATATCTGGAATGAAGTCTATTTATGGGCTGAGCAGAATATTAATTGCGAAGCGCAAGAGTTATTGGTTTCTCTTATGTTGGAACCCTATGGTAAGTTAATCGATGGTTTTGCACATTGTATGGGTTCAGATCAACCGTCAGTTGAACCCATTGACGGCACAATGACATTGTACGAGTTACAGGCACAAACTGAATCACTTTACCAATGGGCCGAGAATATTGATTGGACCAAAAAACCAGCTTGCGCTCGTGCCTGGTATGTATCAGAAGAAAAGTTGGAGCCGAGACTGGGGGAACGCTTTGATGAGCCTATTGAACAATACGAGCAACCCTTGTCACCGGCGAGGGACGCGATGTTCATGCTTCAATCTTTTGTGCATTACGATGCTTCTACAACAGTTGCTCAATTATTACTTCAGCATCCTGAGCACAGACACACTGTACGTCGTATTCAAACACTAAAAAGCCTGCCATACGGCGAAATTCAAGATAACACCATAAGTGCAGAGTTATTGCCAATTGACATGCTGCGGTGCAAGCTTTCCTTTTTCGGCGCCATTCATTTCGATCCACGTTCTGATCGCTGGGTACGTATTCGAATGTTTGGGAACGCGCCTTATCCCGATGAGCTTGCTGAACATGATGCGGATTTTTGGCCGTACCCTGAATAGTACCGAAACACTAATGCGTTTCACTCAACATTATGGCTGACTATTCTCTCAATGAAACTGCCAGTCGCGCCAAGCTGGCAGCAAGAGGTGTTGGTTATTCGTGGGGTATGGCAGAGGAGGTTGCCCGTGCTATTTTCTGGCTAGCCAGTCGCGAGCTACCGGGTCCGGCGTTGCTGCTGAACCTACTGTCACACTACCCAACATCAGAATCGGTGAAATTAGCCATGCCATTGAATAACAATGGTCAGCTTTGTGTAAAAGACAGCTGGCTTTGTCCGATTGCGGCGGGCTGTGCATTGTCGGATACCTGTGCAGATGTTGATGATACAACGCTTATTGTTCTGCCAAGTGTTAAGAGTCCTATTTTGATATTACCGTTTGTCGCAGACATTGCGCTAAGATTTGGTACGGTGTTGGATTTAGAACTGGATAAGTACACGGTTTCAACAAATGGAACACAGGTGAAATTTTCTGATATTGCATTTGCGACCATGGAACAAGCTGAACGGGTTGTCTGCCGAACTGCCAGTTCCGAAACTACGGAATACACATTGGGTGATCGAGAAAACACTGCATTCCGTGTTGTCGTAGAAGATCACGTTTGGGCTGGTTTGGGTGCCTACGCTCAACAAACGTATGCACCATCAACTGAGAGTTCACGAGCGCTTGGTGCAGGTGCTGGATTAAACGACAACGATTAGTGATTGCCGCACAGATTGCGATGCGGCGGTTCCGTTACAACGCGACTCGTTGATTCTGGCGTGATTATGCAAAGCTAATCCCTACACGACCAAAGGCACCGAAATCAGCATCGATTTGGCTGCCGGATGGACATTCAAGCGGTCGGATAAAACTACCTGATAAAATGACATGCCCGGGTTCTACTTGCTGGCCGTATTGAGCCATTCGCCTAATTAACCAGAGTACACTCTCTATTGGGTCATTTAGCACACCGGCACCAAGGCCGGTTTCTTCCACTTCGCCGTTGCGGCTTACTATTGCTCCAACCCAACGTAAATCGTGCGCATCCAGAGCGTGTTTTGATGTGCCAACGACAATACCTGCATTTGCGGCGTTGTCAGATATAGTGTCGTTTACATTGCGTGTTTGACCAGTTTCTGCATCTTGCCTGACTATACGTGTATCGAGTATTTCAATCGATGGTGTTACGTAGTCAATGGCTTGCAATACGTCGTCTCGTGATACATGTTCACCACCAATTTGTTTGCTCATGACAAACGCTACTTCAGCTTCAATTCTAGGTTGTATAAATCGACCTGCTGGAATCGTACTGCCTGAGTCGAACGCCATGTCGTCAAACAAAATGCCACTGTCCGGAATATTAATATTCAAGGCTTGTTGCATTGCCTTGGATGTTAAACCGATTTTCCAACCAATGATGTGTCTGCCTGCAGCCAGTTTATGCGCCATGATGCCAGACTGAATTCGATAGGCATCGTCCATATTTAATTGTGGGTACTGCAGCGACAGCAAACCAACTTGTTTGCCGGCGGCCTCTGCGTCAACAAGCGATCGTGCAGTGGTGTTCACTTGGTCATCAGACAGGCTCATGCTTCATCCTCAACACCATTAATTAATGAGCCAATGCCCTCCGCACTGACTTTAATCTCATCACCTGGTTTTAAGAATATTGGTGGGTCGAATCGAGCACCTGCGCCAGTCGGAGTACCGGTGATAATGATGTCGCCCGGCACCAGTGTTGTGAAGGTAGAAATGTATTCAATTTGACGACGAATAGGGAATAGCATGCGGCTGGTCCGATCATCTTGTCGTAATTCTCCGTTAACGTGCGTGGTTAAATGAATATCATCCAATTGATCTGCGTTGAAGAATGGAACCAACCACGGTCCTATTGCGCCAGAGTTATCCCAGTTTTTGCCTTGTGTTACATTGAATTTTGCATGCCTTACCCAGTCTCGAATAGTGCCTTCGTTGCACAAACTCAGTGCAGCGATGTGATTGTATGCATCTGCTTGTTTGATTCTTCTACCGGCTTTACCTATAACGATTGCTATCTCGCCTTCGTAATCAAGCTTTTCAGATTCTGGGGGGCGAATCAATGCTTGTTGGTGTGCTGTAAAAGAACGTGGGAATCTTGGGAAAAGTGACATGTTGGGTGGGGCGTCTGAACCATCTTTATACTCAGCGTTCCGGTCTGGAAAATTGACGCCAACACAAATAATTTTTTCAGGGTTAGGTATGGGAATAGTGAGTTTAAAATCTGTGTGGGTAATAGCTTTGTTTTCGGCCGCATCAATAAGTTGGTTTAAACCATTAGCGCTGATAACGTCACGCAGTGTTGCCCACTGCGGAAACAATGGCGACAAAGCAACCATGCCAGATTCTGTGTTGGCTCCGTAGAAAGTGTCGCCATTGCTAGTGTAGGTTGAAAAATTCATAGTGCACCCTTGGATAATGACTAAATTCCGATTTTGCAACCGTTAAGGTGCAATTATTGGCTGAGCTTTGAGTACGGGTTCTTCAACGATAGCACTGTCGAAAAACGATCCGTTCTCAAACCAGCTGCGAGGTGCTGCTGCACCCCAAAGCGTTTGCCTTTGGGGGTCTGTTAAATCCCATTTAATTGGCTCATGATCTGGGTCAACGGTTTGATAATCAGAGCAATAGATTTCAATTCGATGACCGTCAGGGTCGAGCACATACAGAAAAAAAGCGTTTGATATGCCATGACGGCCAGGTCCGCGTTCAATGCTATCAACCCAACCCGTTGTTGACATTAAATCAAGTAAATCGATAATGTTCAGCGGTGTTGGAACCCAGAATGCCGTGTGGTGTAACCGAGGCCCGCGACCATTGGTAAAAGCAATATCGTGTACACCACCTTTTCTATGCATCCAGGCAGCCCAGACTTTTTGTGTGTCATTGTCCTCGGTGTACTCGGTAGTTCGAAATCCCAAGTTATTATAAAATGAGACGCTTGCATCAACGTTGGCACTAAACATATTCGCGTGGTCGATTCTTAGTGGTTTTACGCCGTTGTAGAGTTTATATTGTTGATGCAATGACGGCAGTCTATCCATTAATGCATAGAACTCCAATGGAATCCCATCTGGGTCGCGCGTTTTGAGTGTGCGGCCCATATAGGGTTTATCGATCCATTCAACTGGTAAGCCTTGCTCTTTAAAATAGCGTTCTGCTTTGTCGAGGTCGGAATCATCAAATACTTTAAATCCCAACACTGAAACTTTGGCTTCATTGGCCTGATGCAATACGATGCAATGATGACCGCGCTCCTCCATCGCACGTAAGTACAGAACAGAGTCTGTTTCATCGCTTATTTGCAAGCCAAGCGTGTCGACATAGAATGATCGACTATTCGCAAGATCAGTTACCTGGTATTCAACGTGACTAAGTCGAACAATGTTGAACGGTGGGTACAGTAGAGGAGGAGGTACTGGCATAGTGTTTCCAAAAGGCAGACAGTTTTAAAAGTTTGACGTACGTCGATCAAGCACCAAGTCGAGGTATTTTGTGTTCGCCTGTAGCAAAACCAATGTGTTTTTGTTCCATGTAGAACTCGAACGAAAAGTCGCCCCCGTCACGACCAATCCCACTGGCTTTTACACCACCAAATGGTGTAGGTAAATGACGCACATTCTCAGAATTAACCCAGATCATGCCAGCTTCAAGCTTGTCGGTGACTTGCAATGCGCGAGTTAAATCATTTGTCCACACGTAGGCGGTTAATCCATACGGGACATCGTTTGCGATTTGCACAGCTTCCTCATCAGTGGAAAATCCAATTGAAGTCAATACAGGGCCAAAGATCTCTTCTTGCGCTATTCGCATGTTGTTACTGGCCTGAGTGAATAAGGTCGGCTTTACAAAATAACCTTTGTCACCGACCCGTTGTCCACCTGCTGCAACGGTTGCTCCATCGCTTTTTGCGATATCAAAATAGCTACTCACCTTGTCAAAATGATCTTGAGCAATTAGCGGACCTATCTCGGTAGTCGGGTCAAGCGGGTGACCAACTTTAATATTATTCACTCGTTCAATTAATTTGGCCTCAAATTGATCTTTAACAGATTCGTGGACGAGCAATCGGGAAGAGGATGTACATCGTTCGCCATTAATGGAATAGATCATAAAAATCGCGGCATCCAAAGCGCGATCGAGGTTTGCGTCTGGAAACACGATTACCGGATTCTTACCGCCTAGTTCAAAATGATTTCGTTTTAGTGTATCTGCGCCTTGCTTTGCTATTAGTGAACCAGTGCGGCTCTCACCAACAAATGCAATGGCTTTTATGAGCGGGTGTTCAGTTAGGGCTTTTCCAGCATCCTCACCAAACCCATTAACCAAATTCCACACACCATTGGGTATACCGGAATCCTTCGCTATATCCATTAGAATTCTGGCTGTAAGCGGGCTTAATTCGGCTGGTTTATGTACTACAGTACAGCCGGCAGCTAATGCTGGAGCTATTTTCCATGTTGACAGCATAAATGGCGTATTCCACGGCGTAATGATGCCAACCGGCCCTATAGGCACACGAGTGGTAACGTTCATTAAGGTGGGTGATGGTAAATTCATACCGTCTCGTGCCGATGGTACCTGATCAGCAAAGTAGCGAAAGTTCTCTGCTGCTCGAAGTGCAGCTTTAGACATGAACCGAATGGCCTGTCCAGTATCCCAACACTCACAGACCGCTATTTCTTCTGCGCGAGATTCAATGCCGTTCGCTATTTTTATCAGAATGGCTTTACGCTCTTTTGCAGGCATATCGCGCCAATCCGCAAAAGCGGATTTTGCTGCGATCGCCGCAGAATCGATATCATTTGCGTCGCTTTTGGCTACTGAACATATAATCGATTCGTCTATCGGAGAAATTGATTGGAATTGCTCGCCAGAGTGAGCCGGTACATCTTTTCCATTGATATGGTTTAAAACACCAGTTTGTTCAAATTGTTTCAACGCTGCTTGGAGTTTCTGTGAGTTGTCTTCTAACGCTGACACGGGCCAATTTCTCCAAATTTGATGATAGTGCTAGCTCATCGTATTGACACGAGGGCTTGCGCAAGAATAGTTGTAAGATATTATTTAATATGTTAAATAATACCCTGTCGGTTTGTCAACCGTTCTTCGCGAGTCGAGATCATTGCAAAGCCAGTTAACACCATGAATCGCAGCTCATCGGATAAAGCCTTTCAAAAAATGCGTGTAGCGAAGCTACCAGCGACTGATCGATCGCTTCCAATTGCGCTGACACGTGCAAGAGAAAAGGTGATGTTGCCAATCAGGCAAATGCTTGCCGCTAGCGGCATAACCGAGCAGCAGTGGCGAATATTGCGAGTGCTCTATGAACAGGGTCCACTGGAATTAACCCCGCTGGCTGAACAAGCTTGCTTACTTATGCCAAGCCTGACTCGTATTGTGCAATCTATGGCGCAAAAAGGTTTAGTTACGCGAGCAACACGGGAAGATGATAGACGCCGGCAAACAGTTGACATCACGACTGAAGGGCGAACCATTATTGAAGAGAATCAGGAGGAGGCGGCCGCTATTGCAAAACGTTTCGAACTGTTATTAGGCAAGCAGCAATTCGAAACTCTGCTAGTTACGCTTAAGCAACTGGACAAACTTTAGATTGCTGAGTTGGATTAACCTCAGCATCAACTAATCTTTTTTGACCGTTGCTTTATCACCCCAAATTGAAATCAACCGCTTGTCCCGACCACAACCCCAACGATACGCCTTGTACCTTTTAGGGCTTTTCTTGTAGAAATCCTGATGATGAATCTCTTTTCCTTTTATTGGATAGAATTGGCTTGCTGGTAGTATAGGTGTTGCAACGGTTTGCCCAGGAAATTGATCAATAACCACTTGTTTTGATTTTTCTGCCAGTGATTTTTCTTCTTCATTAGCAACGAAAATAGCACTTAGGTAGCTTGAGCCCTTATCACAGAATTGACCACGTGAATCAAATGGATCAATATTGACCCAGAAATGGTTAAGCAGTTCTTGATAAGTCACTACGTTAGGATCATAGATTACCTCAACCGCTTCATAGTGTCCGGTATGGTCACCTTTATAAGTTGGATTGGGTGCAGTACCACCGGTGAATCCGGAAATGGCTTCACTGACGCCTTCAAGAGCTTCGAAGTCTTTTTCCATGCACCAAAAACAACCTCCGGCGAACACCGCTTTATCTGCAAACGCGTTGGTTGAGAATACGATGCTAAAGCTTGAAAGAAGTAAAATATACAGTGAATAACGCGCTTTGAGTTTCATAAATTTGACCTTCTTCTTGTCGACTCTCATACCATTGACTTCCATAACACAGGCCCCTGGTTTATATTACATTTATTCGTCGCCAGCTACTATGCAACGGAGCCGACTTGTTTTTAATATATCAATTGCTGCTAAGTTGAGAAACACCGTAGACATCAACTGGAATACGAGGTTCCATGACGAATAACGCCAATAAAACAGCATTTTACTGGGATGAGAACTGTTTTTGGCACGGTGGAGGTAACTACGCGCAAATGGCGCAGGTAGGCGGGCATGTTCAGCCACTTGTGTCTGGAGGGTTGCCGGAAGCTCCGGAGACGAAGCGTCGTTTGAAAAACCTTCTAGATGTTACTGGTTTGGCGAAAGAGCTTGTTATGCGCACCGCGCCTGCATGTGAGCAGACTGATTTATTACGTGTGCATCCCGAGCATTACCTCGATCAGTTTAAGGCGTTATCTGATAGCGGTGGTGGAGAGTTAGGATTGAGAACCCCGTTTGGCCCTGGTGGCTTTGAAGTTGCTGCTTTATCTGCTGGCTTGGTAACAAGCGCTGTAGAGACGGTGTTGACAGGCGAATATCGCAACGCTTACGCCTTGTCGCGACCACCAGGTCATCATTGTCTGCCAGATTGGCCGAATGGATTTTGTCTGTTGGCAAATATTGCTATTGCCATTGAGGCGGTGCTGGCAAAAGGTTTAGCCAAGAAAATTGCTGTGGTTGATTGGGATGTTCATCATGGCAACGGCACCGAGGCAATTTTCTATGAACGCGCCGATGTATTAACTATCTCCATACATCAAGAACGCAATTATCCTCTCGATACAGGCGATGTAGAACACATTGGAAAGGGCAATGGTGTTCATGCCAATATGAATATACCTTTACCACCAGGCTGTGGTGATAAAACGTATTCGGAAACTATTGAAAAGCTGGTACTGCCAAAACTGATACAGTTTGAACCAGAGCTTGTGGTAATAGCGTGTGGTTTCGATGCATGTACCTACGATCCCTTATCCAGAATGATGTGTACTTCAGAAACGTACCGAACAATGACAAAGCAAATCATGAGCATTACCGACGGAAAGCTTGTCGCCGCGCATGAAGGTGGATACTCTGAACTGTACGTACCGTTTTGTGGGCACGCCGTGCTCGAACAAATGTCAGGCTCTGGTATTCGTGCAAAAGACCCAATGATAGACCGTGCTGTACAACAGCAGCCAAATGAGCGGGTGAATGCATTTCACTCATCTTTGATTGATGAAATGGTCGTTAATTTTTTATAGAACCAGGCACTTGTCTATACGGCCGCGGCGCAGCAAAAATTACTGAGCCGATTTTAACGCAATTGGGAAATTAATCATCCCAATTTGGAATGGTGACAATGAAAATGCAAATTAAATTATTGCTGTTGTTGACCACCGGCTTGTTCGTTGGTTGCACTGATAATGAGCCGACAGAGCAATCAGCCAGGTTAGACACAGCCAGTGTTCCAGTTACTGAGTCAGACATACCTGTTGCTGATGATTCTGGCGTTCCCACCACCGATGATTCTGCTACTCCAGAAATGGATTCGACTTGTATTGATCTGGTTTCAGACAATGCTGATTGGTCTGACAACTGCGTACTATCAACAAATCAACCTTATTCGCGTAGTACTTATCTACTCGGTGTTCAACGAATACTTTGGTGTGTCGAAGCTTTCACCGATGCAACGCTCACAATCACACAATCTACTGATGGCATATATGCTGGCAAAACAGAAGAGGCTGTGCGGCGATATCAAACCAGACACGTACTATCAAGCAGCGGAGCTGTTGACTCGTCTACATGGCGTCAACTTCAACAGGAGCTTATTTTGGTTGGTGCGGCTGCGGCGGAATACAGCTCATTTGCGATTGCTGGTGCAAGATGCGGCGAGCAGATTCATTTTTACCAACGCAATACTCCGCCACACGATTGGAAAATCGCCGCACAGCCAGGTTCAACTGAACTGTTGGATTTTTCCGCGCTAGAATTTGAACTGTAACTAATGCTGCGCTGAAATTAAACTGTACAGAAAAAGAGCACGGGTGTTTTATGATCCGATAACTCTGAGACGCTCTCTAAAACAGAATTCTAATAGTCAAAAGCCTGCCACTACTAAAGATTCGATATGCGTATAGTTTTTTATCGTTAATGTATTATAATTCATTAAAATAAAGTAATTATAAATCAGTCTTAGCATGTCGAAAACGTCGACCATCCAATGCCCGGCTGAGTAAAACCCAATCGTATTTTAATGGAGCGCTCCAGTTCATGACGAACTTCCATAAACAATTTCGCGCAATTTTTGCCCACGTCAGCACTATTTGCCTGGCTACTGTTATCGGTACGATATTAACGGCCAATATCGCAACCGCACAAGATGACCCTAACCCGGCATTCCAGCTGGATACCCTGCGGCAAAACATAGCCGGCGAATGCCAGTCGGAATTCGCCAAACAACTGGCATTAATCAGTATTCATGCGAACGATCAATTGCTTGAAGACAATCTTGATTTCGCAAACTTCTGTGGTAACGAAATGGTTAAGCAGTACGAACTGCTGACTCAAAGTAATGCTCAAACTCAGTCAATTATCATAGATGGTATAGGTCCGAACGAAGGCCTGATCAATTTCGAATCACCTCATGTGCATCCGATTGATGTAACACCGAATGGTAATCGACTACTGGCGGTAAACACCGCTGCACACCGACTTGAAGTGTTTCAAATTAGCGGGTCGAATTTAAATCTTGTTGCGTCAATTCCCGTAGGGCTCGACCCTGTGAGCGTACGTGCCAGGAATAACGACGAAGCATGGGTCGTTAACCATATTTCCGACTCAGTTAGTGTGGTTAATCTAGATCAACAGACCGTTACTCATACGCTTAAAACCGACAACGAACCGGCTGATGTTGTTTTCGCTGGTTCTCCTCTACGTGCATTTGTCAGTGCATCAGAAGCTAACAGGATCAATGTCTTCAATTTATCGAATCTTGAAGCAGCACCGGCGGAACTGGTCCTCGATGGCGAGGATCCGCGAGCGCTTGCAGTATCTGAGGATGGCCAAACCGTTTTTGCTGCAATTTTCGAATCCGGTAATAATACCGGCATCGTTGCCAACAGTGGCTTTAGTGGTGGTGGCACCATCGTGCGTGGTGTTGGGCTCGATGACAACGACGTTGCCATTATCGATGCCGGTGATTTAAACGTAAGCTACCGACGTGGTTTGATGAATATCAACATGGCAATGGCGGTGCATCCGAGTACTGGAGATGTTCACGTTGTTGGGACTGAAGCACTTAACGAAATCGAGACCGAACCAGCGCTCAATGGACTGTTTCTGCGCGTTAATACTGCAAGCTTCTCAGGTTCAGGTAGCAGTGGCGCCAATATTGTCGACTTAAATCCGCATCTGAATTACCAGAGTCCATCGGTTTCAGCTAGCTTGCGCCAGCAGTCCATTGGCGATCCACGGGGCATTGCATGGAGAAACAACGGGCAACGAGCCTTCGTCACCGGAATGGGGTCCAACAATGTCGTCGTTATTGATACGGCAGGCGGGCGGGTGAGCCAGTTTGCTGTGGGCCAGGGCCCTACGGGTATTGTTTTGCAGGACAGTAGCGATCTTGGCTACGTCATGAACAAGTTCGATGGCTCCATCTCGGTTATTGATCTGGAACAGTTCAGCGAAATCCGGCAAGTCGAGTTTGACGACCCAACTGGTGCCGACGTTAAGAATGGTCGTCCGTTTCTTTACGATACGCATTTAACCTCCGGTACAGGCCACTTGTCTTGTGCGTCTTGCCACGTTGATGCAAGAACTGACCGACTTGGTTGGCAACTCAGTAATCAATCGGCGGGCACTGAAGTTGTACCGCGCGCATCGAACAGTTTGCCAGGGGCTGTTATCGGTTCCGTCACGCTTGATGGCAACAAGGATCCCATGACCACCCAGACATTAATTGACATCATGGATCACCCACGATTTCACTGGCGGGGAGATCGCGAAACCATAGATGATTTCAATGGCACATTTGTTAATCTGATGGGCCGATCTACAGTGCTTTCTCAGTCTGAGATGGACGCATTCAAAGAATTTCTTGGCACAACCTGGCTTCCGCCCAATCCATATCGAACAATTGATAATCAACGTCCGCAAACAGTAACACTGCCGGATGGCAGTACTGCAACTTCAACGTTGATCGGCCCCAATACAACTGATGCGCTGCGCGGAGGAGCCAATGGCAATAACTGTCTTATCTGTCACTCTGGTCAAGGCAATGCTACTCGTAACTTTGGTGCAAATAATGAGATCGGCGAATTCATCATAGCCCCAGCACTGCCAGCGCTGTACGACAAAATGGGGTCGACCTTCGGACGCAGTGGTTTTGGATTTTTTCATAATGGTGCGGCAGATCTGTTTGAAGCCTCGCGTACGCGACAGTTTTTGGCTGAGATTCTGACACTCGAAGGACCAGAAGGACCGCTTGTAGGGGACGAAATTCGACAGGCACCTCATGCTGGCATGGGGCAGCAATTGACGGTGAATGGCGCGTTATCTTCGGCAGAGAATTCGTTACTGAACCAGTTCATCACAATCGCCAACAATAGCGAATGGATAGAGCTGATTGCACACGCTCGAGTGAACAATCTGCAACGCGGATACAAGCTGAGTGGTGGCAACAATTTTGATGCTGACATTACCGGCGAAACTACAACACGCAGCGAGCTAATTGCTACCGCTCTCGACCAACCAGTAACGTTCACTCTGGTTGGCGCTGGTATGGGAACACGATTCGCACTCGATTTCAATCTCGATGGTGAGCTCAACAACGATCAATCAGCGAATACAGCTCCTTCTCTGGCAATTCAATCGCCCGTTGATGGCGGTGTCTTTTCTGTATCTACCACTTTTTCTCTAACCGCCATTGCCGAAGATAGCGAGGATGGGGATTTAACCGACGCCGTTGTTTGGGAATCAGATCTGGATGGGTTTCTTCGCACAGGAAACGGTACAACAACGCTATCTGTTGGTGACCATGTCATTTCAGCGACGGTTACAGACAGTGGCAGTTTGAGTACGTCTGCCACAGTTAACGTTGTTGTTGAAGTAGATAGTGTTGACTCTGAAATCACCTCTCCAGTACCTGGCTCAGTATTATCAGGCTCAACAGAAACCTTTTCGTGGATAGATCGCCGCAATGATGGGGATAATGACTGGATAAGTCACTGGGTATATGTGGGTAGCTCAATTGGCAGAAATCAATATTTTAGTGGCGGACCACAGGGTGCAGCGTCAAGCATAAACGTCACTGGATTACCAACAGACGGTTCTACCGTGCATGTTCGATTATGGTGGAGAAAAGCTGGTCAGTCCTGGCAGTTCGTTGACTATACTTATACCGCTGCCAGCGAAGCCGGACCTACGCTGTCGATACAATCACCAGCTAATGGCGATGTCTTTTCTGATTCTACCGTTGTTTCACTGACTGCCAATGCGGAAGATAACGAAGATGGAGATTTAACCGATGCCGTTGCTTGGGAATCAGATCTGGATGGTTTTCTACGCGCAGGAAATGGAACAACGATACTTTCTGTGGGGAACCATATCATTTCAGCGACGGTAACTGACAGTGATGGTCTTATTGCATCAGCCACAGTTAACGTAGTTGTCGAAGGGGGGAGTGTTGAATCTGAAATCACTACACCGGTACCTGGCTCAGTGTTATCAGGCTCAACAGAAA
>CALIMV010000443.1 GCA_938045275.1 uncultured Granulosicoccaceae bacterium
AACACCAGTTTTCGAAGCCATTTTTCTGTAGTCGAATCTGTGACAGTTTTTTTCTCACCCGATAAACCAGCCAATCGCTACGGTATCGAAGATGGGCAGATTCACGGCAGCTAGTTGCACGCATTGACGATATTCTCAGCAGCGGGCGGGAGAGCATAGTAAGTTGTTGCAGAATAATCAGGTGCGCAATTTACCTCATTGAACCAGGTAAATTGCGCCCTCTTTGTTTAGTGGATAAATTAGCGAATACGGGATAGCTCGTCTCTGTAAAGCGCAATTTTATCGATATAGTGCTGGGCGCTCGCACCCATCTTGTCGAGCGCCTTGTCATCCAGCTGCTTTACCACTTTGCCCGGTGAACCCAGTACCAGCGAGCCATCCGGTATTTCCGTTCCTTCTGTTATCAACGCATTCGCACCAATCAAACAATGCTTGCCAATAACAGCATCGTTTAACACAACCGCATTGATACCAATCAAACTGCCGTCGCCAATCGTACAACCATGTAACATGGCCTGGTGGCCAACGGTAACGCGCTCGCCAAGTTTTAGCGGGTGCCCCACGTCTACGTGCAGTACTGCGCCATCTTGAATGTTCGTTCCATCACCGAGCTCAATCCTATCGTTATCCGCCCGAATCACAGCGTTAAACCAGATGCTCACATCCAGTCCAATTCGGATATCACCAATAACCGAAGCCCCCGGTGCAATATAGTAATTGTCGCTGGTGGTGGGTTGTTTATCGCCGAGCTTGTACATGTGTTTTCTGGTCCAAATAGGAGGCTGGCCCACACTATACCGTAGGGCGTATCACACTGTTGTTGCGAGGCGTATCTCACAATCGGTCACAGATCTTTAGATCATACGATTACAACGTCGTCTGGAAGCTAAGGATCATCGATCAGCATCCGATATACCTAGGTAACTGACAAGGATTATCAAGCCATGAGCGTATCCGAAGCGATTGAGCAACCGGCAGAGAACGACCAACCAAAACACCAACGAAAGCTGGTGAATGCGGTGTGGGAACCATTCCTGCAATTTAAACTGCTGATGTACATGTTGGGCTTAACAGCGATTGTCGCTTTAGCGCTTGGCACCTTTTTATGGTTTGCGTTCGGCAATCTTATAGGCAGCATTTCAACATCAGCTGGCGCAAGCTACTATGAAGACGAAATGAACATGCAACTTGTTTATTTGTTTCGCTATTGCGGTGCGTTATTTGTGTTGTATGTGTTACTACTTGCAGCCGTTTGTGTTGCCTACACCCATCGGCTTATAGGTCCGTTTCGGCCCTTCACTCGTCATGTTGAAGAACTGGCAAAAGGCAACTATTCACACCGGGTTGTGCTGCGTAAAGGTGATGTAAAAATGCTGTACGAATACGCCGAAAAGCTTAACGAACTTGCTTTACACCTTGAAACTAAAGATAAACACAGTCAGTAACGCTGTATCAGCAAAAGCAATAAGAGCCCGCCTAGAGCGGGCTTTTTTTTGGCCCGAAATACGTCAACTTGTTCCCTGGTAATTGCCACTACAAACAGTTCTTTCACTAATTCGTCTAATATGAAACGCCACCGATTATTAACCAGTAACTCCTGAGATATATCGAAACAGAAACGACTTCACAGTGGCGTGCTAATCTATTCGCTACTCAGTCAAACAGGCCAGCTAAAATGACAGTCAAACGGATTGTCGCCAATATCGCCACCAACGATGTATCGCAAGCAAAACGCTTTTATGGCGATGTGCTCGAGCTTAATCTGGCCATGGACCTTGGCTGGATACGTACTTATGCATCTGCTTCAGCCCAGGGACACACCAGCCAATTAAGCGTAGCAAGTGAAGGAGGCTCGGGCACAGCGGTTCCCGACCTGTCGATAGAAGTTGATAACATTGATGAGGTATACAGTCGTATGCAGAATGAAGGCTTCAACATCACGTATCAATTAGTTGAGGAACCCTGGGGTGTTCGTCGCTTCTATGTAGAAGACCCATTTGGAAAGCTGGTTAATATACTCGAACACAGTGATGCCTAGTTTTCGGTAAAAGTAAATCGTGAGATCATCATCCATTCTCATTCGAACTGCATTGCCGACTGATGTGCAAGCCATTCGCAACTGCGCTCATGCCGCTTATCAGCGGTACATTACTCGCATGAATCAAGAGCCAGCCCCCATGATGGCTGATTTCATGCAACAAGTGTCTGAAGGGGCTGTATCTGTCGCAATTAAGAGCGATAAACTCGTCGGCTATGCCGTGTTCTACCCGGATGAAAATTGCATGCATCTTGAGAACGTTGCGGTTCTACCTTCCTACACAGGACTGGGCATAGGCAAACAACTTATTCAATACGTGGAAGATCAAGCGGTCGCACGCGGCTATAATTGCGTAGAACTCTATACCAATGAACTGATGTACGAAAATCTTGCTATGTATCCTAAGCTTGGTTACATTGAAACGGAACGCAAAACTCAATCCGGGTTTAATCGGGTGTTTTTCGCAAAGCAATGTATTAGTTGATCACAATCATGCCAGAGAACGTTCTGACTACCTTTGCACACTTCAGCCACTCGCACTCGTATCTAAACCATCATTGACCGCACTCATGAAACTTCATAAATTAAATTATTTCATGCCCCCTATATTACTTGCCGCTATAGTCCTGTCATCGTGCGGTGGCGAAATAACAAGCCAAAGTTCTGAAGAACTAAAAGCCTTATGGGTAGTAGATGCCAATCGACATACACAGCAAGTACGTGTACTTGGCCGTGCTGGGGAAGTACGTGAAAACAGGCCAGCGAGCGTAACATTTTTTCCAACTAACCTTGACTCCGATTCAAAACCTTTCGCGGAATCCGAAAATGATGATCTGTTTAACGAGTATTTAAGTGAATCCACTCCTATCCGATTGACCGGTGGCGATGTAATGAACGTAGTTACAGCTGCTGACAAGCATCAATTGTATCGACGCAGCAAGCCGCTTGAATACCAAACATCGTTCGCCTTTGATGAAAACAGCACCGATTACGAACTACATCTGGAATACAGTGCAGCGCGTTTTCCAGCGTCTGTGACATCTGCGCGAGTATTTGCCGTCTCTGACTTACGTATTGTCGATGCAGACACTGTTGTTGCTCGGGATGGCGTGATTAATGTGTCTTGGAATATTGGTGATTTAATGATCGCGAGTAATGAACAGTTTACTCAGACTTTGAAAATTGATTTACTCGATTGCAACAGTGATAAAGTTGGTCCTGCTAGTGCGTCGATTTCAATTCCTGCTATCGATCGGGCTATCACGCTCCTGGCAGGCCAGCTACCCAACCCTGTCAATACGAATGGGTCGGCTACATCAGCACAGGGCGAGTGCACCTACGGTTTACAGCTGCTTGCACGCACCGTCCCAATGCCGGCCACATCTGAACCCACAGAGCGAAATGTTACGCCAGAAGTTCTGATTATCAGTCGGTCAACCCAGCAGCGTGTGAGTGTGGCACAAGGGCCACAGGTATCACAATGACATCATTAAAAATAAAAATGATCATCTTGATGCTGGCCTTATGTGCTGCAAACACGGTATCCGCACAAGAATCGGAACCGAAGGCATCCACGCTATCCAATCGATTATTAGTCTGGTTCAGCTCTGATATTTACCGTACATCCATAGGTTTTGGCAGTTTGAAGTTACAGAATCCAAACGGTTTTGATGTGCCTATCGACACCTACAACGACGGATTTCCCAGTTCTTCAACATCTGAGATTTCGTTCGATATTGTTGGTGAGACCAGAATTGGCTGGCAAGGGCGGCAGAAACGACTTTGGAATGTGCACTATGATCGGGAAAATTACAGCGGACTCAAGTTGCGCAGCGTCACCTTTGGTACTGGCGTTGCTATAGACCCGGCCCGGGCATTTGCGTTCGGTGGTCGTCTCGCAGTAGGCGCTAATGTCGGTATCACGCGATCAGAAACATTTTTTGATAGTGCTATGCATCCGGCTGCTGAACTGTGGCTAAGTACGGGTGTGCAATTAGGACGGTTTACTTTAGATGCCTCGGTTCGAGAACGACAAGCGCTGGGTGCAAGTCTGGATGGTCGGACAGCTTCACCTCGTACGCAAACGCGCATGATTTCTCTTGGCTGGTTATATTAGGCACTATAATTTGTCAGTCTATGGTTGATCTTGCGTACATTAGTACAGCCTCGATTTACACCAAATCCAATTGCTCCAACACTGCATCTTTGCATTCATCGGGCGTTTTACTTTCCGTGTACACAACATAATCTGCAAGCTGATCATAAGAAGCATGTGAGATTAAAAATTCGATTAACTCAATACCTTTAATCGATTGCATTCGACGCTTCCTGAGTATGGCAATCGATTCTTGCATATCAGGGGATGGCATAATAAGAAAAACATTGGCATAGGGTGCTAGCATTTCACGTACGCGTTTTAAATCTTCAGCGTTTTCAAATACTGAATGTCCTGCACCAAAATCAATAACACAGTGTTCATGCTCTTGAAGCATCCGCTCCACCGCATGAACATCGAACTGTTTCCAATGGCGAAAAACCCCAACAAACCCTTCTTTTGCACCTATTTCTTGATCTTGCTCGCGGCTCCAGCCAGCTTCCTCGTAGTATTTCCACCGCAGGTTGTCCATTGATACCTGCGGAATACCAAGCTTATCCGACAACAGCTTTCCAATTGTGGTTTTACCAACACTCTCTGCACCAATTAAAATGATTTCTTTTGCGTCGGTGTCGCGCTGAGACAAAATATCCTCGAGTGTCTGCTCGGGCGTCCTGTCTTTGGTATAAACGGTGTGCTTGGCCAACTCAAAGTTTGAACGGTGAGTTAGGAAGTACTCATTTAACTCCATACCATCAATATTTTCGCTATTGCGTAGACGAACCAGCCTGATAGATTCATCTTTATCCTCTACCGGTTGAAGCAACACAACGCTGCATGGTTTCAAATAAGTCGCTATATCTTGCAACAGATCATTGTCATCGAAAACCGCTTGCAGTGCTCCGATTCTGATCACGCAGTTATTGTGTTCTTCCACACCTCGCTTAATTGCATGGATATCATACGGCAGCATATATTGGTATACCCCATTAATTCCATCGCTTTCCCAGGCTTGCTCCAAGCGTTTTTCATCAAAGTCTGTCTCGTCAAAATACTGCTGAGACGACTCCTGAAGATCAAGAAAAGGCATTGCAAGGTGCTTCGCGACAGATTTTCCTATAGCCGCGCAAGTTGAATCTTCAGAACCGATCAGGATTATGGTCTGCTTTAAGTCAGTGGCATTTTGCATAGGGCTAATTAAATTAAACGCGGATTGTAACAAGCCTAGTTATACATCTCACCCGCCCCTAATTGAGCAAGTAAACCTCTAACCCAATCTGGCGCTTTGAGGGATGTCAATTCTGCCTTACTAACATATTTACATTCTTGTAGCTCATCCATATCTGCCTGTGGTGACCCGCCGAGTATTTCACATTCGAAAACAGCTGTGGTGTACACAACCTGATCGCCATTCGGGTAAATCATCTGATACTCCGGGCCACTGAAAACGCCTAGCAGGCGTTTGACTTTAACATCAATATTCAGCTCTTCTTTCAGTTCTCTTACCACAGATTCGGCCGGTCGATCGTTTGGCTCTATCATTCCACCGGGCGTTGTCCACTCCTCTGAGCCACTGTTCCGCACTAATAAAATATCGCCGTCTGAGTTTCTGACAATGCCAGTAACCGATGGCAGGCACAGTAATCGGTTACCGACAAGCGAACGGATTTTGGCAAGATACTCAGAGATAGGCAAAGCTGCTGCTCCTTAAGTTTTTGTGTGAGAACAATACGAATCTACAAACGTCTCCACAGCTTGGGCGGCTTTATTGGGCATGGTTTGTAAAAGAAAATGGTTACAATCGAATAGTTGTACTGAACAGGTAGATTATCGATAGGCACAATCAGGGTACTCAGCCTTGTCACTGATAAAGCGTCCTGTCCTCAGATAACTGATGACCTCCGATATGACCTCTTCATCTTCCATGATAAACGGATGCGAAACATGCACCTGAAGGTGCGCGCACATGCCTTTAAGCCTTGAGCTTTCCACCGATACTTTTCCATCGTCTGGGTCTGGCAAGAATGTCGATAACATCAGGTTAATACTAAATGTACCGGCTATGACGGCTACATCGCTGATCGCGGGTCCAAGTTTTAAAGGCAAGCTGGTGCTATCTGTACCCATCTGTAATCCAGCCGGACCGTTAAGAAAATCAAACCCTGGAACGTCGCGCAATGCATCAACCGCTTCACTGCCTTTATTTGGAGGCGCTAGCATAACCGTACGTGCAAACTGTTCTGCGCCGTATTCAGCCACGTATTGTCGAAATAAAATGCCACCCATCGAATGCGAAACTACGTGGTTTTTCGTTGCCCCCTGCTCTGCACAAAGCCTCAAACCTTTCTCAATAGCCGGTGCTGCCAGTTGTTCGACTGTGAATTTCCTGGAAGGGTAATCTATTTTGGCAACCGCAAAGCCTGCGTCGAGCAATGCCGCCTGAAGATCATTCATGGATGAGGAGGTTCGTGCAAGCCCATGCAATAGGATGACACACTCTTCTGTTGTGGACGTATTCGACGAGCTGTTGGCTTGCACCTGTGGTGCCATGAACGCCAGAGCCCCCAACGTGACAGCCAAACGAACAATGGCTACACAACCAGTTATCACACAAATAGAGGTTGGTTTATACATAAATTTTCATCATAACTTTTACGTGTTGTTAAACCCTCTTCCACCGGGTGCACGTGTGAGTGTCTGTTTGCGTCGCGCCTCTCGATAAACAGTAAATACCGCCGCAGCTATTATGATACCGGCTCCAATCCAGGTAGTAAGGTTTGGTAGTTGGTCAAACAGTAAAAAACCAAGTACTGTGGCAAACAACAATCGCACGTAATCCAAAGAGGCGAGCAACGAAGCTTCCCCGTGTTTATAGGCGTAGATATTTGACTTCTGAGCAAAAAAGGAAACAACACCAATTGCCAGGATTAATAACCACTC
The DNA here is from genome assembly GCA_938045275.1 of uncultured Granulosicoccaceae bacterium. Taxonomy (GTDB): domain Bacteria; phylum Pseudomonadota; class Gammaproteobacteria; order Granulosicoccales; family Granulosicoccaceae; genus Granulosicoccus. The sequence goes on from CALIMV010000443.1 coordinate 7,074, forward strand.
GACAAGCGTTGGTTGAGTCCAAACCATGACAGCCGGTATCAAGGTAACCAAACCAACGCCAAACACCTGATAACCAATAATTGAGTTACTCGATTCCGTTTTGCTGAGCAAACGAATGATAACCATGACCAAGCCAGCGGCAGCCGCACCCGCTATCGCGTACAACCCATATACGCTGTACCCGATAGCGCCAGGTTGGAGCATAACAGCCACACCGATAAATCCGAACGCTATCGCCGCCCAACGATAAGGCCCTACCTTCTCTTTTAAGATGATCATCGCAAACACAGTGATAAAAAAACTCTTTGCAAATCCTAATGCTGTTGCATCAGCCAGTGGCATGTTAACCACCGCAGTAAATCCGCCGTATAACGCAATGAGCGCCAGACCAACTCGAATAAGCTGCAGTCCCGGGCGCTGAGTTTTAATGGCTTCAGGAAAATTTTGCACTAAAGATGGTGAGAGCATGAACAACATACCCACTTGACGTAAAAACAGAATCTGCACAACCGGGATGCGCTCACCAGCGAATTTAATCAACGTAACGCTTACCGTTAACAGGAACGCTGCGCAGATCAAAAG
>CALIMV010000444.1 GCA_938045275.1 uncultured Granulosicoccaceae bacterium
GAGGAGTGCTTTAGTAACCATCCAGAGGCAATCTGTAAATCGTCTTCCACGCCCGAGTTAGCATAGTCATGCCAAGGGTTTTCCCCCGGGTATTGCTTTTGCTTCAAGTATGCGTTGTACGCCGAGGGCTTTTCGTCGTAACGACCATCCGGCCCTTCGGCTTGTAAACCATCGTCGCGTACGAAAACATCAAAACCACACTCTGATACCCGAGCACCGATAACACTATCGACCTTGAGCCCGAGTCGTTCCATGCCAGCTGTATCTGCAGCCATGTGTGTTTTTCCGACTAGCCAGGAGCTCATACCTACGTCACGCAAGTGATCTCCAAGGGTCTGCTCTCCTACCTTTAGCGGAAAATTATTCCACGCGGCACCATGGCTTTGCACGTACCTACCGGTATAAAAACTCATCCGTGATGCGCCGCAGACTGGCGCTTGTACGTAACATCGCGAAAATCGCACCCCGCGGGATGCCAGCCGGTCGATATTGGGTGTATGTAAATGCGGGTGTCCGGAACAGCTTAGGTAATCAAACCTGAGCTGATCGAACATAATAAAAATGATGTTTTTTGTGCCGGACATGCAGTTGCCTGTGTATATCTGTGCGCATTGTAGCGCACCGCCCTACTTGCAACTAACATGTAGACACACTTAGCCATATTCTTACCTATTTATTAATTGGTAATTACCTCGCAGCTGGTTACACTGAGTCGGAGACTATACCTCAGAGTATTAAACCCACTCTGCAACAATACCGTATACACACGGGCACACATACCCGAGTTCACACTTTATGGATCCAAAACTCTTGTCTCAGCTCTGTGAGGTAATCGTTCAAGGCTCTTTAAGTCGTGCGGCAGAGTCTCTGCGAGTCACGCAACCAACTCTGACTCGCAATATGAAAGCAATAGAAGACGCAGTCGGTGCACCTGTTTTACGACGCACCAGATACGGTGTAACACCAACAAAATTAGGCCTGCGTCTTTCCGAGCAAGGCAGGATAGTCACCTCAGCCATGAGTATGGCGGAAGACACCGTCCAACAATGGCGCATCGGTTTGATAGGTGAGGTTCGGCTTGGTGTCGGCACCATGCTGTGCGCATCCGAAATGCCCGGTTTTTTTAAATCAAATCCAATGAAAGACACCAATTTCGCTGTACGCGTGTTTGCCGCAGAACCAATTAAGCTGGTTCAAAAACTGCGGAACCAGGAAATTGATATGGCATTACTGCCATCGTACTCTCAGTCGTTTAGCGACAATGTTAAACAAGACGTGTTGTTCACTGATGAGGTTTGTGTCGTAGCCGGGTCTCAGTCCCCGTTGTTAAAACTGCCAGGTAAAATTAAGCCTCAATTGCTTTACGCGCAACCCTGGATGTCCTTAAACAATATTGCGCGTTTCAATCTATACAATAATCAAGCAATTTTAGCCCTTGGCATTGAAAGTATTGTGCCGAGATTTCAATTTGATGGAGATTTGACCGCGCCCATGGCACTGCTGCAAGACTCCGATATGTTGGCTATCGCACCGCGTCGATTCGCTCAATATTACGTTGACAAGGGTGGTATTCATTTTCTCGACATCAATATCGATTTCGGATTCACGAGACGCAATCTCGTGCTACTGACTAACAAGGAAAATATAAACAATACTGGCGTTATAGAATTGTCTACAATGCTTAAAGACTATTTCCGTAACTTATATTATTCGGATGAATCAGACGTGCAAAATACAAAAGATCATCACGTTGCTGATTTTTCGTAGCCAGATCTGCTCATTGCGAGAACATGATCATATACACCAGGTGCAGCGGCCAGCACCTGACCACCAGATGCTAACATTTCGCTGGTATCAATAGCTTCAATACGACCTCCGGCTTGTTCAATAATAAATAATCCTGCCAGGCAATCCCATGCATACATGTGTGGCTCAATATAAGCTAACAATCTTCCACCAGCTACGTACGCAAGCATTAAAGCGCCTGAACCAATACGATAAAAAATACCACCGTCCAATACCAACGCCGACAATATTTTCAAGGTGGAGTGAGGGTCCAGCCGCGCTGAATGACCGACTGCGACTGAACCTTCCTTGATGCTCTCGGCGCTTGATACTGTTATCGGTTTACCGTTCATAGTGGCAACTAAACCTTTGCAAGCACAATATAACTCCTTGGCAATAGGATCGACGATAACACCGATCACTGTTTCTCCCTGATCCAAACATGCAATAACAACGCACCATCCAGGCATGGCGTTGACAAAACTGGTTGTACCATCAATGGGGTCGATCACCCAGGTGTAGGGCGACGAACCGGTTTTTTTGTCATGCTCTTCACCGATAATGCTGTCGTCGGGAAATTGCTTGCTTAGTGCCGATCGTATCTGCAATTCAACTTCACGATCTGCGTTGGATACCCAGTCTTGGTCGCCTTTGCTCTCAATACGAAGCGAATCATGATCAGTAAAATGCTGTAATGCAGTTTGCGCTGCCGCTTCAACGATTTGTTGCGCTGAATTGAACCGTTTTTCAAGATCGGACATTGGCAGTTAATAACCTTTTTTGGGTAATCGCTATAGTGATAACACAGTCTCAGCCAGCAATAGCTGTGCTGAAGCCGTTCCAGTTTCTATCGTACTTTGCCAGTCAGGCACATTAATCACACCATCGCCCTTACCCGCTGCAGGATTCACGGTGACGGCGCAAAACGCGTAGTCCAATTCCAGTTCTCGCGCCAAAGCCGCCTCTGGCATACAGCTCATGCCAACAATCGAGCAACCATCTTGCTCCATTCGACGAACCTCAGCGACGGTTTCCAGACGAGGACCCGAAACGGTGCCATAGGTTCCGTGATCAACCATCGACACACCGACCCGACCACCGCCTTGAATGAGTTCCTGTCGAAGTGCGTCGTTGAACGGATAACTAAAATCTATTTGATGAAAGCCTTCAACATGACCACGCTCATAGCTTTTGGACCGATCTGTGGTGTAGTCGATTATTTGATCTGGAATGACAATGTCACCCACATTACAAGCATCGTCTATTGCACCAACAACACCCACTGCTACAACGCGTTTCACGCCAACGGAGTGTAACGCCCACACATTCGCACAATAGTTAACCATGTGAGCCGGTATTGATTGTCGATTACCATGTCGAGACAGGAATACAACTGATACCCCATTTAATTCACCGAAAACTAAAGGGCACGATGGCACACCGTAAGGCGTTTTAACCATCTCTCGCCGTTGTACAGTGAATTGGTCTAGCTGACTCATGCCAGTCCCACCGATGATCGCAATAGCTACCATATAATTAGTCTCATTCTTTTCTTGTTTAAACGTTCTTTACCTGTTTAAACGTTTTTAATGCTTAAAGTAAACACAGTGCAGCACCATTTAAATTTCGAGTAATAGCACTGTTGCCATGGCAGCAATGCCTTCACCACGACCGCAAAAGCCAAGCCATTCGGTTGTGGTCGCCTTTATGTTTACGCACCCCAAATCGATATTCAGATCGGCCGCAACAACGTCTTTCATCGCATCGATATACGGTAACATTTTCGGCACTTGCGCAATGATAGTTGAGTCGACGTTGCCACAACGAAATCCACTCGCGGACACAAGCGCTAAAGACTCTCGCAACAGCAATCGGCTATCAATATCCTTATATTCACTCGCTGTATCAGGAAAATGCTTGCCGATATCTCCTAGCCCGGCTGCACCTAATAATGCATCGGTTATGGCATGCAATAAAACGTCGCCATCTGAGTGCGCTTCGAACGCTTTATCAAACGCGATTCGGACACCACCAATGGTGAGATGATCGCCTTGCGTAAAAGCATGTACATCGTACCCTTGCCCTATGCGCATGCTATTGACTTGCCAGCCGAACAGTTGAGTTCGATTGATAGCACGCCAGATTACAGATTGAGTTGATCATGCACATCGTTCTGACAATTCGACTAATGCCAATGCCATATCCAGATCTCGCGTGTGTGTGATTTTGAAGTTGGGGTGAAGCGCTTCGACCAACGCGGGAGCGTAGCCAGCCTTTTCCATAGCACAGGCCTCATCGGTTATCGCGCCGCTGGCTATTGCATCGGCGTTCTCGACCAACGCATCGTGCAGCAAACGAGCTCGAAACATTTGTGGTGTTTGCGCGTTCCACAATCCGTCACGACACACGGTAGATTTTATTTCTACAGCAGGCTTCACACATGCCGTCTTTGGATTCTCACGCTTCAAGGTATCCTGCACTTTGGTTGCCAATAAACCGCCCTGCTCTGGAGCATGCATAACGCGCTCTACCAGTCGACTGATATCCGACACCGCAGTCAGTGCGCGAGCAGCATCATGTACCAGCACCATGGCATTGTCGTTTTGTGATTGTTCGCAGACCACCGACAAACCGGCAACCACTGATTCTGCACGGGTATTGCCACCAACCGTTGTCAGCACTTGAGGATGTGAGCTGGCGGCCAATTGCGGCCAGTGTGTATCATTCTCTGACAGCACCACAACAACGCCTTTCATATTGTCGATTTCCAAAAGCGTATCTATAGCGCGCTGCAGAATGCTTCTGTCTTTTAACAACAAGTATTGCTTGGGGTAGGCAGAAGGTAGGCGCGAGCCACTGCCAGCTGCAGGCACCACCGCCCACAATTCGTCGGCTGCACTAGCCATTTTTGATGACTTACCCAGGCTCATTGTGTTTCACTTGGTATTTCAGACACACCAGGTGCGCCGGATCGATCAATAGGTGCACCTGACCGGTCAATCAGCAGTCGACCATCTTCAGGTTCTGGCGCCTGTAACTCAAGCGTTTTGACACTGGTCTGAGCGCCTCGCTCGCGTACAAACTGATAAAATTCTTCATCGGCATCAATCATGCCAAGCTCCGACCGTGCCCGTTCTTCGATAGCATCCAGGCCACTTTTCAAGTCAGCCACTTCCGCTTCCAGGGCTTCATTACGCCCACGCAAGCGCAACATTTCTGCTTTGGCCTGCTTGCTCTCCTGATTCAACCGCCAAACTTCCTGAATACTTCCATCGCCAAACCATAAGCGATATTGCAACGCTATCAGGATGAGAATCAGCACGGTCAACAGTACTTTCATCGCCTACAAGATCTCTTCAGTGACATAGCCATTGAGCAGATTATAACTACAAGGTTTGGTTAAAAGCTGAGGCACCAGCATAGACAGCACGATCACCCAATGCTTCTTCGATGCGCAACAATTGGTTGTACTTAGCAATACGATCAGATCGAGATAGCGACCCGGTTTTAATCTGTTTTGCGTTCGTGGCAACAGACAAATCAGCAATAGTAGTGTCTTCAGTTTCGCCGGAGCGATGGGAAGTTACAGTAGTGTAGCCAGCTTCGTGCGCCATCGCTATGGTTTGCAAGGTTTCGCTTAAAGTGCCAATCTGATTCACTTTAACTAAAACCGAATTAGCGATGCCATTCTCAATGCCGCGCTGCAGTATTTTGGGGTTAGTCACGAATAAATCGTCACCGACTAATTGAATAGAATCGTTAAGCCTGTCCGATAAGATTTTCCAACCATCCCAGTCGCCTTCGTCAAGGCCATCTTCTATTGATATGATCGGGTACTTGTTTACCCAGTCAGATAAATACTCAACGAACCCTGCTGCATCAAACACGCGATCTTCGGATGCGAGGTTATAGGAACCGTTCTTATAAAATTCAGAACTGGCCACATCGAGCCCCAGATACACATCACGACCTGCTTCGAAACCCGCTTTCTCAATTGCCAGAAGAATCGTTTCAATGGCCTCTTCATTGGACGACAGGTTAGGCGCAAAACCACCCTCATCACCCACATTAGTATTCATTCCTCGGTCGGATAAAACACCGCGTAAACTATGGAAAATCTCCGCACCACATCGCAGTGCTTCTCGAAAACTACTTGCCCCAACAGGCAGAACCATAAACTCCTGTAAATCCACACTGTTGTCTGCGTGCGAGCCACCATTGATAATGTTCATCATGGGAACCGGAAGATTGACCGCCTCAGCACCACCAAGATACTCGAACAGCATTTTATCGTGAGCATTGGCGGCAGCATGTGCATTGGCCATAGATACGCCAAGTAACGCATTTGCACCAAGTTTATCTTTGTTCTCCGAGCCGTCGAGCTCCAGCATGACTTTGTCCAGCCCCTCCTGATCGGTTGCATCGTGTCCGATCAATGCGTCTCGAATACTGGTATTAATGTTCTCTACCGCTTTAAGCACACCTTTGCCACCATAACGGGCTTTATCGCCATCGCGCAGTTCCAGCGCTTCGCGCGTACCCGTGGATGCGCCAGATGGCACCGCAGCACGACCGACATGGCCTGATGCAAGAATCACGTCGGCCTCAACGGTTGGATTTCCACGAGAATCCATGATTTCACGGGCTTTGATGTTTTCTATTTTCGTATTCATTATTTAATGGGTTTCAGTTTAAATACCGACTTTCCGCAAAAGGTTGTTGCTTTACCGTACTGTCAATTTTAATCAGGGTGTCAAGCAGGGCTTCCAGCTCGCCTAACGGCCAGGCGTTGGGCCCATCACACAATGCGTTTTGAGGGTCAGGATGTGTTTCCATAAACAAACCCGACACGCCCGCGGCAACAGCAGCACGCGCCAAAACTGGTACAAACTCTCTTTGCCCACCACTCGACGTGCCCTGCCCTCCTGGCAATTGCACCGAATGTGTAGCGTCGAAAACAACCGGTTGATTGGTTGTTCTCATAATGGCAAGTCCGCGCATGTCGGTAACCAGATTATTGTACCCAAACGTTGCACCACGCTCACACAACAAAACATCAGTATTGCCAGCCGCCGCCATTTTATCAACCACGTTCTGCATATCCGACGGTGCCATGAATTGACCTTTTTTGGCGTTTACCGGCTTGCCTGCTCGAGCAACACGTTGCATAAAATTGGTTTGCCGACTAAGAAAAGATGGCGTTTGCAAAACATCAACCACGTCAGCTACCTCGTCTACCGGCGTATCTTCATGAACATCGGTGATGACAGGTACTCCAACTTCATCATGCACTTTTTGCAAAATGCGTAAACCCTCTTCCATCCCCAAGCCACGAAAGCTATTCATTGATGTTCGATTTGCCTTATCAAACGACGACTTGTATATAAAATTGATACCAAGCCTGGCGGTGATGTCTTTTAAACTTTCAGCCGTTTCCAGGGCAAGCTTTTCAGACTCGATCACACAGGGACCAGCAATAAGAAACACTGGCTGGTCCAGCCCAACTTCAAAACCACATAAATGCATTAGTGACTAAACCGTATCTGACGCAGCATGCGCTACTGTGTTTTTGGCTTCACTGAGTGTTTTCTGTGAGGCAAGTGCAGCAGCAATAAAGCCTGTAAAAAGTGGATGACCATCGCGCGGATTAGACGTATATTCCGGATGAAACTGACAGCCAACAAACCAGGGATGGTCTTCAAGTTCAATCATCTCCACCAGTCCGTGCTCATCGTTTGATCGTGCCGAGATAACCAGACCCGCTGAAACCAATCGATTAGTATAGTTGTTGTTGAATTCGAAACGGTGTCTGTGTCGTTCCACGACTTCTGTTGCGCCGTACATCTGAGCTGCAAGACTATCTGGCTTCATCACAAACAGTTGCCCGCCCAGTCGCATAGTGCCACCCAAATCGGAGTCGTTATCGCGAATAATGGTTTCACCATTTTCATTTTGCCATTCTGTGATCAATCCAATGACAGGGTCTGTAGTGTTCATGTCGAACTCAGAGCTGTTTGCTGATTTAATACCAGCAATGTTACGAGCAAAGTCGATGACAGCAACTTGCATACCAAGGCAAATACCCAAGTACGGAATTTTATTCTCTCGTGCATAACGAGCGGCTGCTACTTTCCCCTCTACACCTCGATTACCAAACCCACCTGGCACCAGAATCGCGTCTACCTCACTCAGTGACTGCATATCCCCTTGCTCAAGTTTTTCTGCATCGACATAACGAATTTTAACTTTGCTGGCAGTCTTTACACCGGCATGAGTCAGCGCCTCGTTTAACGATTTGTAAGATTCGGTAAGTTCCGTGTACTTTCCTACCATAGCAATAGTGACCAGCGAATCTGGATTTCGAATGCGTTCAACTACCGCATGCCACTCTGACAAATCCGCTGGCGGCAGTTCAAGACCAAATTGGTTAACAACCAATTCATCAACGCTTTGTTCATGCAACATGCGTGGTATATCGTAGATACAATCAACATCAGTGGCGGCAATAACTGCGCGCTCCTGAACGTTGGTAAATAACGCAATTTTACGCCTGTCGTTGTCGGGCAACGGGCGATCACAGCGGCACAATAATATGTCCGGCTGAATACCTATTGAGCGCATCTCCTTTACTGAGTGTTGAGTAGGCTTGGTTTTTATTTCACCAGCTGTTGCAATGTATGGAACCAAAGTCAGGTGCATGAACAGCGCATTTTCACGCCCCAGCTCAACACCCATTTGTCGAATGGCTTCCAGAAAAGGTAACGATTCAATATCACCAACGGTGCCACCAATCTCTACCATGGCAACATCAGCCTCGCCGGCACCAACTAAAATGCGTCGGCGAATTTCATCGGTGATGTGTGGAATGACTTGCACGGTTGCACCAAGGTAATTGCCTCGTCGCTCGTTGGATATAACGGTCTCGTACACACGCCCCGTTGTGAAATTGTTGCTCTGACTTGTTTTGATACGAACAAATCGTTCGTAATGCCCCAAATCGAGATCGGTCTCCGCCCCATCTTCAGTGACAAACACCTCTCCATGCTGATACGGGCTCATGGTACCCGGGTCGACATTGATGTAGGGGTCGAGCTTAAGCATCGCAATTTTTAAACCGCGTGCCTCAAGTAATGCTGCCAGCGAAGCTGAGGAAATTCCTTTGCCCAAAGACGAGACAACGCCACCAGTAATAAAGATAAAACGCGTCATATATTGCAATCGACTTTATGGTGCGTCAGCACACAATTCGGGTGTGATGGATGACGCTTTTATGCTGAGAAGCCAGTTATCTTTAGATGCGCAAAAGATGCGCAAAAAAACGGCGCTAAAGGCACTGGCGCGGAAGGCATTTAAGTGCCCCGGAATGGACGTAAAGTTTACCAGATTAGGTGAGATCGGACAATTGCCCGATGCGCCTTAGGCTATTTCCGTGTTGGCTCTAAAATCAACCGCAACAACCACGTTCCATACGGCTGCAAGGCGCCCGTTAACATAGAGCAACGGAACAGTGTCGCGCTGCCACGGGGGTATTGCCGCTTCCTGTAATACTTTTTTTACGGCTTTGTGAAATGCAGGTTCGCCTAATTTGATCAGTTCTCCACCAATACGACTGCGTACGGTTATCGAACCTTCAGACGGCAGCTGCAAACCTTGCTCCTCGCAACCTTCAATGGACAATATCTGACCAGTTTCACTTATTATGAGGTCTTCGTACGGTGGTTCCCATTCCAGCGAAAATGGCTCGTTCTTAAGCGGGTTATTAATTAAAAACAACTTGTCTCCGTGGCGCCTGAATTCATAGTCGCGCACGTTCACCACGCCGAGAGAGTCGGTTCTGGCGTGCAACAAATCTGACATCACTTGTTGTAAATCCTGCAGACGTGGCATGCGTAAACCGGCTTGTCGAACCCACAAGCGAAGCACGTTAAAGCAACGCTCAGCCGGCAATACTCGCAGACTCACAATGCTTAGCTCAGTGGTTCCCTGAACACGCACAACACTGAGATCTTCATAGGCAACATCATGCAGTGTTTGAACTGACGCTGCGCAACGCATGGCAGAGCGACTCAATGTTCTGGTTGCGGCCGGCCAACGTGTGCGTATTAACGGTAACACTTCGTTGCGAATAAAATTTCGATCGAAGCGGTTATCAGCATTACTTGGGTCTTCAATCCATGAGAGCCCGTTTGCCTGCGCATGTTCCGCTAAAGATTCTTGCGTACACCCCAATAGAGGTCGGCCCATATACGCGCCAACAAAGGTTCGTTTACGAGGAATCGAAGCAAGTCCATCAGGCCCACTGCCCCGCAGTGCCTGTAATAAAAACGTTTCTACCTGGTCGTCAGCATGTTGTGCCAGCAGCAAGTGCTCACCGGGATGCACAATGTCGGCGAACGCTTCGTAGCGTGCCAGTCGCGCACCGCCCTCTGGACCATTGGCTTTTTCAGCTTTCTCATCGACGACAACATTTCGCACAACTAACGGAACATTGAGCTCATCGCAAACTTGTTGCGCGTGCTTTGCCCATTGCTCGCTTTCGTGATGCAAGCCATGATTGATGTGAATTGCCCGCAATGCAATAGCGTCTTGAGTTTGCAATAGTTGCGAAGTGACGTGCAGTAAGACGTGAGAATCCATGCCGCCACTAAATGCAACGCACAGTTGGGTAACACCAGCTTGTGAATTCAGGTATTGCTCGAGCGCATCGGACGGACTCATTATCCTTCCTTATACTGCCCGTATGCGCGAAGCTTTTCCGCTCGAGCATTCACCAGAGATTCTGTTGTTAAGCCACTCAGTCGGGCAAGTTCTTCAATCAAAACTGATTTTAACGATTGCGCTACCGCATCTGGGTTACGGTGCGCGCCGCCGAGTGGTTCTTCGACAACCCTGTCGACCAAGCCCAATTCAAGAAGTCGGTCTGAGGTGACTCCCATTGCTTCTGCAGCGTCTGAAGCCCGGTCTGCACTTTTATACAAGATAGAGGCGCATCCTTCCGGACTGATAACCGAATAGATGCTGTACTGCAGCATCATGACCTGATCACCCACACCAATGGCCAGTGCTCCACCGGACCCACCTTCGCCTATTACTGTGCAGATGATCGGGGTTTTTAAATCGGCCATGACAAACAAATTACGTGCAATGGCTTCGCTTTGGCCACGCTCTTCTGCACCTACTCCCGGATACGCACCTGGCGTATCAATGAATGTGATAACGGGTAATTCAAAACGTTCTGCCATCTCCATCAAACGTTTTGCCTTGCGATAACCTTCAGGCCGCGGCATGCCGAAATTGTGGTGTATTTTCTCTTTAGTATCTCGTCCCTTTTCATGCCCAATGACAACCACCGGTTTTCCTTCAAGGCGAGCCAGCCCTCCGATAATGGCCGAATCGTCGCCATACAGTCGATCGCCGTGTAGCTCGTCGAAATCGGTAAAGACAGAATCAATGTAAAAGCGAGTGTAAGGACGCTGCGGGTGGCGTGCCAGTTGTGTTACCTGCCAGGATGAGAGCTTGGTGAAGATAGTTTGCGTCAGCGAATCGCATTTATTTTTTAAACGCTCGATCTCTTCGCTGATATTAATGTCAGCGTCGTCAGAAGCATACTGCAGCTCCCGGATCTTTGCTTCCAACTCAGCAATCGGCTGTTCAAAATCGAGAAAATTGGGGTTCATTTATTACAGATTTACCTGCGATTCAATTTACTTGCCCATTCTACCGCAGGTGGTACTAAATCAGCCAGATGAATCACTTTATTAAGCAATTAGTCGATTAATGACGGTATTCTAATACACCAGCTCCGCACTGCCCTCGCCAGTGAGCTGGTTTAGATTGACCAGCAGCTCGTCTTGTGGATTAACCCACCACAGCTGACCTGCTTGAATCCGGGCTCGCGCCTGACCATTGTCGTACTGGAAACAAACAGGCGTGCTGCCGCTTTTGTAGTGTGACAGTGCTGCAACCAGGTCGGCTAAGCCATTTTTCTTTAATTGATCTTGTTTCAGATTAATGACCAATCGTCGAGCGAATCGAGATCGTGCCTGCGCAAGGTCATAGATCTCACGTGCACGAATTTTATACCCGCCATTAAAATCGTCAGGGCTGACATCACCATCAACAACCAGCACCTCGTCTTTAACAATAAGGTGTGCGCTGCTGTCGATCAATTCGCCGCTGAGCGTAATCTCAACTCGACCTGTTTTATCATCCAATGTCACAAAGGCCATTTTTCGCCCTTGTACATCACGAAATCGAACAGCCATCACAAGCCCTGCCGCTATAACCGGTACGCCTTTTTGACGGTAACTTGGCATATTGTCACTTGGCGAGGCTTTAGCGCAGATCGTTTTTAGTGAACCGTGGGTAAACTTCTCGAGCTCAGCTTTGAATTCATTTATAGGGTGACCACTTAAGTAAAGCCCAAGCGTATCTTTCTCGGCGGCCAACCTCTGACGATCAGGCCAATCATCTTTTAATGGTATGGAAACCTGAGATGTTTCACTATTATCTGTAACAGGTCCGTCCAAACCAAACAGGTCATTTTGCCCAGCTGCATTGTCCCGGTGCATTTGCTCTGCTCCATGCAACGCATCAGCCAAATGCGCCATCAGCGATGCGCGGTTAGGACCAAGCTCATCTGCCGCTCCGGATTTTATCAATGCTTCCAACACGCGCTTGTTCACGCTGCCTTGGTCGGCGCGCCGACAAAGATCATCAAGATCAGTAAAAATACCGTTCTCATCACGCTGCACCAGTACGCTGGATAACGCGGCTTCACCAACACCCCGTATTGCACCAAGTCCATACACAACTGTGTTTTCATCAAGAACTGAGAATCGCACCTGAGAATGATTTACGGTGGGTGACTTCACTGTTAACCCCATTGAATGACACTCTTCAATCAGTACAACGACCTTGTCGGTGTTATCCATATCAGCAGAAAGTACGGCTGCCATAAAAGCCGCCGGATGATGGCACTTCAACCAGGCAGTTTGGTACGACAACAATGCATAGGCAGCTGAGTGAGACTTGTTAAATCCGTATCCGGCAAATTTCTCAACCAAATCAAAAATATTTCCGGCCAGGTCTTTGTCGATATTGTTTTTCTCACAACCAGACAAAAATCCACTGCGCTGCTTGGCCATTTCTTCAGCTTTTTTCTTACCCATCGCACGACGCAAAATATCTGCGCTACCCAGCGAAAACCCGCCCATGACCTGAGCTATCTGAATAACCTGCTCTTGATAAAGAATGACGCCGTAGGTGGGTTCCAAAACAGGCTTTAAAATATCAAGCTGATAGTTTTCGTGAGGCCAGGCAAGCTGCTTACGCCCATGCTTGCGATCAATAAAATCATCGACCATGCCAGATTGCAACGGGCCTGGCCGATACAAAGCAACCAAGGCGATGATGTCTTCAAAGTTGTCAGGCCGCAATCGTTCGATAAGGCGTTTCATACCATTCGATTCAAGTTGAAAAACAGCCGTGGTTTGTGCCTTTTGCAGTAGCTTATACGTCGGCTCGTCATCGAGCGGCAAAGCCAATACATCCAGTGGTTCATCACGCTTAACGTTAATTTCTTTAACAGCGTTGTCTATGATGGTAAGCGTGCGTAAGCCAAGAAAATCAAACTTGACCAGGCCCACATCCTCGGCATCGTCTTTGTCGAATTGGGTAACCAGCGAACTGCCATCGGGCTCACAATACAGCGGCGTAAAGTCGGTTAACGCTGTTGGAGCAATAACAACACC
>CALIMV010000445.1 GCA_938045275.1 uncultured Granulosicoccaceae bacterium
TGGAGAAGTGCAAGTCCCATCGCCATCCTCAGGGCAAATCATTGATATTAGTGATGCACTGAACATACGGTGGAGCACCAAAAATGTATCCGGAAATGTAGAGATCGCACTGTTTCGTGGTGAAACAGATCATCAGCACACCATTCATTCCAACGCCACCAACAATGGACAGTGGCACTCGGCGATACAGCTAGATCATCTGTTGGACGGCCTGGGCTACCGGATTCAGGTAACCGATAAAGCAGATACAGATATATACGGAACGTCGCAGTACTTCCAGATTGGCTCACGATTAGAGTGGCTTGTTCCATCGGTTGAACAGGCGCAGTTTGATAATCATGTTCATGCGAGAAAACACTATTTTTCTTATGGTCACACGCCCACCTTACGATGGCGAACTATCGGCAATCTTGAAGGCAAGGTCAGAATACGTCTGATTCGCAACAGTGTTGGATTCGTAAACGTCATTGCAGAGAATGCGAACAACGATGGAGAATGGCACTCGTGGACAGTGCCCAACAACCTGCCTGCCGCATCTGACTATCAGTTCGAATTGATAAGTCTGGACCGCGAGCATGTGCAAGCATTAAGTCAGCCATTCCATCTTGGCGCATTGATAGACATCACACGGCCATACGATGAAACCGGTCAGTCTCCAATGAACACAATACACCTAGGGAGTAAGCCAAAGATAATATGGCGGACTGAAAATATCACCGGAAAGCTGAAGCTGGAGTTGCTTAACTTGAATAAGGAGATAAAGGTCATCGCCAGCAATGCTACTGATGATGGTGAATGGAATTCCTGGACCGTTTCCGATGACATTGAACCTAACGACCATTACCGTTTTCGTCTTACCAGTATATCGAATCCGGACATGTCTGCTCTAAGCCCGTGGTTCAGTATTGAGGCGACGGATGATGAAGGGATACCCAGCTAAAGTGGCCTACCTTGACCGTAAACGCACCGAAGCACTGATGGCTGTCAACAATCTTGATGCGCTTATTCTGTTATCGCCTGAAAGCTTTTATTATGCGACTGGTGCAGCGCCAGGTGTTGCCACCATGTGGCGCACCGCTGGAGCGGTTGCCGTGCTTGTGCCGGCAAACGCAAACGAATCGGAATGCGCTGTGGTCAGTGATTTGTTCGCAGAGCAGTTTCGAAGTAGTAGCCACATCAGCGATATCCGCGAAAGCCCGATCTGGGTTGAGACATCCACACTCGACTCTATCGATGCCAATACAACTGCACCTCAGCTTATTGCAAACGCATGGGAGCGCGAAGGTCGTGCGCCCGATTTCAATCGACCGGCAACGTTCGACCCTGCAATCTGCTATCGACATCTTGCTGATGCTCTATCGGAGGCGGGTCTTTCAAATGGTCGAATTGGTTTTGAAGGGGCAGCGTTAACGTTTTCGGACTATGAGTTGTTTCACTCATTGCTATCCAAGGTTGAGCTTGTTGACGCAAGTAATGTTATAGCGCGTTTGAAGATGATCAAATCAGATCGTGAAATAGACAACTTGCGCCAGGCAGTTCAATTGGCCGAGTGTGGTATTCGCGCAGTACAACAAGCGATCGTGGTTGGCGTTACTCGTAATGAGCTGGCCACGTGTTGGAAAAAATCCATCAAACAACATCAAGGTGATGTTGCGTTGAGCGACTCTTGGGAATACATTTCGGTAGGGGCCAATCCGTGGGGTGGTAACAAAGCTGTACAGATTGGTGATCTGGTTAAAGTGGATGTGGGTTGCCTTGTGGATGGCTATACCTCAGACAGTGGTAGAACATTCGTTGTTGGTTCACCAAATCAATTGCAATCAAGTCTGTTTGATGCACTGCTGGCAGGATTTGCTGCAGGGTCTACATTGCTGCGCCCCGGCGTGCCCTTATCGGATGTTCATAGCGCAACACTGCAGGCCATTCGTGCTGCCGGGTTTCCTGGCTATACACGCGGGCACTTCGGTCATGGTCTGGGTTCGGGTGTCGGCAGTGAACAATGGCCTTTTATTTCTGCCGATGCAACAGCGGTATTTGAGCCGGGCATGGTGATGGCGTTTGAATGTCCGTGGTACATCAACGGGCTTGGTGGCATGATTGTGGAGAATCAAGTGCTCATAACGCACGATGGTCATGAAATGATGAATAGCCTGCCGCTGGAACTGACCGAGATTCAAATTTAAAAGTCGCCTACATCAAAGCACCTGGAAGATAAAGTGCAATTTGCGGCAGTAGCGTCAGGATTGCTACACCGAGCAACAAGATCAGCCAGTACGGTACCGTGGCCAGTGCTGCCTCGCCTAATGTCACATCGTTTTTGGTTACCGACACAAGCACCGAGAGGTTAAGACCCACCGGTGGTGTGACCTGGCCGATTTCAATCATGATAGTGATAATCACACCGAGCCAAATGACGTCATAACCCAAACCGGACATCAATGGCACTACGATTGGCAATGTCATGATCATCAGTGACAGACCATCGAAAAAACAGCCCAGTATAAGATAGATTAATACAATTGCCGACAGCACCATTAATGGGCTTAAGTTTGCAGCGCGGACTGTTTCCAAAATGACTTGAGGTACACCCAGAAGACTGACGGCCTGAGCAAGAATGGTTGCGCCCATAACCACAAACATAATGGATGCATACAGCAAGATTGCAGCGAATAAGCTTTGCGCAAGCGTTGACACGGTGAGTGTTCCCCACAAACGCCCTAACACAATAGTTGCGATAACACCGACGGCAGCGGCCTCGGTAGGTGTAGCAATACCGAAAGCGATCGAACTCATGATGGTCAGAATCAATAACACAAAAGGCCAAAGACTTAGAACGCCAAGCAGGATGGACATGGGGCGAATGGTTTGTGTATCTCGCGGTGCCAGAGCGGGGTGCAATCGGCAGCGCACAAAAAGATAAACCATGAAGAGCCCGGCGAGCAGTAAGCCTGGAAAAACACCAGCCAGGAACAACTTGCCGATGGAGGTTTCGGTTAGTGCACCATAGATCAATAAAGACAGGC
>CALIMV010000446.1 GCA_938045275.1 uncultured Granulosicoccaceae bacterium
CCAGGCCAATACCACATGCTCAACTGACAGGTTTCGATCGGCTGCAAGTGCTTTAACTGGCGCAAGCACGCCTGCAATTGTGCGAATATTTTGTTCAGAAAAACGCGGATTACCCTGGCGGAGATCGCCATCGCCGTACACTCGCTTAGCTGTAAGCTTGTCAGTCAATAAACCTTGAGCCATGGGAGAGTACGCCAAAAAGGAGAGTTTGTTACTTGCACATATTGGCAAATTATCGCTATCGCGTTCTCTGTCCAGCAGGCTGTAGCGCTCCTGATCGACGTCGAGTTGTTGTGTTGCAATGCCTGCCTCAAGATCATCGACACTGGCATTGCAAAAACCAATAGCTCGAATTTTTCCGGCTTCTTTTAATTCAATTAACGTTTGGATTACATCGCCGGGCGCTGTGTGTGGGTCTGGCCAATGTGTTTGATACAAATCAATGTAATCTGTTTGAAGTCGCTTTAAACTTTCATCAAGCTCTAATGCAATTGAGTCTGCTTTTAATGTTCGAAAAATGCGTTTACCATCAGATTCTGCATGCAAATGCGCCGATTCAATATCCCAGCGCAATCCACATTTGGTCGCAATAACCAACTTGTCGCGTTGGTGTTTTGCGATAGCCTTACCAACAAGTTCTTCGGACAATCCAAACCCGTAAACAGCCGCCGTATCAATAAAATTGATGCCTTCACCAATGGCAGTATCTATCGCATCAATGGCGGCATTCGCGTCAGTTCCGCCCCACTTCCAACCACCAATGGCCCACGCGCCAAATGCCACTACAGATGCGTCGATTCCACTATGTCCAATTTTTTTGTATTGCATGATGCTTTTTATTTCTCACTGTTGCTGGCCAGGGAATTCAATATCGGGCAGTCTGCGTCATCATTACCTGGACATCGACTTGCCAGCGCTTTAAGTTCTTTGTGTAACGCCTGCATATCTCGCATCTTCTCTTCAATTTCTTCAAGACGACGATTGGCGAAAGCTTTGACTTCCCTCGAACTACGGGATTGATTCTCAAATAAGGTTAATAGTTGTCTGCAGTCATCCACCGAAAAGCCAAATGATCGAGCGCGTTTGACGAAAGTCAATTTATGCAATTCTTCGGCGTTGTACTGTCGGTATCCGGCCGATGTCCTCGAAGAGGGTGATACCAGCTTAATGTCATCGTAATAGCGCACCGTTTTGACCGGTAAGCCCGATTGGGCCGCGGCATCGCCTATGGTTAAGTTCATATTAATCTGCCCCTGCCTGACCTTCCAGCTACTGGAGGCTTTATTCTACACTGACGAGCACGAGAAACAGTGAATTCGACAATGAAAAAACCAATCTCTGGCTAATCTCGATTGGCATTGCCGTCCACACATGACAGCGGGCCGCTAAAAACACCTTGTGGTGTCTGCTTGGTTGCTCGTCCGTGATCTTGGCACCATCTTGTTTTTTCAGCTCAGCGGTATGCCATGGCCAACGCCAGCCATCATGTTATTGGCCATTATTAATGGTTTGCTGACATCAGCGGGCGTTACTGTAGTGTGTATTGATGTGCAGTAATTAGGGTAATAATTAACTTTAAGTCCATGTTTTTTATATACTTGAAGTTCAACTCAATACACATCATATTCTAATAATGAGCAAGTCAACAAAACAACTCTTCCGAGACGACAGTTATCTAAAATCCTGCGAGGCGGTTGTAACGCACATTGATGAGCGTGGTGTACAGTTTGATCAATCAGTTTGCTATCCACACAGTGGTGGTCAATTAGGCGATCATGCCACATTGGTGAATGACGATGGCACAACAACGCACATCACTGATACTCAGAAAGACAAAGATTCCGGTCAGCAATATCACGTCATAGACACATCGTCTGCGCTCACTTTTTCGGTTGGGGATACGCTTACCATGACAATCGATTGGGAGCGTCGCTATAAACTGATGCGATTCCATTCCTGTTTGCATCTGGTGTGTGCAATCGTTGATGCACCGGTTAATGGCGGTTCGATTCAATTAGACCGAGCGCGTTTGGATTTCGATTTGAAAGAACCGTTGGATAAGGTCGCATTAACAGAAAAATTAAACCAATTTATCGAACAAGACGCAGCAATCAGTACACGATGGATAAGTGATGCCGAATTGGATGCCCATCCAGAATTGGTTCGAACCATGTCGGTTAAACCACCACGAAACGCAGAAGGCACCATTCGGCTGGTAGAAATTGACGGTATAGATCTACAGGCTTGTGGCGGCACACATGTTGCGAAAACCAGAGAAATTGGTGAAGTGTTGGTACGCAAAATTGAGAATAAAGGCAAACAAAATCGACGCATCACTGTTGTTTCTGCCGATGCTTAGTGAACACACACCATTCGCCAAAGCATCAATGAGGTTGTTTATTCACACGCTATCATGAATAAACGATTCCATCTTGGCCAGGCTTCAGCCAGTGCATTGCTATACCTGTTTCTGGTTTTTATTCTGCCTATAGTCACTCTTGTTATTGTTGGCCTTGTATTTCTTTGGCAAAAAAATCTGTTATTAATTACAACTGCATTGTGGTTATTAGCAGCAGCAATTGCCTACTTAGCACTCGTCTACTGGCCAAAACTAAAGTCTGAGCGGCTCGAAAAAATAGCTCAAAGTAACCAAGACAACAACACTACGACGTCTCCCGAACCAGACCTGCATGCAGAACTGCCTCAACAATTAACAGCACGCGGCAACTGGACCACAAAAGATCTGGAAGTATGGGACCTGTGTTGCCTCTCAATTGAAACTCAACTGCAGGAACAGCCTGACTGGCAGGCTTTGCCCGAGCTTGCGTTAGAACAGTTGGCTCTGATTTCAGAGCAATATCACGGGCCAGGCAAAAACGCCCAGTTTCAATTCACGGTACCGGAAGTATTGTTAGTTATTTCAGTAACCAGTAGTCGGTATCGCCAACTCGTTTTAGACCATATTCCCTTTATCGACAAATTTTCGATAGCCACTGGTAACACGCTTCTTGCTCAAAAAGAAAACATTGGTACAGGTTATAAATGGTTCAACCGATTAAGACGCACAACGCGGCTGCTCAACCCGGCAGCCGCTGTGGTTGGTGAGTTGCGCGACCTGATTAGCAACAAATTGTTCGCACAGGTTAGTGTGGCTGTGCAGAGCGATTTGAAAAGACTGCTATTGCAAGAGGCAGCACAAGTGGGTATTGATCTCTATAGCGGCAAACTGACCGTCAGCGAAGAACAACTGGCCGGTTACACCAGCGTGGCAACACAAGAGGACGAACAGCGCCGGGCAGAGGCTGCAGAACCGATTCGAATAGTATTGCTGGGACAAACCAGCGTGGGCAAGTCGTCCTTGGTAAACGCCCTTACCGATGAGCTACAAGCCGAAGTCGATATACTGCCAGTGACCAGCCAGCAAACGGTTCATGAATTAAAATTGGATGGCGTATCTATCGCCAGTTTGATCGACACACCAGGGATTGATGGAACCACTGCAAATTTTGACTTGTTGTTTAAGGCAGTGCTTGATGCAGATTTGATTAT
>CALIMV010000447.1 GCA_938045275.1 uncultured Granulosicoccaceae bacterium
CCTGAATTACCCGCCGCGACACAGCCTATTCGACCGGCTTTTATCACCCCATGCTCACGCGTGTTAATGCCGATCGCCGTGCCGTCTTCTACCAGAATATCATTCACTTCACACTGCTGAATGATATCCACTCCTAGTTGATCTGCAGCGCGTGCGTACCCCCACGCAACCGCGTCGTGTCGGGCAACACCAGCCCTTGGTTGCCATGAAGCACCCAGCACCGGGTAACGGGTACTGCCAGAACAATCCATGATAGGAACAATTTCCCGGCATTGTTTAGCATCGAGTACTTCGCCATCGATACCATTCAACCGATTGGCGTTAACGCGCCTTTCGATGTCTCGCATATCTTGCAGATTATGACCAAGATTCATCACACCACGCTGCGAAAACATAACGTTGTAGTTCAGATCTTGTGACAAGCCCTCCCACAACTTCATGGCGTGCTCGTACAAATGAGCAGCTTCATCCCACAAATAATTGGAGCGAACTATAGTGGTATTTCGACCCGTGTTTCCACCGCCAAGCCAACCTTTTTCGACTACTGCTACGCTTTGTTTATTATGTAACTTAGCCAAATAATATGCGGTGGCCAAACCATGCCCACCTCCACCTATGACAATAATATCGTACTGTGCTTTGGGTTTCGGGTTCCGCCACATGCGCTGCCAGTCCTCCTGGTGGCGCAAGGCATTTTTGATTAATCCAAATCCGGAAAAACGAGTCATAGTGCGTGTCGACTTCTGTTTCAGTTGTATATTATCCAGCAAGATCAGACGCTATTGCGCCCGTCCGTCAAAGTGCGTCTATTGTGCTGCAAGCGTGTCTGTGTGGGGTAAAAAAATACGGTATTTTATAGCCTAACAGCGTCAGAATTACATTGCTTTCACCAATAAGAGCACCGCAGAGAGGTGTTTCAGGCCAAGTTGGCCGAGTCGTCCAGACTACTGGCAAAGCTTAGCATCACGCATACACCCCCGACTACCGCCATCACTGCCATAACCCAGTAACTCTGACCGGCTAATAGCGAATACAGCCAACCAGAGAGCCAGGCGGCAATCCCCATAAACAAAGTGAGTATTGTGGCCGAAAAACTCTGAGCCTGTGCGGCGTTGTCTTCATGTACACGTTGCGCAATGAAATTGACTGTGGCCAGAAAAGTCAGGCCAAACGTGATGGCATGCAAACACTGCAACAAGCAAAGCTGTACAAGACCTGGGTCGGTTCCAGTTAAAATCCATCGTACAGCACCAACTATAGACGCAAACACAAGACATTTTCGGGATGAGAAACGGCCTGCGACATTGCGAAATCCCCACATTAAAGTAACCTCAGCCATGACACCAATCGACCAAAGTACTGATGCCATATTGGTACTGATACCCGACTGTGTCCAATGCAACACGGCAAAAATATTTACGAAACTGTGCGATGCGTTTATCAAAGCCGCCCCGGTTATAACCAGCAACATGCCCGGCTGCATAAAATTATTAGTACCAGTGAATACGCCTGAGCGCTGCCGTAAACATGGGCCATGTTCACCATCTTGAGTGGGGTAGTCTGTATTATTTAGCGACTTGTCTAAAGTGGCTTGAACGTCCGCTCGAAAGCGAGGTAATGCGTGCGCCGACCCTATCCTGGCAACAACTCCAACCAGTAGCACAGCGACAAACCATTGATAGCCGAAATAATCAAAAAACGCACCAGCGAGTAAAACACCGACAATAAAGCCGACAGAACCCACCGCCCTTACGCGCGCGTAGTCACTATCCCTTTTTTTGGTTAGGTTTAACGCAGCCGCGTCCATAATTGGGCTACTGGCAAAAGTAAAAAGACCGGCCAGCGACCAGACTACCAATACATCCCAAGCACCGGTCCGAAAAAGAAACCAGCTAGACATTAAAAACACAACCCAGTTACAAGCAATTATGGCTGTCCGCCAATCTGACAGACGATCAGCCCAACCACCAATTGCAATAGTGAATAACACAATGGCAATTGATGGCGCAGCAAATATAACACCACTAAAAGTAGAGGTGAGATTGAGGGTATCAAACCACAGCGCAGCGAACGGCATAACGCTGCCAATGGACAGAAAAAACAGGCCATAGTAAGCCGACAGACGAGCTTCGACATTCATAAAGAGCTACATTGAACAAACATCGCGTCGACTATTTACTGACTTAATATGACAATGATTAGTGTAATCCATGCAGCGACGAAACAGGCACAGTTACAATGAAGTTGATACGTACAAACTTGCCAACTCGGCAGCGTGAAACTATTTATCCAAAAAACAATTTATTCAAAATACCATCAGGTCAATTGCATTTAGATCAACATATTCATTAACTAGACAAACTAACTCTTATGTTGCTGAATGAGTCACGCCCAAACTAAAGTGATAGTGCAGTGTGCCAACGGCAGTGCAGTTCGGCTGAGTTGCAGATACAGTACACAAAACGCCGATTGCAAGGTTGCTGCAAACATTACTAAACGCACCATATATGCATCCCAATCCTGTTAATAGCTCGAATTACACAGTTTCTTGTCTACATTGCAAGCGTTGACTTCGCTTCCAGGACATTGGTTATTAGAGAAATAGCTATTAAAGAAGTGCGCTGAATATAAGTAACTTGGATTCTAATTTAGCGGATTATTTCTAAGCGAACGTAAAAACAGGCCCAGACCACCGAATGACAGTATCAAAATAACCAACAAATCGAATGCACTCATTTGGGCAAATCGAAATTGAGATCTTGCCAGCACACCTGCGATAAGGGCAACGATAGTCCCGGCTGATAAAATCCAGCCAATGTATTTCTTACTGTCGTAGAATAAGAAGATCACCCCAATAATAAACGGAATCATAAGCATTCCGCTGGTTACTCCAACACCACCTATGCCGTAGAGCCGCATGCCAAATCCAAACGAAGTATCAACAATGATCGAGCTTAACAACAAGTAAAAACCGGCAATCATCATTAAAAGTCCAATCAGAAAAGACCATTCTCCACCATTGGTACCACCTGCTCCGCGCATTTGTTAGGCCTTATTTGCATTGACAGACTACATTATAGTGACGTTAACGCAGATTATCGATACCCAGACTACAAGCGACGGCGGTAGCCCAACAATAAGGCGAACAATCCACACATCCACAGCCCTACTCCGCCAGCACTGGCTACCAGCTGATCGTCAATTTGCGTAGGTTGTTCCGCGTTGTCAGAAAACACAATCCGAGCTGCCGCTGGAGAAAAAACACCGTTATTGTTAGACGGGTTTTCATCTGGCGTTTTTGTAACCAAGCTCGGATTTAAATCACGTTCGCTCTTTTGCTCATCCAGTAAGAGCACCAACGAACTTTGCGACCCGCCGCTTAAACGATCTTTACTACACTTCAGCGTCGCACTGTACGCAACACATTGCCAATCATCATTATTTTTCTCCAGCAGCTTCGCTGTGCCAACATTTAGTATGATATCGATTTGGTTAGCACCCTGCTGGTATTCGTTAGTCACCAGTAAACTGACTTCGCTCTTACCAGACTCACTCACTGAATTGCTGACTAGTGACACATCACTCGCATAAAGTTTAGTTATCGCTTCAATATCACCAGCGCTAGGTGCCACTCGTTGCCCAATGCTTGCGTTGTCAGCTCGTAAAGCGCTAATCGTTGGGTTACCGTTGGCCGAAAAAAAATACTCGCCATAGTGCATTATGGATGCGTAGTCATAAGGTCCGTAGTTTTGCTTACTGAAATTGCTGATATTAAAATTGCCAGTCTTATCAACATTGATATTCTGCCAATTAACTTTAATGAACTGGTCTCTATCAGGTCGAGTATGCTCGTGTTCAAGTCCAAGTGCGTGACCGATTTCGTGCATCATGCTTCCGCTACTGCAACTCGGTGCTGTCCAAACCGGTTGCACGCCACCTTGCCGACCAATCCAGGATGCGCAACCATTGGCTGGCGTAAAGTGTAAATAGTCAGTCGGACTGTCAAGATCGCCAGGATCGATTTCAATCAGCGAAATACCTGCCACACTGTTCCAAGTATCTATCGCTGTGTTGACAGATTGAACCACAAACCCTTGCAAAGCCGGATCAATATAATAGGGTACAACCCCATCTTCCCAAACCGCCAGCCCCGAGTTCACTCCAATACCTCTTTGCGCCAAAGCCGGCCGATAAAGAATATCGCCTTCAACCACCATAAGATCATTGTCAGTCAATGCCGATTCTGCAGCGTGTACTGCAACTTCTTCACTCTGCATACTAGCCGGTGTTGGTTGTGCAATATTGGCGTGAACATGACCCACCTGCGTAACAGTGAACATGAGCACAGCCAGAACCAATTTTTCGTACTTATGTGGCATTACTATTCCTCTTGATGGGACTATTTGTAATGCGGATGAGAGTTACCAGATTGGCAACCAAACAATATAAAATTTCTATGAATTTCTTTTTATCGGTTTGACTGATTCCCTTCCACTGCCATCAGTAACGGATATTGCAGTAGCCGTCTGAAACCAGCTTTCTAAAAACTTGAACCATTCAGACATTAAACACTGTGTCCCGTCAGTAATCTTTAGAGTGGCGCACAGTTTATCGCGCAAGCTACACAAATTTGATGCAAAATCTAGTATTATTGGAAGGCATGAGCCGCAAGAATATATTGTTAAAATACAATAAGTTACAATAGAAATTCAGAGATCTAATAATCCAGAAAATTACTAACATAGTCATCAAGCTATCTGGAAATGAGCAATACGGACTTTTATTAACATAGCCGGTGAATACTGATTAAATGCTATATGCGGCTGATAACCCAAGATTTTGGGTATTGGCCAACTAACACCAAGCTTCTGCGCTGGTCACATGGAAAGACGATAATGTTCAGGCTACTGCCTGTTTCGCCGGCGGCAAGGTGAAAACGGGCCACACAGTATTTAGTGATAAATTGGTAGTGGGTGAGCCCGAAGAACCAGCTGGTTTGGCCAACCTGAATAGACTGAAATATAACAATTAGAATAAATGGCAATGATTATGCCTGCATTATATGTACTTAAAACGGATTCCAGTACCAGTAAAGCCGTATTTAAGACAGTGTTTTTTTCTCATTAGCTCCGTGTCTACAGGTAGAATTGGTTTGTATATTGACTGAACCATCTAGTCAAAAAGAGGTTAGTGATCATCGCACATCCGCCAGACAAAAAAAGACGGCTTGAGAAACGTGAGAGAAAGCGCCGTCAATCTGTTGATGGCGGTAGCACGTGGCTGTTTTCTGCTGGAGAACGGGGTGAACACGACCGCCGTATCTTTGACGAAGAACAAGCCTCGATCATTCACCTTCCGCACGTCGAGGAAAACCCCGACGCAATCCCCGGCGCAATCCCCGGCGCAATCGATGAGAAAACAGCTGCCGTTGAAAAAACAAGCAACCCCATTCAATCACCAGCGCCAGCGATCGCTATTAACAATACAAGCGACGTTCATAATACAAACAGTGAAACCAATTTAAGCAAAGTTAATGGCGCTATAACCATCAACGCAGACAGCCCAACATCAATTCCACTGACAAAATCGAACGATAACGGCAAAATCGAATCGCTACCACATGCTGCGAGTTATCCGGTAAATGAAACGGAAAGTCTAGACACCACTGTTTCCGAAGACGATCAAACAGACGGCACTCTTACAGAACAAGAACAAGCCAGACTGCATTCGCTAAAAGCCATGCTCAATGCATCCAACGCGCGATACAAAAAAGCAACCAGGAATCGTCGCCCAAAATTTTCTGCTGGCCTCGAAATTTTGATCGTAAGTGGCGACCATGAAGGTAAGATCGGCGTTGTCCTGGATGCGGACTACATCGCCAACCGCGCTCTTATATCACTTTCAGATCAGGAATCACCTCATTGGATAGCCTTTCGATTTCTTGGACACGCGGACTAGAGCGCTATCTGGGTAAGCTCCAGCAGCTACAGTCGGCCTCCCGTTAACCCGATTCCTCGCTTCACACCAACGTACGAATAAATAATCTATTGAACCTGCAGAAAGACCCACCGCTTCGTGGACAGATCTTGCTGGCCGTCCAACAGCACGAGCTGGGTTTTGTTAAACTATCCGGCTATATATCTGCATTGTAGAATCTGATGACACAGCCGCTTGAGTCTTCTCCAAACAATTCACTTGATTCAGACAATTGGTTAAGTAGGATACGGACAGTTTTCAGTATCGATTTGCGCTCACTGGCTCTAATGCGCATTTTATTGGCCTTACTAATCCTGGCCGACCTGATACTACGTACCCCTACGATGCAGATGTTCTATACGGATGCAGGCGTACTGCCACGTACAAAATGGCTTGCCGTCAACAACCAATGGTATCTGTCTCTGCACGCAGCCTCTGGCGCGCTATGGTGGCAAATAGTTCTGTTCTCGTTGGCAGCCGTGTTCGCCATTGGATTGCTTGTTGGCTATCGAACTCGACTAATGAATATTTTGTCGTGGGTTCTGTTGGCCTCGTTGCTAAATCGCAACGAAATGGTTTTGCAAGGCGGCGACATACTATTGGTGCTAATGGCATTTTGGGGGATGTTTTTGCCACTTGGCGCCAAATGGTCGATCGATGCTGCGTTGCAACCTGAAAACCGGCTTAACCCAAATCAAATGCGCTTCGTGCCGGAAAAGGCACAACTCTACTTTTCCGTAGCAACCGTTGCAGTCATATTTCAAGTTCTGTTTCTGTATTTTTTCACCGCATTATTAAAAACGGGTGCTCCCTGGCGGTACCCATTTGAAGCAGCTCAATACACTCTAGAAATTCAGCACTTTGCAACGCCCATTGCTCTTTGGTTCAAAGAGTTTTCCAGTTTACTGCCGCTGGGAGCCGCATATGTCATTTTTGCGGAGTTTGTTGGGCCCGTTTTAGTGCTGTTGCCGTTCAAATGGCCTATAGCTCGCATTATTGGCCTGCTCATGCTGGCCTCGCTGCACGTCGCCTTTTTACTACTACTTCATATTGGCCTGTTTCCGCTAATCGACTTCATGTCGCTAACAGTTTTGATTCCTTCGATTGTCTGGATTTACTTTGCCAAGCGAAAGCAAAAAAGCAAAAGCGCACAGGTCACCATGTACTACGACGAAGACTGCGGCTTTTGTTTAAAAATGTGCTTAATACTCAGAGAGTTTTTGTTACCGGAAACCGTAAAGATTCTACCAGCACAAAACTATAACCATATTTATTCGATTATGGAGCGCGAAAACTCATGGGTAATTGCCGATGGTCAGGGAAAAACCTACACCCATTGGCATGCTATGGCATTCTTGTTTACACAAAGTTGGTTGTTCAAGCCTATTGGATGGCTTATGAAGCTCCCACCTATTATGTGGT
Source organism: uncultured Granulosicoccaceae bacterium (assembly GCA_938045275.1). Taxonomy (GTDB): domain Bacteria; phylum Pseudomonadota; class Gammaproteobacteria; order Granulosicoccales; family Granulosicoccaceae; genus Granulosicoccus. The sequence goes on from CALIMV010000447.1 coordinate 7,399, forward strand.
TGGGCAATAAAATTTATTACGCCGTTGCCAACAACCGCAGTCGCATGAGCGCAGTTACTGCTCGAGCACTTCCGTACCGACCGTTAAAACTGAAAACCAATTTGTTTGGGCAAATAGCGGCTGGCATATGCCTGGCTTACATTGTGGTGTTTAATATCAGCACGCTACCGGGTATGAGTTATCTTCGAATAAAACCGGTTGATATTCCAATACGAATACTGCGAATCGATCAAAAATGGAGTATGTTCGCACCCAAACCTCTAACCATTTCTTTATTTCCTCAAGTGGAGGGGAAACTTCGCAACGGCACATCTGTAAATTTATATGGACTTACCGAAACAGACCCTGACTGGGTTGCGCCAGAGTACATGTACCCGTTGTACGAAGGCTATAGAACAAGAAAGTATTATGATCGACTGCGAAGCTTCAAAAGCAATGCTCCTCGAAGCGGGTTCGGACACTACCAATGTAAAAAATGGAATAGTTCGGTTACAGATCGTTCTGAGCAGCTCGGTATCCTGACATTGCACTACGTCACCTTAAGTACCAACCTGGAAGGAAAACCAAAAGAGCGCAAGCGAAAGATGGCTTGGCAACACTGGTGTTTCCCGGAATTCAAACCAAAAGGATAAACCTGTCACATTTCTGCACTGGCAGTCGGTTTTATACACCCGTAAATTACACACGCGCTGCTTAGAGCCGCTATTACAGCGTAACGGTTGAATTGAACAGGCTTCGGGTTGGACGCGATGACAAGCGACAGAGAAATAGCGATACGATTGCTGGGAAGTTCTTTTATTCTTGCCTTAAGCTGCATGTGTGCTCTGGTCTTTCCTGGCATAGCTGAAGCAGCGATATATAAATGCACGGATGCTAACGGCAATGTAAGCTACAACCAAATCCCTTGCGCTGTCGAAGAAAATGCAGAAGCCGTTCTAAACATAAACAGTAGTAGCAACGCACAAGTTGACTGTCGAATTGCGAACAACTTTGCCCGACAGATCGCAGACCGAATGCGTTTAGGCCAATCATCAGGCGTTATATTCGATTCCTACGGAGGAATAGATGCTATTCCGCGTACGGCCGTTGGTATTATCAATTACGTGTTTTCGCACAAAGACAACCTTACTACAGGGTCACAGCGTGTCACTGCACTGTCAGCCGCTCGCTGCTCTGCAGGTTCTTATGGTCCAGTGAATTGCAGCGATTTCCCATATGATTTCATTGCAGAATATGGGGGTTGCGAACGAGCCACGATGACCACAACGGCAGCTTCAACCAAGCAGACACTCGACGTTCAAACAGACCGTTCTTCTGCAGACGGTATGACGCAAGCTTTAGGCGCACGAACAATGGCAACGGCACAGCCCGATACCAAAGACTGCCAGAAGGATATTCAGGAACAACTGAATGACCTATTCGAACAGATGCGAACTGGTCAATCAGCTAACGCACAAAGCCAGTTGGAAGGTAGGAAAAAAGAGCTGCGTGATAAGCTCACTAGCTGCTGACAATATACGCCCCATTCGCCGATGCTATCTCCTTTCCATTGTCACTGCGCAATACAGAATGTGTAGCGGCTATACGTCGGCCCAGTCGAACCATACTTGCCTGAGCAGTAAAGCGCTCACCTACACCGGGGCGTAGATAATCGACCCGAATATCTATGGTTGCTAACGATTTGAATCGCTGCATTATTTGTTCTACAGACTCATTTGCATATAAGTCGGCTATAGCCCATATAACCGCTAACCCACCTGCTGCATCCAGGACTGCTGAAATAACACCACCATGTAGTTGGCCGTGCATAAAATGCCCGACCAGTTCGGGTCGCATATTAAAATCAATGCACACTTTACCGGGTGAATACTCACCCATAGTGAATCCTAGATACTCATTGAATACAATTTTGTGTTCGAACAGATCACGTATGGCTTTTTCAAGCAGTACTTGCTCACCATGAGTACGGGGCGTGCACACTTTGGGTTTATCTGACATGGTTTTTTCTTCGTTCCGACCAAAGCGCATTTGGGGTACCGTTTGCTTGGGTAATTAGTTCGATGTTTACTCAAACGGTGTTTGCCGTATCCGGTGTTTTCGACAATACCTGAACAAATCGAGAATCTTTATGACCAAACAAACGTCTTAAATCTTCAAATACCAGGTAGTTAACCGGGATCATAATGAGTGTTACGACCGTGGCAAACAAAATCCCAAACCCAAGAGACACGGCCATCGGTATTAAAAACTGAGCTTGTGTACTGTTTTCAAAAATCAGTGGTGTGAGTCCGAAAAATGTGGTTAACGATGTAAGAATGACCGCTCTGAACCGTGCAACACCGGCTACCCTCACAGCGTTGAACATCGGCACGCCGTCGAGTCGCCTCTTATTGACATAGTCAACCAATACCAAAGAATCATTCACCACAACACCACACAAGGCCAGCATCCCCATGTAGCTCATAATACTCAAGCTCATCCCCATTATCATATGCCCAAGAATGCCCCCGACAATACCAAATGGTATAACGCACATCACCATGAGTGGCTGCAAATAACTTCTAAATGGGATGGCCAATAATGTGTAGATTACCAGCAGTACGAACAGGAGCCCGGTTTTCAAGCTGCCGAATGATTCACGTTGTTCACGCGCCTCTCCTTCGAGTGCCACCCGTATATCCGGATAGCGATCTTTTATAGATTCAAAGTAAGCTTCCAGATCAGCCTTCACTGCCTCAACATTAGCGGTTTCTTTATCGATGTCAGCTTCAACATTTAGCGTTCTTCGCCGATCAACGCGCTTTATTGCAGAAAATCCGCGTCCCATTTTTACATTCGCCACGCTACCCAATGGCAGCTCCTCTCCACTGGGCGTTCTGATAATCATGCGTTGTAAATTTTCTACAGATTGCCGCTCTGAGGCCGGATAACGTACAACCACTTTAACGTCATCACGATTACGCTGAATACTTTGTACTTCCGTACCCAAAAAAGCGGGTCTAACCTGGCTTGCCAACATGGATAAAGACACACCAAGCTGCTGGGCTTCAGGTTTTATGCTCAATTGTATTTCTTGCTTGCCACCCTCAAACGAATCGCTGATGTCGGATATGCCAGGGTATTGCGTTAATTCGTTTTTAAACAGAGCTGCTACCTCTTGCAACTCATCAAAGTCGAAGCCAGATATTTCCAAATCAATTGGACTGCCACCGCGACCAATTTCAGCCCGGTAAGACACATTTTTCGCACCCGGAATATCGCCTATAAGCCTGCGAAGTTCACCGACCACCTCATTAGTACTGATATCGAGGGTGCGCTCCTCTGGCGGAGTTAGTTCAAACAAAACTCGACCAACATGCGACCCACGAGCCCCACGACCACCACTGCCGGATGTGGCCATAATGCCTTCTATTATGCTTTCATTGGTAGTTGGGTCTACGTGCTTGTCTTGCAACTGCTTCACTGCATCGGTAATTCGATCAATGTGACTCTGCGTGACTTCGAATGGCGTACCATCAACCATCTCCAGCGAGACGCGCGCAACTTCACTCTGTACACGTGGAAAGAAGATAAACCGTACATGCCCTGCACTCACAATGCTAAAGACAATAATGGCACCACCGATAAAAAGCGACAGAACAAGGTAACGTTGCCGCAGTGCTGCAGCCAGTATCGGCTGATAAATTCGCTCTATAAACCATTCAAATCCATCAGCAATTTTATGCTGCATACGAGCAAAAATATTCGGCTTTTTTTCTTTGAAGAAATTCAGGTGACTCATATGAGAGGGCAATACAAATTTGGACTCAATAATGGAGAACAACAAAACAGGAATAACGATCAATGGAATCTGTGCGAATATTTTACCTCTTACACCTTCGATTAATAGCAGCGGAATAAATGCCGCAACCGTGGTCAAAACACCGAATGTCACCGGTATCGCAACTTCCTGTGTACCAGCAATTGCCGCGTCTATACGGTTAGGATTCTTGCGCATATGGGTGTAAATATTTTCGCCTGTAACGATCGCATCATCCACAACAATACCCAGCACCAGTATGAACGCGAACAAACTGAGTAAATTGATACTGACACCCAGGAAAGGCATAAGCGCTATGCCACCAAGAATGGAAACAGGTATACCAACAAACACCCAAACGGCAACCCAAAAACGCAGAAACAAGGTAAGCAGTAACAGCACCAACAAACCGCCCTGTACAGCACTTTTCGTTAATGTTGACAATCGCGCTCGAACAGCCCGAGCTGAATCTCGCCAATATCCTAATTGCACTCCGTACGGCATATTTGCCTGATTTAGTTCTATGTATTCTTTGACCTGGTTTGACACGGTAATCGCACTTTGCAGCCCAGTTCGAAATACATCAATTTCTATTGATCGTTGAGTGTTGTATTTCTGGTGTAGCGCATCTTCAGCGAACCCATCTTTTACGGTGGCGAGATCACCAACCGTCAATCGTGTGCCATCGGGTCGGGTGACGACAACAACGTTACGAAAATCATCAGCGCCATAGGCTTGGCCCTTGGTACGCAGCAACACTTCACCACCGGCTGTCTGGATGGAACCGGCAGCCAAATCCAGCGAACTATTGTTGATCGCCTGTGCCACTTGACTCAGTGTTAAATCGTAGCGACTCAATGCAGCTTCCGACACTTCAATGGCGAGCTCGTATTCACGAGCGCCCGAGACCGCTACTGAAGACACCTCAGGCAATGCTTCCAAATCATCGCGCACACGAGAGGCCAGAGAACGCAAATCTTTTTCCGGCAGATCGCCAGCGACGATGACACTAATAACCTCACGAGAACGAGACGGCACATACACAGAAGGCGTTTCAACATCATCTGGAAAATCACTGATCTGATCAATTTGCTGTTTTACCTCATCGAGCAACTTATCTGAGTCGTAGCCTTTTAGCATTTCAACATTGATTGAGCCGAGCCCCTCGCTGGCAGTCGATGTAATGCGCTTGATGCCTTGAATATCCTGTATGGCCTCTTCTACTTTTATCGTGACCGCTTCTTCTACCTCTGCAGGTGTACCACCACGAAATGGCACTCGTATACTAACTCTGTCCAGTTCAAAGCTTGGGAACACTTCTAGTGGAATACGACCAGACAAGCTGGTCAGTCCCCATACGATAATGAAGACCATAAGCAAGTTGGCTGCTACTGAATTTCGTGCAAACCAGCTAATCAGACTATGCATGTATTACCTCGCATACTTAATGTTAGCAACCTATGCTAGTTGGACAAAGTACTATCAGAGCGTTCAATTTTTTCATCTACAGGCTTTTGCGGGCTAACTATTTCAACACCTGTTGTACCGTCAGCGCTGGTGTTTTGCCTGTCCTGGTCTGGCTTGCCTTCGCCATTTTCTGCACCGCGTTTTACATTGCTATTAGTACCTGCAGCAGGCTTGCTACCAGCTGGATTTTTTTCGTCAGGATTTCCTTCACCTCGTGTGGCACCACCTGCTCCTTGTCCACCTTTTAACTTGCCATCGCCACCGCCCTTACCTTGTCGTCGTTCTTCAGCAGGTGCGGGCGCTTTTCCATCAATGGTGGCACGCACGGGTGTGCCATTGGTAACGGTACTCAACGGCGTTGTCACAAAAACTTCCCCTTCCTCAAGACCATCGCTAATGGTTGCTGTTTCCTCATCGGCCCAAATTACAATGACTTCTCTGCGTTCGAGTTGGCTGTCTTTATTAACCAGTAACACCTCGCGGTCTTCGCGAACGGCTGATCGTGGCAATACAAACACACCTTCAAGGACTCGCCCGGCAATTTTGGCTTCCACGTATTGATCAATTCGAAGTGGCTCCGTGCCCCGTGCAAAAGGACGCTCGACTCGAGCAATAACATTTAGTTGCTGTGTACTCGCATCAACACCCTCGGCACGTATCACTTTTCCTGTCCATGATTGTTTGACACCCGCAACCGTTGCTTGTAGCTCAATATTCGGCAACTGACTTTGTGGGACGTTGATTGAACTCGGTATATCGAGAAAGGTCAGTTGTCGACTCGTTAAAGGCAGTCGAACATCAACACTTTGGGTCGAATATATCTGCCCCAGCCGTGAACCGCGCGATACGAATTGACCTTGATCTACTGCAAGTTCAGACACCCTGCCATCAAATGGCGCAATTATTTTGGTTCGCTCCAGATCTAGCTTAGCGCGATCAACTTGCGCTCGTGCTGCATCGCGATTGGCACGTGCCGCAGCCAACTGAGGAATCCGTAAGGTAATTTCCGACGCTTGCTGACCACTGCGCAGACTCTCCCACTCGGATTTTGCCAGTTGACCGCGAGCGCTTTCTTCTTGTAACGCGGCATTGGCTTGCGCCAGGTTTGCATTCGCCTGCGTTAACGCAATATCGTAGTCACGCTCATCAATTTGAATAAGTACATCGCCTTTAGAGAAACTGCCACCCAAAACATAATTTTCCGAGATTTCAACCACAGTACCTGTCACTTCAGCTACCAGAGTGGAAGAATGGGTCGGCCTAACGGTCCCACGACTACCAATTACCACCGGATAATTACCTTTAGACAAGGTTATGGCATCCACTGCCTGTACTGACGGAAACTGAGGTCGTTTGCGTGGTTCTGGACGATTCTCAAGAATAGTTTTGGCTACAAACACGCTGCCAATGAGCGCCAGTACAGGAAAAAGAACTTTTAACAGTAAATTCATTAAGATATCCGGAACTTTCAAGTACTTTTTGAGCTTAAAAAAGCTGTTGCAGGTATTATACGAACGCTGCCTGAGACTAGTTTCCACATGCCAGAACTGAAGCCACCTACAATACGAGCGCTTTTCGACTACCCGCCCTACTGGGCAGAATGCTACGGTCGTGCCCCTTTTCTACCCATGAATCGGGCCGAAATGGACGAATTGGGCTGGGATAGTTGCGACATTATCGTCGTAACCGGCGATGCATACGTTGATAGCCCAAGTTTCGGCATGGCCATTGTTGGCCGCCTGCTCGAATCGCACGGTTTCCGTGTAGGTATCATCGCACAGCCAGAATGGCACAACACGGATGCAATGACAGCGCTCGGTGAACCAAACCTGTTCTTTGGTGTAACGGCAGGCAACATGGACTCCATGATCAACCGCTACACGGCTGATCGAAAAATTCGTTCCGATGATGCTTATTCACCAAACAATCTTGGTGGAAAACGCCCCGATCGTAGCACAATCGTGTACGCACAACGATGCCGTGAGGCGTATTCAGAGGTGCCCATTGTCATTGGTGGTATTGAATCATCATTGCGTCGCATTGCGCACTACGATTATTGGCAAGACAAGGTTCGTCGTTCCATACTCGCTGATGCCAAAGCGGATATGTTGGTGTACGGCAATGGTGAACGGGCGATTGTAGACATTGCACACGGGCTAGCTGCTGGTAACAGCATTGATGCACTGCGTGATATCCGTGGCACAGCCTACATGATCAGCGATATCCCAGCAGACTGGACCGTTATTGACTCATCTAACGTTGACAAACCTGGGCGCATAGAGAAACACAGTAATCCGTATGAAGTGCTGCCCGACGATCAGAATTCAGCCTGCGATTCAACATCAACAGCGGATACGTCGAAGGATAACAGCACAAAAAAGGACACTAACGCACCGATCACGTTAAAGTTCATGTCACGCGAAGAACGACAGGCCATGCGCAAAGGTTTACGAGATCGGACCGTTTTACGACTCCCCTCATTCGATGTCGTTAAAAATAATAAAGTGTTGTACGCGCACGCCAATCGGGTGCTGCACCTTGAAACCAACCCGGGCAACGCCCGCGCACTGGTACAAAATCAGGGTGGTCAGAAATTGTGGATCAATCCACCACCTATTCCATTGACAACCGAAGAAATGGATTACGTGTTTGACCAGCCATTTTCCCGTGTGCCGCACCCCTCTTATGGTGACGCAAAAATTCCTGCTTACGAAATGATACGCTTCTCGGTGAACATCATGCGCGGTTGTTTTGGTGGTTGTACTTTTTGCTCAATCACCGAGCATGAAGGGCGGGTGATTCAAAACCGTTCTGAGGATTCGATAATCAAAGAGATTGAGTCCATGCGCGATACAGTCCCGGGATTTACCGGCGTAATCTCTGACCTGGGCGGACCGACTGCCAATATGTATCGTATTGCGTGCAAATCCAAAGAGATAGAATCAAATTGTCGACTACCCTCGTGTGTGTACCCTTCTATCTGCAGTAACTTGAATACCGATCACTCTTCTCTGATCAAACTCTACAAACGCGCAAGGGAATTACCTGGCATTAAAAAAGTACTTATAGCATCTGGCCTGCGTTATGACCTGGCAGTTGAATCGCCAGAATATGTAGAAGAATTGGTAACGCATCATGTTGGCGGCTATCTGAAAATCGCACCAGAGCATACCGAACGTGCGCCGCTGGATAAAATGATGAAACCAGGTATTGGTGCCTACGATGAATTCAAGGCGCTGTTCGAAAAATTCAGCAAAAAGGCCGGCAAAGAGCAATACCTCATTCCCTATTTCATCGCTGCACATCCTGGCACCACAGATACCGACATGATGAATTTGGCACTTTGGTTAAAGAGCAACGGTTTCCGCGCTGATCAAGTGCAAAACTTCTACCCCTCACCAATGGCCAGCGCCACAACCATGTATTACACAGGCAAAAACCCATTGAAACGTGTAAAACAGGACAGTGAAACCGTAAACGTAGCCAAAACAGCATCACAGCGCGCACTGCACAAGGCTTTCTTGCGTTACCACGATCCAAACAACTGGCCAATGCTGCGCGAAGCCCTGAAAAATATGGGACGAGCTGACCTTATCGGGAATGGCAAACACCAATTAGTACCAAGCTATCAACCAAAGACTGATGGCAGCTACAAAAGCGCCCGGCGCAAAAACAGCACCCCTGTCAGAAAGAAAATGAAAAAAGGCGTTACCTTATCGCAGCATACTGGCTTACCACCACGAGAGACACAATGATCGATATCAACTGAGTGCAGTAACACACATTGCTTACCCAACTAAGCATTGAAGCGAAGCAGGTCGATCAGCATGGATTTTACGGTTTATCGCGGCGCACTACCCGGCTGTCTTATATGCCCGAGTTTTCAGGCAAGGTATCGAGCAACGCGCCAAGCCCATCACCAAGGTCAAGACTCGCTGCAAACATTCCTTTCTTTATCCCGGTATTAGTTGCGATTATAAAATCTTGCCCTGCATCCGTGGCCAGTGTTTCATTAAGTTTTGCCAGATCTTCATCATTCAGTGATTGATAAGTGAATAATAAAACGGCTTTGGTCTTTTCTTTGTAGTGCGATAACAATTCATTCTGAGTTCGCGTAACCATCTCCAGAATTTCTTTTCGGCTTAATCTATGTTCCTCTGGCATAAACCGCGTCAAGCTAAGATTGAATGCCACTTGAATGCTGCCCATCATGTCAATTGCCGATTCGGTAGACTTCATCGTTGTATCCAACTTTTCTATGAGCGCCTCGCGATTGGCATCCGCTGGATAATGTTTGAGAAAGACTTGATAGTTATCAAAGCGTGCGTTTTCGGTGAGCAACGAATTTTCAATTTCAGCTTTTTTGACTCTTTCACCCAACGAGGATGAATACCACGCAAGCATGTATTCGCGTGCTTGCGCGCTCATACCTGTATTCAGCTCCTGCACTAAATACTTATTAAAAGTCTCCGTTTTAAAGGCATTATTAACCGCCTCTCCGACTGCTTTCTGATCGACTGCCAAAAACAGATCTGGCAACTGTTGCGCCGACAATGCGGTTTCAAATGAACTGGCAGTACTTACAGGGATATGGCTAACTAACTCTTTAAGACCAGACGCCACGAATAGGTTTAACGCACTTGAATCTGTAAGCGAGTCGTTATCAGTGGGATTATAAGAATCGCTATTCGAATCATCACTCGAGTCAGCAATCAAATTGTGGGCAAATGGGAGTTCAAGGTTTAGATTGGACGCTTGCCCATAGCTAACGGCTAAAAGACAACCTAGCACGATAGTGAAAATTAGACGTATTACGTGTGTCTGATCACCTAATACCGAGCGTTTGGGAAATTCAACCATGCAACAACACCGCTTATTTTAGTTTTAATTCGCCTCATGGCTCTAGCGGCGTTGAGTAAAGCATAACAAGGAGAGTTTGATCGCGTCTGTGGATCTCGTCGGGTTTCTCAAACCATTTTGCGAGCTGAGGCTCAGAATGTTAAGTAACCTATCTAAACTTATCCCGTTTTATAGTGAGTCAAACGGCCCACGTTGTTCAGGCCAGTGTGCTGTTTTCCTGCGTGCTTGTTGAACCAGAAAAACAACTATCCTGACAACGGATTATCAGTTGCGATCGCACTTGATGGCGATACGTTGTCGAGAGGTACCGCTACCGAGTTTCTTTTACATCAGGCGATTGAGATGAAGGCGTTTTTGTGGAAAGGTAGGGACATGAGTAACGCTGGAATGGCACATGCCACACTGTGTTGCATCGCGCACTGTACAAGTACTCTGTGCAGGCACTCTGTACTAGGACTTTGTGCGAAGTACGCTACGCATCAATAGCGTTGTATGGACTGGGCGTGTCATCAGAAAGTTATCAGCGCCCGTGAGAAAGATAACGGCGTCCGTGTTTGACAGAGCGCGCTGTTCCGAATCGAAGCGTTAAAGGATTCATCCGTGAACCTTTCAAGCAGTTGGGTTGTTGTTAAAACTATATCTTAAAAATTACAACAACGCACACGTCATTGGTTAGCAAATAGCTACGTGGCATCTAAAATGCCATCATAAATTCGAGGCTTATCCTATGACCAAA
>CALIMV010000448.1 GCA_938045275.1 uncultured Granulosicoccaceae bacterium
CAAGTGCCACTGGTTCCAACTGAGACCAAAACTGCAGACTAGTGCGGTGCGAGTTAAAACGAGTCAAAAACAAATAGATTGTTGACCTGAACAACGTTCAGTATCCATTTCCGGACATCATAATGTCCCAGCCCCACTCCCCTCGATACATACCACACGCATTAATTTGTTCAATAGCAGCTAACGCTGAACCGCCAGACTTGCCTTTCTAATCGCGCGAAATGGACGCTTTACCAAACCTGAGAGCGCAGTAAAGCCAGCTCACGGAGCAAGTCAATCAGCGCTAATTCAATCAAATAAAATAATATATTATTTTTACTATTTTGTGTATTATCTTATTTCAGCATTCATCGACACAAGAGGGAATTCGGTATGAAATTGAAAAGATCCGCGCAGTTGATAGTGGCAGTTGGCCTATTCGCTGGCACGTTACTTACGAACACTGCTGCGTTTGCCAACGAAGTCACTATCAAGGTGCTTTCATCCACAATTGTGGAAGGCCCTGAGGGTAAGGCGGAACAAAAGTACGCTGATGAGTTCATGAAGCTAAACCCTGACGTCACCATCGAATTTATCGGCGTACCAGCCAATGAGCTCTACGCAAAGACCAACACGCTCGCCATTGGCGGCGCTATGCCAGACGTGTTTATCAATTCGCCAGAGTTTATGGCACAGGCACACGATCTTGGTATCGTTGCCGACCTCGAAAGCGTGTTCGGCGCGGACTATTTCAAAGGGTTTGCGGAAGGTCCATTGGGTATGTCGGTTATTGACGGAAAGTATCAATTCCTGCCGTGGTTCACCATCCCCGTTACACTTTTATACCGCCAAGACTTATTCGAAGAAGCTGGCATAGAGCCTCCGAAAACCTGGGACGAATTCAGGCAAGTTGCCAAGGCTATGACCGTTGATACTGATAACGACGGCTCCATCGACCGCTGGGGATTCGCCATGATTGGAACCAACAATGGCTCAGGCGCATCACGATTTTTTCTCGTACTTCGGGCACACGATGCAGACGAACTGGTCGCCGACGGTGACTCCTGGACAACCCAATTCGATACTCCTGGTGCGGTTGCCGCATTCCAGCTTTTCGGTGATTTGGTCAATGAAGATAAAGCGGTTCCTCCGGGCCCGCTGCAAACAGGATACGGTGAAGCGGTATCGCTAATCGCTACCGGAAAAGCGGCGATGATGATTACCGGGCCCCACACTATCGGCGCGGTGTTGGAGCAAAACCCCGATCTTGATGGAAAACTGGGTGGCGCGTTGCTTCCATCACTGCCAGGCGTCGATCCGGACATCAACCTCGGCATGTTTGGTTGGGCAATATCAGAAAGCAGCGAGAATAAAGAGGTCGCTGCAGAGTACATAAAATTTGTGCTGAACAAGCAGAACCAAATAGCATGGAACGAGGCCACAGGGCGTTTGCCAACAAGATTAGATGCGCTGGCGGCACCCGAAATCGACAAACCCATGTTGCGGGGATTCGTAGCAGCGGCCGAATATGGATACCAACCACCTGCTGCTAGCTTTTATCCTGATCTCTTTGCCATTGCAGGGGATAATTATCAGGCAGTTATCGCAGGCCAGAAAACAGCGGAGCAAGCAGCAAAGGACGCAGCGGCAGCGACACAGCAAGCGATTGCCAATAATTGACAGGCAAGTAAAGCGACGCGGCATTGGCCAATCAGGTCGATGCCGTGTCCCTGATTCAATCGTTGGTTAAAGCGAATATTAACCGGCAATCAGAGAATATACTTTGCTCAAAAGCCTAATAGTTGATGAATAAATCACGAAAATCTTTAGTTGCCGCGGCAAGATCTCGCGTTGGCTTAACCTTTGTAACGCCTGCGTTGCTGGTCATGTTGTTACTGGTCGTATACCCATTGTTATACGGTCTGTATGTGAGCATGTTCAAGACCAACTTGCTTAATCGCTGGGATTTCGTTGGGCTCACCTACTATGCGCAAAGCCTTTCCGATCCGGGGTTTCTAAAAAGTCTCTTCACTACCTCGCTCTATGCCATTTTAGTCGTGGCCGGCCACATGATTGTTGGTACTGGCCTGGCAGTGATGTTGGTATCCGATATCAAATATCGGGTCGTCTTCCGCGCATTACTCATTCTGCCGTGGCTATTCCCAGACGTCGTAGTAGCACTGATTTTTCGCTGGATATTCGACCCAATATTTGGTTTGTTCAATTTTGGTTTGAGTGCGGTGGGTTTGATCTCGGAACCTGTCGCGTGGCTAGACAACCCTTTCTGGGCATTTGTTGCCGTTGTGTTAGCCACGATCTGGAAGGGCTATCCATTGATCATGTTAATGGTGTTGGCTGGCTTGCAGTCAATACCTCGCGACAGATACGAAGCAGCAGCTCTCGATGGTGCAGGCAGACTGCTTCAATTCAGATACGTTTCGTTACCTGGCTTAGTGGCTGTGCTGGGTGTCGCCGTCGTAATCGATTTCGTATGGTGGTTTAAACACTTTACCATTGTGTGGCTGCTAACCAAGGGCGGGCCTATCGACGCCACAAATGTCGTGAGTATCGATATCTATCGCACAGCATTTCAGAGTTTTAATTTTGGTCTGGCTTCTGCGATGGCAGTAATTGTATTTTTTATCTGCCTGTTATTTGCCATTGTCTATCAACTGATGGTTGCAAGCGATGAAACGTAAATCACAAGTAGGCAGCCCGCACCCGCTATTCTATTTAATGCTGGTACTCAGTTGCATTATAGTATTGGTGCCGGTGCTGTGGATGATATCTACCTCGGTGAAGAATGAAACCGAACTTTTCTTATCGCCACCGTTGCTATGGCCGGAAAAGCCAACACTGGCGGCGTTTATCAGCGTATTCAACGATTACCCGTTTGCTGATTACTTCAAAAACAGCCTGGTCGTGGTTATCTTTGCTACCAGTATATCCATTGGCTTTTCGACCCTGGCGGGGTACGGATTATCGCGATTCAAGTTTCGTGGTAGAGCATCGTTCCTGACATTTTTATTGCTTTCGCAAATGTTTCCATCGGTGATGCTCATCATCCCGTATTTCAAGATCATGCGAACAGCTGGACTGCTGGACAGCAATCCCGGATTAATAGTGACGTACATTTCATTTACGATACCGTTCTGCACATGGATGATGTACGGTTATTTTAAGAGTATTCCGAAAGATTTAGACGAAGCTGCTGCACTGGATGGTGCCGGCCATGTCAGAACGTTTTTTAGTGTCGTACTTCCACTGACATTACCCGGCATAGTAGCTACATCAGTTTACGCTTTTATAACCGCATGGAATGAATACCTGTTCGCATTAATTTTGACGAATTCTGAAGATCAAAAAACCATTCCCATTGGTATTGGTCAACTTATCGGTCAGTATAAAATCGAATGGAATGAACTTATGGCAGCCTCCATATACTCCACCATTCCCTTGATGGTGCTTTTTTTGTTTCTTCAACGTTACCTAATCAGCAGTTTGACTGCTGGCGCGGTGAAAAGTTAACAAGCGCCAATTTATTTGAGACTAATCCCTATGGCGACAGCAAAGCTCGATAACATCACCAAGGTTTATGACAACGGCTTTACAGCAGTGTCCAATTTAAGCCTGCAACTCGCTGACGGTGAGTTCCTTGTGTTGGTGGGCCCATCAGGGTGTGGCAAGTCCACAGCATTACGGATGATTGCAGGTCTTGAGGAGATGTCCGAGGGAGATCTTTATGTAGGAGATCGACTTCTCAACGATATTGAACCTAAAAATCGGGATATCGCCATGGTGTTTCAAAATTATGCCTTGTATCCGCAGATGACGGTGGCGCAAAACATTGGCTTCCCATTGAAGCTACGTGGCGTAAAGGGTACCGAACGCAAGCGCCAGGTTCACCATGCAGCCGAGATACTGCAATTAACTGAGCAGTTAAGTAAAAAACCGGGCCAACTCTCCGGCGGGCAACGTCAACGCGTGGCAATGGGTCGTGCAATAGTCAGGCAGCCGGCACTTTTTCTAATGGATGAGCCGCTATCGAACCTGGACGCAAAATTGCGTGTGCAAATGCGAGCGGATATCGCTGATATACAAAAGAACCTGGGTGTTACCACATTTTATGTTACTCACGATCAAGTGGAAGCAATGACCATGGGTGACAGAGTTGCGGTGATTAAGGATGGACTGCTGCAACAAGTTGACGAGCCAGAGAAACTCTACGCAAGGCCTGAGAACGTTTTTGTCGCCGCGTTTATGGGCTCCCCTTCAATGAATTTATACGAAGCAAACTTAAGTCTGCATAATGAAAAATTCAAAGTACACCTAGGTGATCAGTCAATTTCGATTCCCACGCGCTTAACTGAGCGGCACACCACATTGGGCAACTATGACCAGCAAACAATAGTGGTCGGCATTCGGCCTGAAGATTTTGAAGATGCTGCACTTGCTCCAACACACCCAGACGATCAGCAGCTCACAGTGACAGTCTCTGGTCGCGAAGCACTGGGTGCGGAAACGTTGATCCATTTTCCACTGAACGCCCCCTCCATCGATACTGGCGATCCGGATGCACTGGATGAACTTGCGTCTATCGCGAGTGGCCGTTGTACAGCACGATTTGATGCAAACTCCAAAGCGCGTATTGGCGAGCAAATTCGAACTAACGTAACCGTTGAAAATATGCACTTTTTCGATCGCGAAACAGGATTGGTTATATGACAGCAGCCTCGCACATCAAAAGATCAGATAAACCAGAGGCAATGTAAATGTCGCTACGCAAATTGACAATTGCCAAAATAGACGCACTTATCGGTGCCGTAGGCAAACGTAATCAGCTGCTTGTGAAAGTAACCACCGAGAACGGATTAATTGGCTGGGGTGAATCGGGCTTGTCGGGACGCGAAAGTGCAGTTGTCGGAGCGGTGCAACACTTCGAACGCTTCCTGATTGGTAAAGATGCCCGACAAATTGCGCGTATATGGCAAGAGATTTATCGCAGTCAGTATTTTGAAGGTGGGCGAGTGCTGACTGCCGCCCAATCAGCACTCGACATCGCATTGTACGATTTACTCGGCAAAGCCCTTGAAGTGCCCGTTTATCAACTGCTAGGAGGGCGTCAGCGAGATTGCATACCAAGCTTTGCATCAACATCCGGTGGATGTGACGAAAATGCCATTGAAGAAGTTCGCCAATTGGTTGCTTTAGGATGGGATTGCGTGCGTGTGGCACCTTGCGGACATAACGCGGTTAATAAGTTTGACCCCCGCCGCAGTCTGGCAGAAACTGCTACGCGATTGATTGAATTGCGCAAGGCTATTGGTACCGAAATTACGCTCGGTATTGATTACCACCACAGGTTATCCGTGGCAGAAGCGGCCAGCTTTTGCCAGCGCATGCCAAGCGGCACATTAGATTTCCTTGAAGAACCCATTCGCAATGAAACTCCAGATGCCTACGCATCGTTACGTACAATGACTGATATACCATTTGCTATTGGTGAAGAGTTTTCGTCAAAGTGGGCGGCGGCGCCGTATCTCGAGCGCGGATTGACTCAATACATGCGTCTGGACATTTGCAATATCGGTGGCTTCACCGAAGCGATGAAAGTTGCCGGCTGGTGTGAACAGCATTACATCGATCTTATGCCACATAACCCGTTAGGCCCGATTTGCACAGCTGCCACTATGCATTTAAGTGCAGCAGTGGCCAACTTGAGCTGGGTCGAAACCCGGCAAGCGCCAACCGAATCACTGGGCTTTCATGATATGAAGCTCTTTCCAACGCAAACTGAGATGCAAGGTCCTGTGTATTTAGTCAATAACAGACCCGGACTTGGCGTGGAAGTAAACGAGGATGCATTTTGCCAATCAACACCTGTTGACTACGAACCGCCTCATTTACATCATCCTGACGGATCGGTGACCAATTGGTAGGTTCGGCCAAAGGACTGATACCATACAGGCAAGTCGTGTCTTCAATGCGGAGCACGCTTCACAATTTCCGCCATTAGAGGTGATTGATGCAGTCAACCAAACTCGCTGCAGAAGAGCCAAGCTCGTTGTATGAAAAGATGATGGACGACATCTCCACCGGTCTTCTGCCTGGCGGGGAGCGATTAAAAGTGGCTAAATTAGCCGAACGTTATGGGGTTAGCACCAGCCCGGTACGCGAAGTATTACGCCAACTTCAGGGAGAGGGATTCGTTGAGTTCAGCCCCAATCGTGGAGCCAGTGTTGCCAAAGCCAGTGGTGTAACCATCACAGAAATATTTGAATTACTACAGCTGCTGGAGCCCTATTTTGTTTCCTGGTTCGCTCAGGACGTTAGCCCTGCAGAATTGGATGAGCTAAAAAAAATCCTCGTCCGGCTTAATAAAATTCCGGTTGAAAAGCGCGCAGAATATGCGCGTGTAGATGCGGAATTCCACGGTTTTATGTATAGCCGACACTACAATAAACGAGCAGTGGAAGTCTGGCAAAAGCAACGCCGTGCGTTGAATGTTTTTTCGCTCAGTTTATCCATCGGCCCGGGCAGAGAAAAAGCAATTAAAGAAGAGCACGCAATATTGCTCGATGCACTCGAGCAGCACGACTCTACTGGCGCAGTTGACATAATCAGCAAACACATTGCCGGTTCAGGCGAACATATGTCGCGGCAATTTGGTCGGCTTCGCGC
>CALIMV010000449.1 GCA_938045275.1 uncultured Granulosicoccaceae bacterium
CCGATGTTTCTTTTGTGTGTGGGTATTTGTGTCAGGTTTTGTTCGCCAAGTCGAATAGAGCCTGTAGTAGGCATCTCTAAACCGGCGATCATACGAAGCAGTGTTGTTTTCCCACAGCCGGAGGGCCCAAGGAAACTAACAAGCTCGCCACTGGCAAGGTTCAGATTGACATCATCAACCGCAACGAGCTCACCAAAATGTTTGGTGAGCCCCTCGATGCAAAGATCGGACACGAATTTAAATTAGCAACGAGCGAATCTATCCGGCCAACATCTCTGTCCATGCGTCGCTGATAAAATCACCCCATTTCAAATACATATCGTATTGCGGGATGATGGGATCGATTGAGCTTGAGACTGCAGCAAATTCGTCGTCGGTTAAGTCGGTATGCTCTCGACTGACAACGGGCGCTGTACCAACATTACGTGCAAGTTTTGCCTGAATTTCCGGCAGGCTTGTGTAGTTGATAAATTCATGCGCTTCATCCAGAGCAGTTGATGCTTTAGAGACCATCCAGAAGCCTGAATCAAGAATGCCGCCTTCTTTTGGAAAGGTTGAGCGAACTGGGAATCCGTCAGCTGCTGCAAGCCCTGCAACATCGTGATAGTACTGGCCCATCGGAATTTCTCCGTCTTGCAGGGCTTGCTGGAACGTGCCTTCATCTTTGTACCAGAGCCGAACGTTTGGTTTCACTTCTGCAAGCTTGGCCATTACTTTGGTAATGCCTTCTTTTGTTTCCAATGTTTTGGGACCGTCGAAAAATGTTTTCGCGGTTACATCTAACAAATAAGAGTTGGTGGAAAGTGCCAACAGCCCGAGTTGGTCTTCGTATTTTGAATCCCAAATGTCGGCCCACGATGTTGGTGCTTCAGGAAATACATCGGTATTTGAACAGAGCGTTATATACCAGGAAACCGCGCCCACGCCATTTACTTTGCCATCTTCATACCGGGCAACAAACTCATCAGACATGAACTTAAGGTTTGTCAGTTTGCTTTCATCCAAAGGTGCCCAGACTTTCTGTGCAACACCTCGGAGCCGTGGCACACCTGCCATCATTGAAACATCGGCAGGAGCTACACCTGCCTTTGCTGCATTGGCAATTTGAACCAGCCAGGTATCGCCAGTGGGCTCTGGAATGGATTCGACTTCTATGCCCGTTGCCTTGGTAAAGTCGGGATAAATGTGTTTAACAAAACTTTCCTCAAAGTAACCACCGTATGTTCCCACCTTTAACGTTTTAGCAGCGCGCGCTGGTTTGATAAACGTGGGTGCAAGTGCTGCGGTACTAAGTAAAGTTGCGCCTTTAACAAAGGTCCGTCGTGATATAGGGCGTTGCGTTTTGTTAGACATTTAGATCTCCTGGTACTGGTGGCTCCAACAGCAAAGTTTTCATTAAGCGTTTACCCGGAACATTTTTCTCGAAAAACAGCTGCCCGAAAAAACGGCGAAGAAAACAATCGGTAATGGGTGAAAGCTCTAAAGGAGTCTACTACGAAATGTTGTCAAGTAACAGCGCTGGCGGCAGCGGAAATACGCATAGTAATTAGCATTTCAGCACTTTATCTGGTTTGCACGGCAGTGGTGCAGGGTGTCCGCAGGCCGCACCTTGTTTTGCCTTGAGCTTTATCAATGGACTGAGTTACCCAGGCCATTGTTAATTCGTAGTGGTTCAAACAACAGTGTTTGTACTGCGGGCAAATGAAATGGTTAACCTGAATAAGCTGCTGGACCTGCTGGATAATAGCAATAAGGCTGAAGTTGTTAACTGTTAGCTTTCGTCAATCGACTCGCAAGCAGGTCTCCACTTGCATTGAGTATCGGGTACGCAACAGCTGTAAAAAGAGAATTGATTTGTCGAAGAGCACGAATGGTTTCCAATTGAATGTTGCTCGTTTCAATACTTGCAGGCGAGCCAGACTGCAGGCGTTGGTAGTGCTGCTCGTTGCTCCGCTGTTCCAAATGGCGAATCCGGTCCTTCTCTTCAATGAGTCTTCTGGCAAATGTCTTATTGTTGGAAGTCAGGGTATTGAAAGAAAGGTGCATGTTCGTAACAACTTGTTTATGCAGCTCGACTAATTCTTCCCAACCTTGCGTAGAAAATGTCAGGCATTGGCGGTTTTTCGAATCAGCCGGAGATAATAGATTCTTGGAAATAACGTCGCCAACTGATTCGATATTCACGGCAAAATATATGAGTGCGATATTTCTGTTCTTGTCTTGTTCTGAAAGGTTCTCTTCTGCTATGTCGGCAACGTAGAGTTTTATATAAGAATGTATTTTGTTTGCCAATGTATTTGACTCAACCTACGCCAACGTCACTCGGTTTGAAATGAAATTCACTCGAATGCACTGGAGTTATATGACATCGTTTCGCCTATAGTGACTCGCTACAATATTTGCACTCGCTTTATGAGATGAATTTTTATCCTAATCAATCAGATTGCCGTCTTTGTCGAAAAATGGATAGGGGCCATTGAAAGACCCGACGAAACTCAAGT
>CALIMV010000450.1 GCA_938045275.1 uncultured Granulosicoccaceae bacterium
AAGTCGCACCTTGAATTCGTCGCTAATATCTATCTTAAAGACTGGCGTTGGTTGATGATAGATCTTTGATAGTGAGTCGCACAGCTTGGTTAATACGGGTAATGGAGATACAGGTTTAGACAAATATTGTGGTGCTCGCATGGCGGCTCTTTGCAAGTACCGATCAATAGTACTTTGCATTTGACTGGTTTGCTCGCCAATGATTTTTGCGGTTTGAGGCAAATTCTTTGTGCGGTTAGTGTCCGAATTGCCAATACTGTTGGTGCGCAAATTGTTCAAAACAGACAAAGGCGTTTTCAGGCTATGGGCAAGGTCATTCAACAAATGACGGTACTGCTGATGACGATTTTTTTCACTGATCAGCAGTAAATTAATGCTCTTAGCCAATGGTTTGAGTTCGCCAGGCACGTCCTCATCAAGCTTGTCTCGTGTGCCATGTTCAATATCTGCCAATTCTGAACCGATGTGATGAAGCGGTTGAAGAGAACGATTTAAAATCCATAGTTGCAAGAACAGCAGTGCAATTGCAGAGCCCAGCAGGCTTAACCATAAGGTTTGGTCGAAGCGTCGTAGCTGCCCAGTTAGAATCTCACCATCTGCGACCACGTGAACAATGAATGGCACTTCTTCCCCCGATTCAAGTTCCCATACGGTGGCCATCTGCATTCGATGGACATCGTTTTGCCCCTCGTGGTCGATGCGTTCAAAAATCCACTCACCAATGGGTGAATAAGCCACGGTTGGAACAACGGCAGAGACTGATTTCGACTCCCAAACAGTCGCACCACCATTACCGATCAACTCAGCATACAACCCGCTGGTCTCGCTGTTCAGGCGTTGATCAGGTAGTGCCAGATCGTTAACCACCAATTGCAGATCTTCGTCTATTTCGGTTGCTCCCAAAATGCCGTAGACAAGACCTTGCAATCGATCGAACAGCGCGGTTTCAGCCCGTTTTTTTACCGAGTAACTCACCGATAACCCGGTCAACAATACAAAAATCGCTATGACCACGGCGGTGGCTGTAAGCAGCCTTGCGGAGATAGATCTCATGTAGGGTGCATGGGGGAATTGACTACAAGCGCTAGTCGGTTGAGGTTTTGGGTTCGTGCTCTCGTTCGAGAGCGAGTCGGTACCCGCGCCCGCGCAAGGTTTCGATTGGATTAAGGGTTTTATCTTTATCCAACTTCTTTCGTAAGCGACGAATAAACACTTCTACTACATTGGGGTCGGGATTACTTTCTTCTTCGTACAGGTGATCGAGCAACTTGGCTTTGCTAATGACACTACCTGCGTGGGTACCAAGATAGGAGAGTACTCTGTATTCGTACGCGGTTAGCTCAACCAATTCGTTGTCAACATTGACTTTTTGAGTGCGGGTATCGATAGTCAAGCGCCCAAAGCGCAGTTGTGACTCTGACCATCCTCCAGAACGGCGTACAAGTGCACGCAGTCTTGCCATCAGTTCTTCCATATGAAATGGTTTGGCCAGGTAATCATCAGCACCGGCCTCCAGACCTTCGACTTTGTCCTGCCAGTTGTCTCTGGCGGTAAGTATGAGCACAGGGTAGGTGCATTCCTTTTGTCGTAATTTGCGTATCAGTGTGAGTCCATCGATGCCAGGTAGTCCTAGATCAATAATGGCAATATCGATTGGCATTGTTGTAGCCAAATACAAGCCTTCATCACCATCACCTGCGGAATCGATTGCGTACTCGTGTTCTCTTAGCGCTACTTCGATTTGTTCGCGAAGTGTTTGTTCATCTTCTACAATGAGGGCACGCATTGGATAACCTTACTTTGCGAATTCAGGGATGGAATAGACTTTCACTCTGCCATTGACAATGATTTTCACAGCGAATACAGAGACCCCGTTTTTATTAACTTTCTTATTTACACTCAGTACACGGCCATCACCACTGCGTGATTTGGCTATCTGCACTGCTTGTGCACGCGTGCGTTGTACACCCTCCGCAAATGCGAGTGTGTTGAGGTCGACGCTGAGCACCACTGAAAGGATGATTATGTTCAACAAACGACCACGTAGATTTAGCACAGCCAAACAAATTTGTTTGGCTGCACTTAGTGGATTATCTGTGTGGTGTTGATTGATCATGTTTTTCCTAGTGGCCCGTAGGCGCTACATTTACCCGCAATTCTATTTGATCGCCAGGATCACGACTCATACGAGTTTGCAGTGTTCTGCCGCGATATTCATAGGTGACGTTATAACCTTGAATACGCTGCTCATAAGAAGTGTGCATGGTTTCTCTACAGTGTTCAACTGGCCGGGTTGTGACGACTCTCTGAGGCGTCGTTCGATGGTTCCGATTGCGGTGCTTGTGTCGTCGGTGTCGACTAACATCATTGCCTCGTGCTTCGTTCGCGATGACCGACCCTACTATGGCACCAGCAACGGTTGCACCATTACGTGCGCCACGACTGCCATTCTTGCCGAGTTGATTGCCGATTACCCCACCGATTAGGCCACCTATTATGGCGTCGCTGCCACTGTGGCTGCGCGAGCTCGAATATTGGTGGGTTTGTCCGAAAGACTGGTTTGAGCCTTCGCGGATGACAACATGTTCTTCTTGTTCAATCCAGCATTCTTGCTGGGGTTTTTCATGACGTACTCGTTTGAAAATTGGTTCGACGTCGATAACGGTTGCGTACTCTGTAAAGCGGTGACGTTGTGAATGTGTGTCGGCCGCCAGGGCAACGTTGCTAATCCCGATTAGCACGGTAGCTGCAATTAGTTTTTTCATGTAAAGCCTCACGTTTGTGTTGACAACGCCCTGTGTTGACGTTGTGAACACTCTACCGACATTA
Source organism: uncultured Granulosicoccaceae bacterium (assembly GCA_938045275.1). Lineage (GTDB taxonomy): Bacteria > Pseudomonadota > Gammaproteobacteria > Granulosicoccales > Granulosicoccaceae > Granulosicoccus. The sequence goes on from CALIMV010000450.1 coordinate 2,830, forward strand.
GACTGAACGTATCCTGAATAGCGGCTGTGGTGCTTCCTGCCGGGTGTTGAAAACACCCATTTTGCAAAGCAGTACCTAATTTAAGTGATCAAAATGTGAAAATAGTGTGTTATTACATACCCCATATGTCCTAGTTTGAGGCATCGTTTAACGGAAGAATTTTCACCAGAAGGCCAAATCTAGGGTTGTCAATGTAGTGAAACTCATTTGAGCGCATTTTACGACTTTGAGACAGCCGATAACTTCTCTGTCTTTCAGCATCGGTGAACACCAGTTGCGTGTCGAGGTGCAAGAATCGCCCAAGCCGCACTTTCAAGGTACCGCTGATGGTTGAGGTATTGATTTTTTTGGTTTGCGACGGTACGGGTTGCAAAGACGCAGGTATGAATGTTTCGTACGGCGTAATATCTTCTGGGAGATAAATCGGTAGCGTGTCTCCAATGTTTATTCGGATTGCTCTGGCATTGTTATCATCCAGGCCAGGCTGCCGCCAGGCAAAGTGTTTTAACAGGCGGTATTTACCGCTGTTGCGGATTTGTTCTGCTGCTTGCTCTAGCGCATACGCTTCGTCAAGCAGTGTGAATCCCAAGGCTGCCGCTTTATCGCCGGTGAGTCCAATCGCTGACGTTATCTTAGGGTGATAAATGCCTCCGGAGGTGGCGTTGTTCGCCGCTGATACATTCTCAAAAATGATCACCTCGATAACATAATTACGCTGCTGTGCTAAAACCGCTGAACTGCTTAGTGCGGTTACCAAAGCAAGAAGACCCAATGCAAACAGTTGCATTGTCAAAGATCGCTTATTTATGTTTGTGGTTGGCATGGTTCACCTGTGTAACGGTTTGATCGCACTTGCACAGTATACGTGCAAAAAGGCGCTGTCGCGCTTTGTAACAAGGCGCATACAGCGATTATTCCGCTAATTTACGGTACTGTTGCTGCTTCTTTTATTGCTAATTTGTCAAGTAAAGTGTCAATAAATTTGCTTGTCTGCTCGGCATCATCAAAGTCTTGACTGATACGAAGCATCTGTTGTCCATCGAAGCGATAGGTATTTGCGTGCTTCTGTATCAGCGTGATCAATGCCATAGAGTCAATATTGGGCTTTTTGTTGAAAAGAATGCGCCCGCCTTGCGCATTCATTTCAAGTCGCTCGATACCGAGTTCAGCGCAACGCAGCTTAATTTGCATAACGTCGAATAGATTGCTGGTTTGTTGTGGCAATAAACCAAAGCGATCAATTAGCTCTATTTTCAATTCCTTCAATTCGATCTCTGATTTAGCCGCCCCGATACGCTTGTATAGAATCAGACGATGATGAATATCGGCTACGTAGTCTTGAGGAAGCAGGGCCGGTACACCCAGATCGACCTCGGTGCCATGTGCAAGCGGTGTATCGTAGTCTGGTAGTTCTCCAGACTTTAGCGCCTTGACTGCGCGTTCAAGTAGCTCTGTATACAGTGTAAAGCCAATTTCCTGAATCTGACCACTTTGACCTTCACCGAGTAATTCACCCGCGCCACGAATTTCAAGATCGTGTGTGGCGAGTGTAAAACCAACACCGAGGTCTTCAAGAGATTCAATTGCGCTGAGCCGTTTTTCTGCATCTTTCGACATAACACCCTTGGGTGGGGTAATCAAATAGGCGTAAGCACGATGATGGGAGCGGCCTACACGGCCACGTAGTTGATGCAATTGTGCAAGCCCAAGCTTGTCCGCACGATTGATAATAATAGTATTGGCGCTTGGAATATCTATTCCACTTTCAATTATGGTTGTGGCCACCAGAATATTAAAACGCTGATGATAGAAGTCGGCCATAACTGCTTCGAGATCAGATTCTCGCATTTGTCCATGTGCATATTGTATTTTTGCGCTCGGAACAATTTCTTCCAATGTACGCGTTATACGTTCTATGGTGGCTACCTCGTTGTGTAAAAAGTAGATTTGGCCACCGCGTGTGAGCTCACGTTCGCATGCTTCTCGAATTTGCACATCAGACCACTCACCAACAAATGTTTTTATTGCATGCCTGTGCTGAGGAGGAGTTGCAATGATTGACAGATCTCGCATGCCAGCCAGCCCCATGTTCAGCGTTCGCGGTATTGGCGTTGCCGTGAGGGTGACGATATCGACTTCAGATCGCAGCGCCTTCATGTGCTCTTTGTGACGTACGCCGAATCGATGCTCTTCATCGATAATAACCAGCCCCAGATTTTTGTATTTAACGTCTTTCTGAATCAGCTTGTGAGTACCGATAATGATATCGATACCACCGGCACTTAACTTATTGAGAATGACTTTCTGGTCTTTGGGTTTAACAAACCGCGATAGTGATTCAATTTGAATTGGCCAATCGGCAAACCGATCAAGAAAATTTTGGTGATGTTGCTTTGCCAGCAAAGTCGTGGGTACTAACACGGCTACTTGCTTACCGGCATCGACGGCCACGAATGCGGCTCGCATAGCCACCTCGGTTTTACCGAACCCAACGTCGCCACAAACAACCCGATCGGTTGGTTGATTGGACCTTAAATCGTTGACCACGCTGTCGATCGCGCCGATCTGATCAGGTGTCTCTTCGAAGGCAAATGCATCGGAGAATATAGTGTAGTTGCTGGAATCTGATGGAAATGCAAACCCAGTGCGAGCAGCGCGTCGTGCATGTATTTCCAATAGCTCTGCGGCCACGTCATACGCTTTTTCAGCCGCTTTTCGTTTCGCTTTTTGCCAAGCGTCACTGCCCAATTTGTGTAAGGGTGCACCTTCTGCACTTGACCCTGTGTATCTGGAAATCAGGTGCAATGATGATACGGGTACATACAGCTTGTCATCACCCGCGTAGTGAATGGTGACGAACTCGTTTTCCATGCCCCCTACGTTCATGCTGGTTAAACCCTGATAACGCCCAACGCCGTGATCAAGGTGAACAACCGGGGCTCCAATCGACAGGTCGGTAAGATTGGCAATGATCGCATCGGAGTCGCGAGTAGGTCGGCGACGCTCACGCCTTTTAATGCGCCCAGCTCCTAGCTGTGACTCAGTAATTACCGCTACTTTGGCTTCGGGTACCAATATGCCACGATCGAGTGATGCCGTTGTCAGGCATAAATTTCTTTCACTTTTAAGAAAGCTCGGCCAGTCTTCAACAGTTTCTGGCGTCAAACGATTTCCAACCAGCTGATCTAGCAGCGCCTCACGGCGCCCTGTTGATTCCGCCACAAACAACACTCGACCCTTAAAATTGGTAATAAAGTCTTGCAATGGCCCCATAGGCCGTTCACTGCGTGCATCTACGGGATATAAATCGGGTGTTTTGGTTGGGTAGTTCAATCCGCTTCTCGCGGTATTTTCAATTTCAAAACGCTGAGTTGAAATGCAATGGAATGCCTTCAATCGCTTGTGCATTTGCTCAGGCTCGATGAAAAGTTGGTTTGGAGCCAGTATGGGCCGCTCGACATCGTGTCGACGCTGTTCATAGCGTTCAGCGGTTGTGTCCCAAAAGATTTGCATGCCATCGTCGGCACCGTCGACATGAATGAAATTTGCATTCGGCGGCAGATAGTCAAAAATGTCGGCCATCTCCTCGAAAAACAGTGGCCAGTAATATTCAATCCCTGATGGTGCGCGACCTGCAGAGACATCCTCATACAACGGGCTGTTTTTGCTCTCAGCTTCAAATGTGTTGCGAAACTGACGTCTGAACAGTTTTATGCCATCTTCATTCAGTGGAAATTCATGCGCTGGTAGTAACTCAATTGTCGTCGCCTTGTCCAGACCACGCTGAGTATCTGGGTCGAAGGTACGAATTGTTTCGATTTCTTCATCGAAAAATTCGACTCGGAAAGGCAAATTACTGCTCATTGGGTACAAATCGAGAATAGAGCCGCGCACAGCGAATTCGCCACGTTCTTCTACCTGAGCAACATTGCGGTAGCCAGCGTCGACCAGGCGTTCGCGAAATTGTTCGAGTTGCAGATTTTCACCAGCGTGAATAATCAGTGCATGTTGTTCCAGAAAGTTGCGTGGTGGCAGCCGTTGCATCAATGCGGCAGCTGTGATGAGTAAAATGCCTTTTTCTTGTTTAGGCAGGGCATAAAGTGTTCGAATGCGCTGTGAAATAATATCCTGGTGCGGAGAAACGCGGTCGTAGGTTAGCGTCTCCCAATCGCTAAACGTTTGCATAGGGGTGTCGGGCTGGCAGTAGAATCCAAGTTCTGCCTCCAGATTCAACAGATCGGGGGTATTGGCCGCGACCACAACCACCAGGGCATCCGATTGCAGAGCGAATTCTGCAATTGCCAGCGATTCTGCGGAGCCATAGAGCTGCCCCCAGCGCTTTTGGGTGGCTTTTGCAAGCGGCAGGAGAGTTACGTTCGCGTCATTTGGTGGCATTGTGGATTGGAAAATTGGTAAATCGGTAGGACTTTTGCGTACCCAATTGTCCCATATTTCCTATACTGATACTCGGACGGCTGAAACCCGGTAGTGGGTTACTAACATTATGGGTTGCGAACCTTTCGCATGGGTGTTGTCGAATTCACGGTTTAGGGCCAATTACATTACATGTTTCAACCGTATCAATTTTTTGTCGGATTACGCTACACACGTGCTAAGCGCCGTAATCATTTTATCTCTTTTATTTCGTTGATTTCCATTGTCGGTATCACATTGGGTGTAACAGCGCTCATTACTGTGACGTCGGTGATGAGTGGTTTCGAAAAGGAAATGAGACAACGCATTGTTGGGGCTTCATCACATGCGACGGTGACCGCTTTCGGTGAACCAATGGAAGATTGGCAATCGGTCGTCGATCAGGTTAATACTCATCCGGAGGTGCTCGGTGCCGCTCCTTATGTGGAAGGTCAAGTCATGCTAGTGGCCGATGGCCGGTCAACGGGCGCGATGATTCGTGGTATTGAGCCCGATCAAGAGAGCTCGGTTTCCGAGCTGGCTGACAAACTTGAATATACCGAGTCGCTAAGTCACTCATTAAAACCAGGTGAATATGGCATCATTCTCGGCGCTGATCTGGCGGCCTATCTTGGTGCGATAGTGGGCGACAAAGTGATGGTGATTACACCGGAAGCCAGTGTGACTCCGGTTGGCTTTGTTCCGCGAATAAAACGCTTTACCGTTACTGGCTTGTTCCGTTTCGGTATGTTTCAGTTTGATCGCAACATGGCTGTAATGCATGCGAAAGACTCTGCCAAGCTTTTAAAAATGGGGGATGGTTATTCCGGTGTCCGGTTGAAGCTTGAGGACACGGGCAGAGCACCCTTTGTTTCGCGAGAGATCAAGAATTCGATAGGTTTTAATTACTACGTGAGTGACTGGACGCAACAAAACGCCAATTATTTCCTAGCAGTGAAAATGGAAAAAACGATGATGTTTATCATTCTGTCTATGATTGTGGCGGTTGCTGCGTTTAACATAGTGTCCACTCTGGTGATGATGGTGCAGGATAAACAGGCCGATATCGCTATTCTACGCACGCAAGGTGCCTCGCCCGGCAGCATAATGAGCATTTTTCTGGTTCAAGGAACGCTTATCGGTGTGGTGGGCACGGTTGTGGGTGTCATTGGCGGCGTATTGCTTGCATCAAATATTGATGTTGTGGTGCCATTCATTGAACGATTTACCGGCCCGGTACTCAATCCAGAGGTGTATTACATCGATAAAATGCCGTCCGATCTCCAATGGCCGAATGTTGGTCGCATTGCGCTGATGTCATTTGGGTTATCCGTACTGGCGACATTGTATCCTGCGTGGCGAGCGTCGCGTACCGATCCTGCAAGTGCACTTGCGTACGAGTAACACCCATGAATGCGACTTCAGAATCAGGTGCACAGTCCAGTGCAAAAAACAGTGAAGTATTGGTAGCGACCAATATCACCCGTCAATATTCGCAGGGAGACTTAAGCGTCGATGTGCTCAAGTCCTTATCGCTGACAATAAACCGCGGAGATCGCATTGGTATTGTTGGCGCGTCCGGCAGTGGCAAGAGCACCTTACTTCATTTACTTGGCGGTTTGGATAAACCCACAGCAGGTAAGGTTGTTTTGGCTGGACAAGATTTATCTAAACTCAGTCAGCGGGCGCGTGGCGTATTGCGTAACGAGCACCTGGGTTTTGTGTATCAGTTTCATCACTTACTGCCTGAATTCACAGCCCTGGAGAATGTCAGCATGCCCCTGCTGATACGTAAAAATTCTGTCGCACAAGCAAATGAAAAAGCGGCTCATTTACTGTCTCGAGTGGGTTTGGGCGACCGGCAGCGGCATAAACCATCAGAGTTATCTGGTGGCGAACGTCAGCGTGCTGCTATTGCTCGTGCATTAGTGACTGACCCACAGGTGGTTCTGGCGGATGAACCAACGGGTAATTTGGATGAGGCTACAGCAGATAACGTTTACGAGCTGCTGCTAGAGTTGAATCAGGAGTCTGCAACGAGTTTTTTGATTGTAACTCATGATACAAAACTGGCTTCTCGCATGGACACTGTGCTGACCTTAACTCACGGAACTTTGTCCGACGGCTTTTGACGTCGATGTGCGCGGGCTCGCCAACGTCGCATTGCCATCATGCGCCACAACGCGTTGGTGAGCACGTAACCAAGAACTGAAAACAGGGTTGCGCAGAACAAGCTGCCGAACAATATCACCGGCCAGGCGTTAGCTGTGGCCTTCAATAAGGCCAGAACATTCATCGAAAGCGGTGCTGCAACCATTGGTGTGCCAAGAATACTTGACCCGATGAACCAGGCAGCATAGAGTAGGGCAGGAAAAGTAATTGGATTACTGAACCAAACCAGCACAACGGAGACCGGCACATGGACGCGCACGGTAGCTGCCAGCAATGCAGCGATCAACATTTGCATCGGCATTGGCAACCAGCCAATGAACAACCCCACCGCCACAGCGCCGGCAACAGATCGGCGGTTAAGATGCCAAAGCATTGGGTCGGCAAGCTTTTGTTTAACCCAATCCATTATCTTGGATTGCTTACCCTCACCAGTAGTATCCATCCCCAATTGCTCATGCAATTGTTGGTGTGTAGGCAATCTTTGCTGAAGCCAGCGGCGAGGCATGATGCGAGTAATTATCCCTTCAGTTGGTTGATCGTATCAAACCGCGTTTATCATCGATCGCGGTTAAGGTTATTATATGAATATTACCTAATTAAACCATAGTTGCCGTGCGCAGCTTTACAGTTGGTTTTACTTCAGGTTTAGCATGCGTTTTGTGGGCCAACCCCACATTCGCTGCGTTGTACGCGCTGGTGGTTTCAATCGGTTTGCTCGTGTCGATAAAACTTAACCGACACTGGCGCTTGCTCATTATTGGTTTATTTTTGGGTGGGCTGTCAGCTCAGTTGAACCTGTACAATCAACAAAAACGGCAATTTACATCAACTGAAACCGAAACTGATTATCTGCTGATAGGTACAGTAATCGGTGCCCCAAAAGAAGATTCGCGGCGAATCAGTTTTGATTTTCGGATTGATCGTTTTGTTGGTCACAAACCCAAATCCAGACCACGGCAAATTAGACTAAGTTGGTATGGCAGTGCGCACCACACGGTGCGTGCGGGCGATCAATGGCAATTGGAAGCCAGAATAAAACCACCATCATCGTTGGGCAATCCTGGTGGTTTCAATTACGTCCGGTGGTTGTTTCAGCGTCGCATTCATGCCACGGGCTATGTTCGGAATGCTTCGAGCGCGCAGCGGCTGAATAGCCGACCTTACCATTTGTCGGCAATGCGTCAATCTATCGCAGAACAAACCCAAACGCTTCCAGCGGCCAATGAATTCTCTACGCTGGTTCAAGGGTTAACCGTAGGCTTGACTAACGATGTGTCGCAGGAACAATGGCAAACCTTGCGGCGCTCCGGCACGGCACACCTACTGGCTATCTCCGGGCTGCACATTGGGCTGATCAGTGGTTGGTTTTACCTGATCGGCGCAGGTATCTGGCAGCTGCTGAGTAGAGCCAGTGGTGGGCTCAGTCATCGATTGATCACCAAACCGATTTTTTGTATGGTGCTTAGTTGCCTGGGTGCCTGTGTCTATGCAGCGCTTGCTGGTTTTTCCTTACCCACGCAGCGCGCTTTGACCATGCTGGGTGTTTTCTCTGTTGCATCAGGTATGAGAAGAGTATGGCCACCTGGCACAGCGTTGCTTTTAGCATTGTTCTTGGTTTTACTCATCGACCCGCTATCGGTTCTTTCTGTCGGATTCTGGTTATCGTTTGGAACAGTGTCGGCATTGTTCTACTTGTATAACGGTCGTTTGCACAGACTAGGAAAATTGAACAGCGTACTTGGTGCTCATTTAAAACTGGGTATCGTGCTGCTACCTGTATCGGCCTGGTTTTTTCAACAAGGTGCGTTTGTTGCACCGTTGGCAAATGTGATAGCCGTGCCAGTGGTTGGTTTTTTGGTTATTCCACTGTCGTTTTTTGTTGCTGTATTCGCATCAATTTGGCCTGGTTTTGCAAATTTACTGCTTATTGTTGTTCAGTGGGTTCTAGCTTATCTGTTTGACTTCCTTGACTGGTTACTTATGTTGCCAGCTTCAAGTGTGCCGTTATTCCTACCCAGTCCGCTGCTGTTTTTTTGTGTTTTGGTTGGCTGTATATTACTTTTTGCACCGCGAGGTTTGCGTATCAGGTGGTTGAGCGTACCGTTAATTGCTCCCTGTGTTGTTTTAAATCTGCTGGGTAAGCCGGTTAAAGAGCTTGAGTTACACGTGCTCGATGTTGGCCAGGGGTTAGCCGCGGTTATATTCACCAGCAATCACACCGTGTTGTTCGATACCGGTAAAAGTTTGTCTGCCAATGTATCAATGGTTGACCGTGTCATTCAGCCATTTCTGGTTTCAAAGGGTCGATCGACGGTTGAAGTGAGTATCGTTTCGCATGGTGATGATGATCACGCAGGTGGACTAGACACACTGATGGACTTATACCCGGACACTTTCCTCTACAGTGGCGACAATGCTCATGGTCCCGAGCACGGAGCACACGCCTGTTTAGCGGGCCATTCTTTTGTTCTGGACAACGTCACATTTAGCTTTTTGCACCCCGGATTGGACGATCAAGGTTCAGACAACAACCTTTCGTGTGTTGTACTCGTCCATTACGGCGAAACTCGACTATTACTTACCGGTGATATTGAGGCCGAATCTGAGCAGTTACTCGTTGAACGCATTGGCGATGTATTCCCGGTGACCGTCATGGTTGCCCCACATCACGGCAGCCGCTCCTCATCAACCCCGGCGTTTGTGTCGCTGCTGCCGCCGGAAAATGTCATTTATGCGGCTGGTGAACGAAATGCGTTTGACTTTCCACATCCAGATGTTGTGGCACGCTACGACCGCGCTGGTGCTAAGGCGTTTACAACCGGTGAAGCGGGTGCTGTATCGATGCGGTTCAATCGGTCAGGATTAAGCGCACCAGTTGATCAATATTGGAACAACAGGAGGAGGTACAAGTACTGATTCAGTGTTGGAAATTGTTTCCATATTGCCAGAAGTTTGTCACACTCTGTACGCTCTTTTACCGAATTGCAAATCGAAGTGTTGTAGAATGGCAAGGCGCGGGTAAAATCCGCGCAATGCAACGCAAATGCTGTGCGAATGCACTATAAAATACTAGATTAAATCGATCTGATCGTCGACCAACATCATCCTGGCTCGGCCGGTTGTTGATTGCCGTTCACGAAAAAACCGTCTGCGAAACGGACGAGTCTTTGAACAAGGACAAAATAACGTGTGGGAAATAGTCAGTGCTGGTGGCTTGTTAATGCTGCCGATTATCATATGTTCCATTGTTGCCGTTGCCATTATTGGCGAACGATTCTGGTCTCTAAAGCAGGAAAAAATAATTCCCACAAATCTGGTGGCTGATGTTTGGCGCATGGCTAGCTCAAGACAGTTAACCGATGAGAAAGTCAGAGAAATTCAACAGGAATCTCCGCTGGGTCGAGTTTTGGCTGCCGGTTTAATGACTCGTACTCAGGAACGCGACTCTATGAAAGCTTCCATTGAAGAAGTGGGTGGTCACGTTGCCCACGAACTGGAGCGCTATTTGAATGCGCTGGGCACAATAGCGGCTGTTACCCCGTTACTGGGTTTGCTCGGTACGGTGGTCGGAATGATCAAAGTATTCACCAACATCACCAACGTTGGTGTTGGCAATCCGGCGTTGTTGGCTGGAGGTATATCCACAGCCCTGATAACTACCGCCGGCGGATTGATGGTCGCCATCCCGTCTCTTATGTTCTATCGGTACTTTCGAGGACGCGTAGATGGGCTGGTTATCGATATGGAAAAAGAATCGTTGAAGCTGGTTGATGTTTTGCAAAAGCGGCAGTCTAAAGCCCGAGTAGCACCGTGAAGTTTAAGCGTGAATCAAGGGAAGAGCTGGAGCTCAATTTGACGCCGCTGATTGATGTGGTGTTTTTGCTGTTGATATTTTTTATGGTATCGACGACTTTTCAGAAAGAATCTGAAATTTCTTTGCAGTTACCAAAGGCAAGCGACACTGCCGAGGAAACCAATACTGATACTATTGAAGTGGTCATTAACGCCGCTGGCCGATTTTACGTGAACGATCAGGAGCTGGTAAAATCGGACGCCGAGTCGGTGCAGGCTGCCCTTCAAAAGGTAACTAACGGCAACCGCGATATTCCACTTACCATTCGAGCAGATGCACAAACCCCACATCAAGCAGTTGTTACGGCAATGGATGCAGCCGGCCAGTTGGGTATGCTGCGAATGTCTATCGCCACGTCACAATCGACTGAATAGACTCATCTATCAGGCTCAATTACCCGGCTGTACCTTTGCACGAGTAAGCTGTTTTATATGAGCAGCAATGACGCAAACGACGAGGCGCCAAAGGCATCCGCAACCTATAGGCGTTTGCTTGCCTATTTAAAGCCTTTCAAGCGACAATTTATCTATGCCATAGCCGGTATGGTTGGTTATGCGATCACTGAGGCAAGCTTTGCCGCTTTAATGAAGCCCCTTCTTGATGGCAGTTTTGTAGAACAAGACAGCCAGACTAGCTTGCTTGTTCCTATCGTCATCATACTCATTTTTATTGTACGTGGCGTGGCAGGCTTTGCATCAACCTACTATATGTCATGGATAGGCTGGAGCGTTATAAAGCAAATTCGCAAAGAAGTTTTTTCCAAATACTTAACACTGCCAACACGATTTTACGACAACGCCTCCTCTGGCGAGCTTATATCACGCATTACATTTAATTCTCAGCGTGTCGCTCAAGCTGCCAGTACCACACTTACCATTATGGTGCGAGACTCCCTGACAGTGATTGGCTTGCTTTCTCTTATGTTTTATCGGAGCTGGACACTGTCGTTGTGTTTTCTGATTATTGGTCCAATCATCGGCATCATTGTTGATCGTGTTAGTCGTAAATTTCGTGCTGTGAGTCGAAACATTCAGGATTCAATGGGTGAGGTTAGCCATGTCATTCAAGAGGCCGTAGACGGTAGTCGTGTTATCAAAATCTTTGGTGGTCAGGAAACTGAAGAAAATCAGTTCGAGCTGGTCAATGAGCGTAATCGAGAATTTAACATGCGCGAAACCGCCATTCGAGCTTTGAATGTACCAGTGATTCAAATGTTGGTTGCAATTGCGTTGGCCATCATTGTGTATGTTGCGTCTAGTGCTGAAAGCGCAGATCGATTATCAGTGGGGGAATTCATGTCGTTTGTAACGGCAATGTTATTGTTGTTTCAACCCTTGCGTCGTCTAACCTCTCTTAACAGTCAAATTCAAAATGGTATTGCAGCTGGAGAAACATTGTTTGCAACGTTGGATCTTGCCTCTGAAAAAGATACAGGTACCCTTGAACTTACACAGCCCATAAAAACAATAGAATATAAATCAGTGGGTTTACAGTATTTAAAAGACAAACCCGCCGTGCTGCACAATGTTGATTTAAGTATTGGCACAGGCCAAACAATTGCGTTTGTTGGCGAGTCGGGCAGTGGAAAAACTTCGCTTGTGAATTTGCTGCCAAGACTGTACGAGATGAGCGGCGGCACCATACAGATAAATGGTCATTCCATAACCGAATATACGCTTGCATCACTTCGCGAATCAATCGCTTATGTCAGTCAGGATGTAATGCTTTTTAACGATAGCATTGCCAACAATATTGCTTATGGTAGTAACAAAGCGCTTGCACAATCGGATTTAATAGATGCGTGTAAAACAGCGCACGCACATGGCTTTATTATGGATTTTCCTGATCAATACGAAACAATGGTTGGTGAAAATGGGGTTATGTTGTCTGGGGGGCAGCGGCAACGTGTCGCAATTGCTCGCGCGATTCTGAAAAACGCCCCCATACTCATTCTCGATGAGGCAACCTCGGCACTCGATACTGAATCGGAACGAAAAGTTCAGCAAGGTCTGGACGCGCTCATGCAAACCCGAACAACGTTAGTCGTAGCGCATCGGCTCTCCACCATCGAGCGTGCAGACATGATTGTTGTTATGGATAATGGCAAAGTGGTTGAAACTGGCACTCATTCAGAACTTTTGGCTTCTGATACGCACTATAGCCGTTTGCATCAATTGCACGCGGATGATCGTTGAACAAATCATGGCAAAAAAGGGGCTGGTCTGCATGGTTGCTTCTGCCGATTTCTCTCCTTTTTCGAGTTGTTGCGCAAACGCGAATCCTTTTGTACAAAGCCGGTATTCTGAAAATACACGAATTCGCAGTACCTGTGATTGTTGTTGGGAACATCAGTGTTGGTGGAACAGGTAAAACGCCTGTAGTCAGTGAGTTGGTGAAAAGATGTCAAGCATTGGGAAAAAAACCAGGTGTAGTTAGTCGAGGTTATGGCGCTATACCCGCCAAGAGCCCTCGCATGGTTGATTCGAATACCTCCGTTGAACTAGGCGGTGATGAACCTTTGCTGTTGGCTCGGCATACCGGTGTTCCAGTTTGTATTTGCGCCGATCGCAGCGCTGCTGTAAATCACCTTATAGCCAACAATCATGTAGATCTGGTTATCAGCGATGATGGCATGCAACATTACGCAATGTTTCGTGACATAGAAATTGCTGTGGTCGATGGACACAGAATGCTGGGCAACGGATGGCTGCTGCCAGCCGGACCGTTACGTGAACCGCCTAAGCGGTTGCGCCAGACAGATATCATTGCAGTGCAGCACAAGAAAAATACCACATCAAACTCAAACAATGTATCTCCGACTTTAAAAAACAGTTCTGTGACCGGATATTTTTACCTTCAAATTGACACTCTGAAGAACCTGGCCGACCAACATGTCGTAGCGCTTGAACCATTGCGTAGTCAACCCGTGCATGCCGTAGCAGGTGTGGGTAATCCGAATAGGTTTTTTTCGTCTTTACGTGATATCGGGCTTGAAGTGATCGAACATCCAATGCCCGACCACCATCGCTACACTGCTAAAGATATTACGTTTGATGATCAACTGCCTATACTTATTACGTCTAAAGACGCTGTTAAAATTTGCACACTGGATGTGGACTTGACTCGCATACACGAAGTTCGCGTAACTACCAATTTCGATTCAGACCTTGATTGTGCGATCGAAGAAATGCTCGTTAAATTACTCTGAATTTTTTATTCCAGTGCTATTAACTCTGTTGCTATGACTAAGAACGAATTTAATATTGTGATTCCGAGTCGTTTCGGCTCTAGTCGCTTTCCCGGTAAGCCATTGCACCCGTTAAATGGCAAAGCGATGATACTGCACGTTATCGATAGAGCGCGCGAGTCTGATGCAACTAACATCGTTGTAGCAACAGACGATCAACGAATTGCTGATGTGTGCGCCGACGTAAATGCCGATGTTGAAATGACCGATGTATCGCATGTGAGCGGTACAGACAGGATTGCCGAGGTAGCAACACGCCGCGCCTGGTCGGCTGATGCCATTATTGTTGGATTGCAAGGCGATGAGCCTGCAACGCCAGCCAGCCTATTGAACCAACTGGCGACCAATCTGCATAAGTTTAGCTATGCAAATATGGCTACATTCTGCAAGCCTGTAAAAAACATCGCCGACTACCGCAACAGTCATCGCGTTAAGGTTGTTCGGGATAATCGTAATATGGCGCTGTATTTCAGTCGTGCATCCATTCCTGCCAGGCGTGAAGATAGTGGTGCAAATGATTTTCCCGCGAGCTACATACACATCGGCCTTTACGCTTATCGCTGCGACTACTTAAAACAATTCTCCAATTTGCCCCCAGCCGTAATAGAACAGGAGGAGCAGTTGGAGCAGTTAAGAGTGCTGTACAACGGCGGACGAATCCATGTGGATTTAGTAGATGAAGTGGCCGCAGGTGTTGATCATCCGGATGACGTGGCGGGCGTTGAAGCCTTGCTTAAACATTTTTAGAACTATTTGCGATAATTTATATGACTAAGCCAGACAAACCATCAGAACCCAGTCGTGAGTGGAATATTGAATCCTGCGAGCTTATATACCAGGGTTTTTACACTATTGAGAAGTTCCTTTTCCGTCATGCCTTGTTTGAAGGAGGGCAATCGGAACTGGTAGAAAGAGAACAGTTTATTCGCGGCAATGTTGTTGGCGTTCTTGCCCACGATCCCAAGCTTGATCGCATTGCTTTGGTAGAGCAGTTTCGTATTGGTGCTAGAAACCGCGAAGACCATCCATGGCTACTCGAAATTATAGCTGGAATGATCGAGCCCTCTGAAAAGCCGCAAGACGTTGCCGTACGCGAAGCTTATGAGGAAGCTGGAATTAAGCTAGAGAATGTCAGGCAGGTGATGCACTACCTGGCAAGTCCGGGGTCCAGCAGCGAAGAAGTATTTATCTATTATGCAGAAGCTGACCTGTCGGAAGCATCAGGTGTTCACGGTTTGGAATCTGAAGGAGAAGATATATTGTTGCATGTACTTAGTAGCGATGATGCAATTGCTATGCTAGAGAATGGCAAGGTGTGCAATGCGTTAAGCATAATTGCTCTGCAATGGTTTCGGCACCATCGCTTACAAACTTAGTTTGAATGTCGAGGTTGCTTACTCGCTCAGGTTCCAGTCAACTGGTTATTACACTTACAGTCTGTAGTATCGGCGAAAGATGGTTCAGTCTGCGCCTTGGGTACAGGTTGGATTGTCTTTGCGTAAATTTTTACGGCTTGATGCTTCAGGTACAGTTCACTAAGCACAACTTGAGGTCGATATTTTTCAGGATACAAACCGAAACAGAACCGAAATAGCTGATTTCATATACTGCGTGCACAGGCATCGTACTTAAACACCGGATAGATTTTTTTGCATGCTACATCGAGATGATTTGCAGCTATGAATGCATCGAAAACATCGTTTAACGTGGAATCAGAAAGCAACATTGTACGTAATTTCACCTTAATCAAGAGTCTCGTTTGCCGGAGTCTGATTGCGTCAGTTTGCGGTTTAATCAGTTTGGACGTCGTTGCGCAAAGCGACACGTCAGATGTCACAGAATTAGATGAAATCGTTGTCGAAGAAGAGGGTGAGCCAGAGACGGAATTGCCACTTGGTATTGGTATAAGCGGCGAGACATTACGAAACGCGCCTGGTTCTGGCGGCGACCCGGTTCGGACTTTACAGTCTCTGCCAGGCATGAATTTCACCAACGATGAAGAGTCGTTACCAGCAGTGCGAGGGTCTAGACCTGGCGATAACTACTTTGAAGCCAACTTTGCGCCGGTAGATTATATTTTCCATGTAGATGGTCTCATCAGCGTTTTCAATGCTGATTTGATCGAATCATTTGATATTTATCAATCAGCCTATGGCCCCGAATTCGCCGGCGTTACAGGCGGTGTGTTTGACGTAAAATTGCGCGACCCAAAGACCGACCGATTGAAAACGACAGTAGATATCAGTTTGCTTCAAGCCGGTGCGTTAATCGAAGGCCCCATCAGCGAGCAACAGTCGTTTTATCTGGCAGGTCGCTTCAGCTACCTTG
The DNA here is from genome assembly GCA_938045275.1 of uncultured Granulosicoccaceae bacterium. GTDB lineage: Bacteria > Pseudomonadota > Gammaproteobacteria > Granulosicoccales > Granulosicoccaceae > Granulosicoccus. The sequence goes on from CALIMV010000450.1 coordinate 18,843, forward strand.
ATTTATTTCTGGGCGATCAACTTGATGAAGAAGATGGAATAAAGATTGATCAATTTCCTAAGTACTCTGATTATCAGGGCAAATATGTCTGGAAACCAAGTGAAGACAATCGACTAACTGTGCAAATTAATGGCGCGCAGGATATAGCCAAAGTCAATGTAGCAGAAGATGCCGAAGACATTGATACCGACCCTGTATTGGCTGGAAACTATTTGTTCGATACGCTGTTTCACGAACAGGCACTTGTCTGGGATCACAATGCCAGTGAAAAACTTAAGTACAAATCATTGTTATCACACACCTTTGGAAATGAAAAAGGCGAATTTGGTGGTGTTGGTGATTACGAGGTAGATGAAGAGGCCATATTGTTGAAAAGCAGAGCCAGCTATGCACTTAACAATCAACATGAATTAATTGTTGGGGCGCAGGTATCGCGTGGTGAAGTCGACCTCGATATTACCGCAGGTCTTCCAAACTGCGGTGAACTTGATGCCGATTGTTTGTTAACTGGCGAGGAGCAAGTTACCTTAACAGAGAAGTTTAAGTTCACAACAACGCAGGCGTATATCAAAGATAACTGGTATGTGACGGACAAGTTCACCTTATACCCAGGTGTGGCGTTTCAATCTGAGGATATACGCAACAACCAATTTATAGAACCGCGATTGGCAGCAGAGTACGCATTAAGTGAGAAAACCATACTTACTGCAGGTGCGGGACAGTATCAACAGTCGCCAGACTATCTGGAAAGCTCAAAAGAATTTGGTAATCCGAATCTTGAATACAGTAATGCGCTACATGCTCAGGTTGGTTTGCAACGCTTTCTAGATAATGGCTGGAGCGTTAAGTCAGAGTTATATTACAAGGCCCTGGATAATTTGAGTACTAGTGATCCAGTGCTGAATTACTCAAATGATGGTGAAGGCCACGCTTACGGACTTGATACGCTTGTGCGCAAAAATTTGACAGATAAATTCTCGGGTTGGGCCTCCATATCGTTTTCACAAGCTCGTCGAAAAGACAAAAGAACGGGGGAGAGTTTCGTTTTTGATTATGATCAACCAGTGAATGTTAGCGTTGTAGGGAATTACAAATTCAATAAAAAATGGTCAGTGGGCGCGAAGCTGTGGGCGCACAGTGGCGCGCCTGTGACACCTGTTACCGGGGCGGTAGAGGATGTTGAGCGGCCCGGATTCTACCGCCCTGTCTATGGCAAGCTAAATTCTGATCGATTTCCGACATACCATCGGGTTGACCTGCGGCTCGATAGAACGTTCCAACGCAAAAACGACAACACCATGGGTGCGTATTTCGAACTTTTCAACATTCTACAAACGAAAAATGCGCTCGCATACAACTACAATGCAGACTATACGGAGAAGGAAATCGATCATCAGTTAACCGGTTTTTTCTCGTTCGGATTCAAGGCAACGTTTTAATCATGGAATTTCTTAAACAGTACCTCGATATCAGCGTATTAGGTTTGTTGGGGTTAATGAGCTTTCTGGCATTGGCGTACGCAATTGAGCGAGCCATTAGCTATAGCCGTATTAAGGTTCAGCGGTATCCACATTTGGAGCTCTTGAAGATTGATCTAAACAGAGGTCTGCCGGTCATTGCAACCATTGCATCCAATGCGCCGTACGTCGGGTTACTGGGCACGGTATTCGGCATTATGCTGACATTCTATGACATTGGTCAAAGCGGACAAATTGACACGAATTCGGTGATGGTTGGGTTGGCGCTGGCGTTGAAAGCAACTGCGTTGGGTTTGGTGGTGGCGATACCGTCAATGGTTTTTTACAACATGTTGGTCGCAAAAGCTGAGCGCATTATATCGCACTGGAAGCTGGCTCATGGTGTGACAGATCACAGCTAATGAAAAAGTTTGACACGATCAATGTTATTCCGTTTATAGATATCATGCTGGTATTGTTGGCCATCGTGCTGACAACGGCCACGTTCGTCAATAACGGCCAGCTGGACATAGATTTGCCGTCTTCAAGTGCTGATGGACCTTCAGAAAACATAGAACAAGTTGAGATCGCCATTACAAGAGACGGCGTGCTGTATGTGAACGGAATTGAAAATTCAATCGACAAAGCGCAACTGCAATTGCAACTGCTCGCACCTGAAACACCAATACTATTGTTGATCGATGAAACTGTTGAGTTCAAAAATTTCGTTGAAGTTATTGATCTGTTAAAACGTTTGTCTCTCGACAAGGTATCTGTTCTTACCAGGAAGAACAGTTGAGCGCACGGTTTCTGGGGTTTGCGCTTTCCATTCTGATTCACATTGCGTTAGTTGGAAGCCTGATTGCCAATAGAACTCAATTGACATCATCCGCTGCGCCAACAGCGGCAGCAACACCATTGGACATGGCTATTTTTGAACCGGTTGATCCTGTGCCGAAGTCTGAGCCAGAACCAGAGCCAGAACCAGAACCGGAACCAGAACCAGAACCGGAACCGGAACCGGAACCGGAACCAGAGCCAGAGCCAGAGCCAGAGCCAGAGCCAGAGCCAGAGCCAGAGCCAGAGCCAGAACCAGAACCAGAACCAGAATCAGAATCAGAATCAGAATCAGAATCAGAATCAGAACCAGAACCAGAACCAGAACCAGAACCAGAACCAGAACCAGAACCAGAACCAGAACCAGAGCCTGAGCCTGAGCCTGAGCCTGAGCCTGAGCCTGAGCCTGAGCCTGAGCCTGAGCCTGAGCCTGAGCCTGAGCCGCGCGAGTTAGCGGCGGTTCCGGTACCTGATCAAACAGAACTGGTGATCAGTGCAGAACAGCAGC
>CALIMV010000451.1 GCA_938045275.1 uncultured Granulosicoccaceae bacterium
TGCAAACCGACACTGATATGGATGGAGAAACCGACGCAGAGGAAACGTTAACTGCTGACGGAGACCTCGATGGCATACCAGACTATCTCGAATCAGATATTTTAGATGAGGATAGCGATACATTATCCGACGAAGCAGATATAGAGAACGATAATCCCTGCGTTCCATCTGAACTCAACGATGCGTGCGGCATTGTGCAAAGAGACAGTGATGATGACGGAAAAACCGACCTGGAGGAAACGTTAGACGCCGACACCGATGAGGACGGGCTGCCTGACTATTTGGAATCCGCCACCGCTGATTTGGACTCGGACGGTATCGTTGATGAATTGGACGAAGTTAACGGTGACCCTTGTTTGCCCTCTCCAAACAATCCCGTATGCGAGGCGTCGACCACAGATTCTGACAGCGACGGTACTCCGAATACGTTGCCTTGATAGTGTCCCTCCCTTCCTTAGGCCAATGTGCGTCGTATCACATTGATATTTGGCTTAAACAGCGAGCGGGCGCAAGTTTTGCGCCCGTATCTTACTGATCGGCTTGAGTTTGTGGTCGGCAGCGCAGAAGTGGCGGCCATAAATGCGCCAGACTGACGCAATGATAAAGTCTAATCTTGCGCGCATAAGCGCTGCAGTGTTGTGTTTGGCCATCTTCGCTGTAGTGCAAAGCCATAGCGTATCGGTGGCGGCGAACGGCCCGTTCACGTCAAGCTTGATGCCAATCGAACGAATCGTACCTTATTTCGATCACGACTACGGTTTTGAAATCGCCGTTCCTGAGCATTGGTCGCGCAACGTTGCCGTGACTGGCGATGAGCAGTCGCAAGAATTGGAGCCAGGCTATGCGGTTGGATTTGAATCAGCGCTGTCTGGCCCCAACGACGTGTTCGCAGACTACTTGATGGTAGAGATTCTGCCTGGTGCGTATACGGGGGCTTTCGAGACGGATGGTAGTCAGACTCGCGTGGAAATGGTCGACAGTAGAGTAGCGGTTGTCGATAGGGTCAACCTGGATGGGTTTGAAATTGCCAGTGATCGAATTGATTTAGTCGTGTTTCAGGCTGAAATAGTTGAGCTTGGCTTTACTGTGGGCATCTTTGTCATTGGCGAACAACATGAAGCGGCCGTGCTGGAAGACGCTTTTGAGCTGGCTTTAAAAACGTTCAAAGTGCCGGACGACCCTTTTTCAGTAAGCTAAAAATCTTGCGGTACAGCGTACTTACATCGAAAAACTTTCGCTGATCTAAACGGTTTAACCTTCTAACAGCATTGATAGGCTGCTAACTGGCTTACCTGATTGTTGTTCAATGACTTGGGCTTCGAGGCACCTGAATAAGTAGTGCTTTACAGCCGTTTATTTCACCAACTATCAAGTACGCCAGTTAGGATGGCCTGAACTGGATTGTACGTTTTATTCTGCCTGCCTTTCAGGGTAGCCTTGCGGCCACAATTCAAACGGCGGTATGTGGTTGGGTGATACGTTTGGTACATCATCCCATAACATAAGATTGGATGGTTGGCCTTCGTTAGGATCACTCAATAGGGCACTGTCGGCCTTTTGATAAGCGCGGATGTAGTCAATCTTATACTGTGCAGGGAATTTTGTAGTTTCGTCTGGCGAGCCGGGCCACCATCCACCAAGAGCGGTATTTGCCAGAATGTACATTTCCTGTTGCGATACTTTTGAATCGATAACGCGATGTTCTTCTATTCCATCTACATAAAAGATAAGTTGTCCTGGCAACCATTCAACGGCATAAGTATGCCAACCGTTGGTCCAGTCGCTACCTTTTGTACCTTCAGATTCAGTTGAGCGCAGGTCACCATCGCTATCATAGTAGTGGTACGTGTGGTAAACGGTGTCTTGGTTGTGCCCAATAAATTCCATAATGTCTATTTCCGGCTTATCGTCAACGTAGTAGGCGTTAAGTAACCAGAATGCCGGCCATAATCCTCTGCCATAAGGTAGTTGTGCGCGTATTTCTACATAGCCATAAGTAAACTTGAATGAGTCATAGCTGGTCATTACACCGGAAAGGTATTCTTGACCGAATGCCTGCTCCAGTAAGTTGTTTGGGGTTCTGATCGAGTTGATAGTGACAGACTCGCCGTCAAAAGAGAACGGGTTGAAACCGAAATCAGGCTTATTCAAGATATCCACATAGTGTTGTTCTTCGCTATTTATCACCAGCTCATCACCCCACAAATATTGGGTAACCCATTTGCTGCTGTCCAGTTCTGTTCCATTGAATTCGTCGGAGAACACTAGATCATAGCCGTCAAGAATATTTTCTTTTGGCTTTGGAGACTCCGGATTTACACGACCCGTGCCGGTTACTTCCACGGTTAATCCTAAGGCGATGTATTTGAAGTTTTCATCATAGTCGAACGCCTCTATTTCGTAGTAGTAACTTTCATCAAATGTATCTTTGTCGAGATATTCTTCACCGAACACAGTAGTGACGTATTCACCTGCTCGATAAAAGTTATAACCACGTGCCGTTGGATCTTTTTGCCAGGTAACTTTTACGACGCCATCTTCAAGTACTTCTCCTTCAAAGCCCGGTGTGTTGTTCGATACGAATTTTTTCTGGACGGCAGTCGCCGACTCTTCTGTAGCGACAGGATCTGGTGCAGGTTCCTGTGCTGTTTCCGATACGGGCGTAGATTCAGGCGCAGGTTCTGATTCAGGTAGCGGTTCTGTTGCAGGAGTCGGTTCTGTTGCAGGAGTCGGTTCGGGTTCTGGTGTGGAGACTATCGCTGGCTCAGGTATTGGTTCTGAAACCGCTGCCTCTACAGGTTCTTCTGTGGCAGCGGGTTGTTCTTCGGCAAGTGCTGCTGCAACGGTTGGTTGTTCCACCGTGTTGGCATTGCTCAAATCGTTTGTGCTTGAACTACTTTGTGTTTGAACAGGTACGAGCCCGGCACTCGTGGCCTGAGCGATGCTCAAGGTTGTTGTGTTGCCATCAGCAAGTTGTGCAGCGCTGGTCGATGGTTTTCCACTGGCGATACTGGGCGCAACTTCAGCAGTCTGTTCGCCGCCGTTCCCACAAGCACTTAACAATAGCGTGACTGAAACCTGGCACGTAATGACGCACGTATATCGATACAACTTTGATTGTGTGTACCTCTGCATATTCATAGATAGAGCCGTTTGTTACCTTGATTAAGTTGGCTGTGCACAGGTCCGGGGTTGCGTTACCAAATTCCCTTAAATAAGCCTGATGCGTACTTTTATTCGTTAGTTATCGGATGCTTAGGGGTTCGCTAAAGACAATTGGGGGGAACTGTTAGGCAATTGACAAAGGTGTTGGCACAAATCCTGTAGCTACAGCGCAGATATCTTATCTGTGAACCAATTATGCCGATACGAAGATTAACAATTCATGCCTGTGCCTACGGTGTGATGCTGGCCTGTTCCACGCATACGCAAGCCGACACATCGCTCTGGAACGGTAGTTATGCTGCGGAAGGTGGATGCTACTGCGTGGGTGAACAGAGCCGGTATATTGACTCGCAAATTGTTCCAACCCCAGTTGGTGGACAATCTATTGCGCAGGTCTGCAAGCGGGTGGGTGATGGACCAACGTTACAAAAAATTAATGGTAAGTTTAATTTCACCGTATACCCAGATGCGCAATGCGGTAACGGTCCTTATCCGGAACTAGCAGATACTCATAACGAAGATTGTATAGGTCATCTCGGTGTGAGCGGAGAAGATTGTGCTTTTCGTGGACCGCAGTGGGACCTGGCCGATGCGTATTCCAGAAAAGCAGAAATAGTTGAGAAGATTGAAAACGCAGAAAATACTAACTTTGCGAAGGTCACTGGAGGTTCAAGGTACATCAAGCCACCGGTTAAACGGGTTGCCAAAACAGATGAGCAAATACAACCGGCTGCGAACACATCGGTAGCAGAAATAGTCAGTACACGAGCATCAGCACATAAGCGTCCTCGTCGAGCGCCAAGGGTTGCGGTGCCGGAATCACGAGAACAGATCCGTGCCAGGCAGCTTGTGCATCTGGCCGCAGCGCGTAAGCGGGCTGAGTTGGAGAAGTTGGCGGAGCCAGTAAAAGTTAATCCGATTCTATCAGCGGACTCAAACAGAGTTTCTGAAAATGCAACATCTGTAAATGCAACAAAAGAGTCGGACGTACCTAATGATTCATTGGTGCAAACAGAGACAGTGAACAAAGCTTCAATTGAAAGTACCGCTGGTAAAGCAGGGTCCCCGGCGATTACCAAAGAAACACCGACAACGGTAGCGGCTCTGAAATTACCAAAAGAGCTAATCTACAGCGATCCCGACTTCAACTACATAGAAGCGGCTCCGGTAAATTACGATTACGGTGGATCCGGTTTAAGTGTCGCTGCGAGTAAATCCAGCCACGACCACATTCAATATGTTCTCAAAGCCGCTGCTGCAGAGACTTATCAGGAGGCTGCAGTCGGTATTGGCATGTTTTTCACACCGAGTGAAGCTCAACACACAACTATGATGGTAAGAGCTGGTCTTGAGTATGGTTCTCTTGACTTTCAAAATGGCGCTGTAAAAGCAACACATTCGGACACGGGTATGTTTGCTGCAATTTCTACAAGAGTTGCTTTCAGCAGAAAATTCGAATTGCAGGCTGGTGTTAGTTACAGCAGCTTTTTCGAAGGCGATGTCATCGGATTTGGTGCAGCTTTTTATCACTTAACGCAAAAACTTGACCTAACCGCCAAAACCGAAATAGGTGATAACGACCTAATCGGTTTCGGTATTCGATACCACTATTAAGTCGCGGCGCAGATTATGATCATGAACAGACGGCCTAACAAAACGTTTCTATTAGTGACTTTGACTGCTAGTGTGCTCTTGGCTTGCGGTGAAAGTGATATCAAAGATATAAAGCAGCGCGAGTTGGCAACTGCGCAGCGTACAGCGGAAGTGCAAGCACAAGCACAAGCACAAGTAGAAGCAGAAGCAGAAGCAGAAGCAGAAGCAGAAGCAGAAATGCCGGCTGAATCGCAAGAAGAAACCCAAACGCCACCGGATACGGGTGCCGCGATATCGGGTGTCGATACCAGCGAGATGGAGTTAATATTCAGTGATGAGTTTGATGGAACTGCACTGGATAGTGCTAAATGGAACACCTCGCAAACTTGGGGACCTGATCTGGTTATCAATGATGAGCTGCAGTATTATCTAGACACCCAATCTAATGCAGATTCTGGATTTAATCCGTTTAGCTTTGATGGTCAGTCTTTAATAATCAGTGCGATTGAGACACCGGAAAATTTTCTGGCCACTGCCAACAACCAACCCTATTTGTCAGGTGTTTTGACTACGGCTGGTAAATTTGACATGACGTACGGCTACATAGAAGCGCGTATGGATTTTCCGGCAGGCACTGGTTTATGGCCAGCCTTTTGGATGTTGAGTTCCGAATTCGAAGATCTTAAACCACAGCTGTTTATAGCAGAGGTCAATGGTGCACAGCCTTCTAGTGTTTTTCACAATTACAATTATCACGATGCCGATGGCAATCTACGCTCACCTGGCCAGTGGCAGGTCACTCAAGAAGATTTTGCAGAAGGCTTCCACACAATCGGGGTTAGCTGGAAAGCTGAGGAGCTGTTGTTCTATATTGATGGGGAACCACGTTATCGTATTGTTGGAAAGGGCGTATCAAATCAGGCTATGTACTTGATTACCAATCTGGCCGTTGGTGGTATCTGGACAGGTGCGCCAGATAATTCAACAACATTTCCGGCCGAATTAAAAATTGATTATATTCGAGCTTACCGTCATAGCGATAACTAATGATATTTGCATGTCACACAACACTGGGCGCTAAGTACACGTTGTGTAATAGCGACCTGATATAAGTCCAACATCGAAATACTACACACTGATGGTCAGGGATGACCATGCATATCCGACTGAAATTCCGAAGAACCTTGATTCTGGCGGTGCGTGGAAACTTGGTCGCCCGCCACGCATTTCTTGATTAGCCCAGCGGTTTGAATTCGATTGCTGCCGATGGGTCACTTACGTTGCAAAACTGCGTAATACCCATATTTTTCAATGATTCAAGCTGTAATTTCATGTTTTTTTGTCGAATCTCCAATGACACGTCATGCGTCGCAGAGCGAAGCTCGTTTGCGGCAATAAAAAGCGATTGAATATTGTTATCACTTGGGTCGTACAGTATGGCTGATCGAACTGGGGTGTTGGTTAATTTATATCCACGCTCCTGCAATATATACAGGATTCTTTCGAAACCAATAGAAAAGCCGCAAGCAGGTATCGTGGTTGATTTTAAAAACTTGCCAATCATGTTGTCGTATCTTCCGCCACCGGCAAGCGATGAACCGAACTCCGGTGACGATACCTCGAATATAGGCCCGGTGTAGTACCCCATGCCACGAACCAGTGAAAGATCGAATTCAACGCTGTACTGATTATCGGACAACGCATTGCTAGTATTGATGATGTTATCCAGCTCAGCGATAACAGATGGCTCAATACCATTAACGTGTTCGCTGATCGTATCTAGCTTAATGTCGCCTGCCATGTAGGCGTTGAGAAAGGTAGTGAGTTTATCAATGCTTTGCGATGATAGCTCGCGAGCCTGTAGTTCTTTAACAATTCCATCGACGCCGATCTTATCGAGCTTATCTAAAGTAACCAGAACGCCTGAAACGTCTTTGTCTGCAACACCACAGTGGATGGCCAGAGTTTCCAGAATTCGTCTATCGTTTACACGCACAATAAAATCAGTAAAGCCTAACTTGTTCAGGGTGTTTGCTGAGGCATTGATCAGCTCGATTTCAACCGTGTATGAGGAGGACCCCAGGTAATCGATATCGCATTGAAAGAATTGTCTATATCGACCTTTTTGTGAGCGCTCGGCGCGCCACACATAACCCATTTGAATGGCCTTGAATGGTTTGGATAGTCTGCTATGCGAGTTGGCATAAAATCTTGCCAGGGGCAGCGTCAGATCGAATCGCAAACCATAGTCAACTAGGTCGTTTTCGTTTGAAATTGGTGCATCGAGATTTAGTTTATTACCGCGCTTGAGTACCTTGAACAACATGCTGAGGTTTTCGCCGCCTTCTGCATTTTGCAAGATGTCGATGTTCTCCATGACAGGCGTTTCAATTTGATTAAACCCGAAGCTTCGGTAACTACTTAAGATAACGTTTTTTACGTGTTCTCTTAGAGCGGCATCAACCGGGTCGAAGTCACGGGTTCCTTTGACAGGTTTAGTAGACACTTGCATGGTTAGTTACTCAAACGTTAAATCGACGAAGACGAGCAGTAGCGCGCTTCGACCATGAGTCGCTTCATTTCTCGTACTGCATCTGGCAAACCTGTGAACATAGCCCTTGCTACTAATGAATGCCCCACATTCAGTTCGTTGATAGATTCGATTTCCGCGATGCGCTGTACATTATTAAATTGCAGGCCGTGTCCGGCATTGACCAGTAGGCCGAGACTGTAAGCATAGTCGGATGCGCTAACTATGCTGGCAAGTTCTGCGGCGCGCTCTGTATCGTTTTTGGCATCGGCATATCGACCTGTATGCAGCTCTATTACTGGTGCGCCGACGCGAGCGGCGGCTTCGATTTGGGCTTCGTCAGGGTCGATAAATAAAGACGCAAAAATACCGGCTTCGTGTAGTTCGCCGCAAAATTCGGCTAATTTATTTTGTTGTCCAACAACATCGAGCCCACCCTCAGTTGTAAGCTCTTCGCGTTTTTCTGGTACGACGCAAACATCGTGTGGTTTTATTTTTTTGGCAATGTTCAACATCTGTTCGGTTGCGGCAATCTCCAGGTTCAATTTCGATTGGGTGCTTGCGGCATACCGTTCGATATCGTGATCTTGTATGTGGCGTCGATCTTCGCGTAAATGCATGGTAATGCCGTCAGCACCGGCAATTTCAGCCTGTAAGGCTGCATGCACAGGGTCGGGGTAGAGCCCGCCACGAGCCTGGCGAACAGTGGCCACATGGTCAACATTGACACCGAGATAAATTGGCTGCTTCACTTGCAAATGTCCTCAGTTATAAAGGCGTGCGAACAACCCTAACAGATGCGCGCGAAGACAGTAACCATGGTGCCGGCTAATTGCGTGTCGATAGTCGTATATAAGACGCGTTAAAGTAAATGATGTACTGGCGTAAGTGAGAGCCTGATATGCAGCGCACTAAAATCACTGGCAGACAAGCTGTCACGCCATACAACGGCATACCTGCGTAAACCGTTTGCTGGTTTGATTGCCAATACAACAAGCAACATGCTGCGATAGCATCCAGAGCCAAGTTGGCCAGTATATTGGTGTGAATTTTCGATCAACAGCCATGAATTATCTTCACATAAGGCAATAGTTGTCGACTGGCGTGACGCTAAATAGATTTTAGTACCACCAGTAAGTGTGATAACCACAAGCAACGTACGTATCGACCAGTGCACGGGGCAATGCCACAGAGCGACCAACGCAAGCAGCAAGGCTAGCCAATAGAGTAGTGCGAAAAGGTTAGATGGTTGAGGGCTTGCCTGCCAGACTATGGGCGATTTTATCGATAATGTATTGGTAGCGTTCATCCTTGTCCTTGCCACAAACGAGCCTGAAGAGTTCAGGTTCCTGCCATTCGAGCAGGCTTTCGAAGTCAGCACGTTCCGTGGCTGACGCGTCATCATAGTACGTATCAAGGTAGCCCAACATGGCTTTGTCAAGCTCGCGCATACCGCGCCGACAACGCCAGCGCAAATGACCCTTGTTACTCATAGTAATCGTGATAGTTGATGTAATACATAGACTACACGACCTGCATCAGCCGCGTCTTTGTACCAACATTTTCTTCGTTTCTGCTATTGCCTTTGCAGGGTTCAAGCCCTTTGGGCATACCGTTGCGCAATTCATGATGGTATGACAACGATAAAGTTTGAATGGGTCTTCTAGCTCGTCCAGTCGATCACCAGTAGCATCGTCACGTGTATCAGCCAGCCAGCGATAACTTGCCAGCAGTGCTGCCGGACCCAGAAAACGGTCACTGTTCCACCAATAGCTTGGGCAGCTGGTTGAACAACAGGCGCACAGAATACATTCGTAAGCACCATCGAGCTTTTCACGGTCTTCAGGGGATTGCAATCGTTCCCTGTCTGGTGGCGCCGGTGTGTCAGACTTTATCCATGGTTCTACCGATGCATATTGTGCGTAGAAGTTAGTTAAATCCGATACCAGATCTTTTACCACTGGTTGGTGAGGTAGCGGGTAGATGGTGATATCGCCTTCTATATCGGCAATGGCCATGGTGCAAGCCAGCGTATTTCCACCGTCTATGTTCATTGCACACGAACCACATATACCTTCACGGCATGATCGGCGGAATGTCAGCGTGGAATCCATTTCATTTTTTATTTTGAGTATGGCATCCAGCACCATCGGACCGCATGAGTCCATGTCGACTTCGTACGAGTCAATGTGTGGATTCTTGCCACTGTCAGGGTCATACCGATACACTTTTACCGTACGTGTATTAGTAGCGCCTTCAGGAGCAGGGAAGTGCTTGCCTGGGCCGATAATCGAATTACTTGGCAGTCTGAATTCCGCCATAGTGCTCTCCGCTTTGTGTACTGAACTCGGGATTAATCCCGATTCATTGGTTCTGTGATGTTTTCAATGGTTGCCGATATAGCGGCCTTACCAGACCGTCTATTTAGAGGCAATTAATAAACCCGTTTTTTCGGAGGTATGACCTCACAATCGTCTGTTAATGTGTACATATGTACAGGCCGGTAGTCGACTGTCACATTGGCACGCTCGTCTGTCCAAGCCAAGGTATGCTTCATCCAGTTCGCATCATCACGGTCTTCAAAATCGTCTCTGGCATGCGCTCCTCGACTCTCAGGGCGGTTGTTCGCGCCGTAGATAATGGTTTGCGCCTGATGTAACAGATTTTCAAGTTCGAGTGTCTCAACCAGATCGGTATTCCAGATCAGATTTTTATCTTCAACGCGAACATCATCAAAACTATCCACTACGTTTCGCATTTTCTCTAAACCTTGTTCAAGCGATTCGCCGGTTCTGAATACAGCTGCATGTTTCTGCATGGTGCGCTGCATGGTGTCGCGAATTTGTGCTGTGCCGGTAGCGCCGCTTGCATTTCGGATACGATCAAGATGATCGAGCGCTGGCGCTGAATCTTCTGGTTTTAGTGGCTTGTGAGCACTGCCAGGTTTGATTGTTTCAGCTGCACGTAAGGCAGCTGCACGTCCAAACACAACGATGTCGAGCAGGGAATTACTGCCCAGACGATTGGCACCGTGTACTGATACACACGCAGCTTCACCTATGGCCATCAAGCCAGGTACAACCGTGTCTGGATCGCCATCTTTTAGGGTCACTACTTCTCCGTGGTAGTTAGTTGGAATGCCACCCATGTTGTAGTGAACGGTTGGTAATACCGGAATAGGTTCTTTGTTGACATCAACGCCTGCAAATATACGCGCTGATTCTGCAATACCTGGCAGGCGCTTTTCTATCACATCATTGCCTAAATGCATCAGGTTTAAAAAGCAGTGATCGTTGTCCGGGCCAACACCTCGACCACCGTTGATCTCCATTGTCATAGAGCGGCTGACTACATCGCGTGAGGCCAGATCTTTCGCATTTGGCGCATAACGTTCCATGAAACGCTCGCCATCGTTGTTGGTCAGATAGCCACCTTCACCTCGAACACCTTCTGTAATTAATACGCCGGCTCCGTAGATACCGGTGGGATGAAATTGCACAAATTCCATGTCTTGCAGTGGCAGACCCGCTCGCAGAACCATCGCGTTACCGTCGCCAGTGCAGGTGTGAGCGGAGGTTGCTGAGAAATAGGTACGGCCGCACCCGCCAGTTGCCAACACAACCGTGTGGGCCTGATATCGATGCAGTTCTCCGGTAGCCAGATCGAGTGAAATAACACCTTTGCATTCACCGTCGACCATGATCAGATCGATCGCGAAATGCTCGATATAGAATTCTGCATGGTGTTTAAGTGATTGCTGATACAGCGTATGCAAAATTGCATGACCGGTTCGGTCGGCTGCAGCACAGGTTCGTTGAGCAGTGCCCTCACCGAAATTGGTGGTCATACCGCCGAATGGACGTTGGTATATTTTTCCTTCTTCTGTGCGTGAAAAGGGTACACCAAAATGTTCAAGTTCGATTACGGCTGGAACCGCTTCACGACACATGTATTCGATAGCATCCTGGTCACCCAACCAGTCTGAACCTTTAATGGTGTCGTACATGTGCCAATTCCAGTGGTCTTCGCCCATATTCCCTAACGATGCGCTCATTCCGCCCTGAGCTGCAACTGTGTGGGAGCGTGTAGGAAATACCTTAGTGATACAGGCTGTAGATAAGCCTTGTGCGGCCATGCCCAGCGTGGCTCGAAGGCCTGCGCCTCCAGCACCGACGATAACTACATCGTAAGTGTGATCAATTATCTTGTAGGCGTTAGTCATAGTCGTCATTAAAAAGTTTATTGGTCATTGGCCAAGTAAGCTCAATGCAGTTAGTTACAGTGTTTTTGATTCTGTTCCAAGTATGGTGAAACAATCAACAGCACACTAGGCTGTGAACGCAATCCGCATAACTGAGAACACACCAAGGATTGCTAAAAATACGCACAACATCGTTGATGCGATTACTGCGATTGTACGCAGCCCATGGTTGCCTACATAGTCCTCGATAACCATTTGCAGTCCGAGTTTTGCATGGTAAAACCCGCTGAGCAGTAACGTAATCATCATAACTGCTGTGAACGGTGCGCTTAACCAGTTGCGGATGTCAACCTGACTCATACCTGGCAAGCTGGCCACTGAAAAAGCCAGCCACAATACCAGCGGTATCATAGCAATTGCAGTGAGCCGTTGAATCCAAAAATGGCTGGTGCCTTCTTTTGCAGACCCATGTCCTTTCACCTGCGACAAAGGTGATCTTAAGTTGCTCATGATGCGCTCGCGATTAGCCAGGTGATAATAGTAAGTACCACCGCCACTCCTATAGATACCTTGGCTGTTTTGTTGGCGGTCTCCAATTCGAACCCCATGCCAACATCCCAGAACAGATGCCGTATACCATTGCACATGTGGTAGTAGAGCGTTAAGGTGAAACCAAAGAGCACCAACTTGCCAAACCATGAATTGAGCACTGATAATATGAAGCTCGAATCAGTTGTGCTTCCGGCAGCAACGGCGAGCACCAAAACCAGCAACACCATCGCAACGCTATTGATCACCCCGGCAATCCGATTACCAATAGAGACATAGGCCGTGAGCGGCAGTTTGTAAATTTGCAAGTGTGGCGACATGGGTCGCTTGTCGGTCCAGGCCATGTTTGGTTATCTCAAATTACTCAAAAAGATTAAAGGTCGTTGTTGGAAGTCGGGTTTGGTTGCTCAAAAATAAAAAAAGCAAATGTTTAAAAAAGCAAAATGGTTAAATAAAACTAAAAATCGGTGCAACGCCCGTTTTTCTCCCAATCGCCAAAGCGAGTCGGTTCCGGGCCCTTTTGACCACCAATCTCGACTGAAGGTTCGACT
>CALIMV010000452.1 GCA_938045275.1 uncultured Granulosicoccaceae bacterium
CTTGTATCAGAGGATGAGATGCCACTTCCGTGACCCACGTGTCGTTATACAATTATACGCTATAACATAGTACGCTCTCGTTTGAGCATATTCTTAGGATACTGCTGGTAGCAATGAGTGGTGGATAGCAGACGTTCTCCAAACAAAAATACTGCACATGATTCTGGTCCCAAGTAATGCTATGTGGTGTGTTTAGCCAATTGTTGTTTCCATCGCCTGGCATAGTGATCCAGTTTATCCCGCTTCGCTGCATCGACAACAACCCGAGTATAGTTGGGCGGTTTTGCTGGCGGACTGATCAACATTGCTGCTCCAATGGTGGTACCGGTTTCAGATTCACTGATAAATACCGGTCGTTTACTAACGGCTGCCAATATTTGTGCGAATTGTTGATCTTGCGCCAGGGGGCCTTCTATAAATGTGGGTCCATCAGCGCCAATGAGCAACAGGCACTCGTGTGTCATTAGTGCCAGATACAATGTGACTGCACATACTTTGATAGAAGAGTCAGTTTCCGCATTAGTGCCGAGCCACTGGTGTGTTGCGTTTGGGTAAGGGCCGGTATCTGCTACTACCGATGGCATTAGCATGGCTGCAGTGTCGGCACAGTCGAGTAGTTTAGCCATTGCTTTTTCTGATGCTGGTTCCGTTACCTGTAACAGATCCCGTTCACGGCCGCCCATAAAACGAGCCGATGGCACACTTTCACCTCGGGCGTTGACATTAATCAGTGTGTCTCTGTGTTCATCAAGCTGAGTATTGTTTCCGCCAATCGCCATGGTGATAAACCAGGTGCCGGTAGACACTACAGAAAATGGCGCAGTATGAGTAATTAAATGAGGTACCAGTGATGCGTTGGAATCGTGTATGCCCGTGAATACCGGTATGGTTGGGGACAGTCCCGAATCGTTGGCGAACACTTCGGTTATCGTTGCGCTAAGTTGCCCTGAATGTCGAGTTGGCGGCATTCGAGCGAGCCATTTCTGATCAATAACCAGTGATGAATATTGCTGTTGGTTTGGTTTGTAAAGATCGGTATGACATCCAAGTGAGGTCACGTCGTTGTGTTGTTGACCGGTGAGCCTGTGAACCCAGTATTGTGGCCAGGTTAATACTGTGCTGCATTGTTCGAAGCGTCTGGCATGATTTCTCTGTTGCCAAAACAACTGTGCACCTATATTGAGTCCGCCTGGCAGAGACGGTGAGCCAGTTTCAGCGAACGAGGGCCTGTGTTGTTCGTACTCATCGCGTAGCTGATCGATGTCGGTGAATTCGTAGTCCATTACTGGCATGGCCAACTGCCCCGACTCGGTTAGCAGAGCGGCTGTGGCTCCATGCGTTGTAACGGTAATGGCATCTATTGAGTGCGTAGAGGATAACGCCTGCAGCGCATCGATGACGAACACTTCAATAGCGTGATGATCAAGGCTTGGGTACAGTGATTCAGAGCTTACCGCAGCGGGTTGTTTAATGACCGTGATTTCGACGCACTCTAGTGTATCTACCAATGCTACTTTGGAATTGGTTTTGCCAAGATCAATGACCGCAACAAAGCGAACCACTGGCTTATGCATTGACCCGGCTTCTGGCTCGCTGAATGATAATAGGCAGTGCGATTACACCTATGAGCAGCAAGCCAATGAATATTGACATAACAATACCCGGTACATTTAATAATCCTAAGCCAAATGTCACCATGCCCATGACCACAGCCGCAATCACCACCCCCGGTATGGTGCCTGAACCACCGAGGATATTCACACCACCCAGTACAACCATCGTGACAATTTCAAGTTCCCAGCCAACCGCAATGGATGGCCGCGTAGAGCCCAGTCGAGAGGTTAAGCAGACAGCCGCAACGGCTGACATAACACCTGTCAGTACAAACAAAATAAATTTCACTCGAGCAACACGGATGCCGGAAAAAAGGGCTGCGGTCGGGTTGTTGCCAATGGCGACGGTGCTGCGTCCAAAGGAGGTACGATGCAGCAACACATAAAATAGCGCAGCAAACACAATAAAAAGCACTATTTCAAATGTGATAACCCACCAGACATAACCCTGACCGAAAAAAGCGAATGATTCGGGGTAACCTGAGTAGGCCTTGTCGCCAAGCACAATGTATGCGATGCCGCGAAAAAGGGACAGCGTGCCGATGGTAACCACAATGGATGGTAGCCCGAGAATGGCAACCAGAAAACCATTGAACGCACCGCACGCAACACCGACAATCAGGGCAATAAATAAAAGGCCGGGTGTATCAACACCCAATTGCACAGCAAACCCCATGCAGGTTGACACCAACGCAATGATTGAAGCCACAGATAAATCGATTTCACCCGATATGATCACTAACGCCATTGCAAAAGCTATCATCGCTTTCTCGGTAAAATTAAAGGTAGCGTCGGATAAGTTCCACGGGTCCAAAAAATACGGCGATGCTTGCGTATTGAATATAAAAATCAGTATTCCAACGCCTAGCAGTAGAAACTCCCAACTGCCTATCAGTCGTACAAAGCGACTTCGCAACCTGTCGGGTATGACGTTGCTTTGAGTGGTGTTATCGCTATTCAATGCTTCTCGGCCTGTTTTAAGATAATACGCCCGGCGCGCCGTTCTGAGCGTGCGTTGAAAATCACCGCAACAATAATGGCGGAACCCGAAATGGCTTGCTGCCAGAACGGTGAAATATTAATCACCGGCAGTGCATTTTTTATCACGCCAAGAAACAGCGCTCCTAAAACTGCTCCGGCAACAGAGCCAATACCACCAGCGATTGAAATGCCACCGATCACACACGCGGCTACCACATCAAGTTCAAAGCCAGCCGCAATATCGACATAGGCCACTGCATAGCGCGATACCCAGAAGTAACCGGCAATGCCAGACAAGGCACCGGAAAGCACGAAAGCGTTAAAACGCGTACGGCCCACATTAATACCGGTATAAACGGCCGCGTCCGGGTTGCCCCCTACCGCATAAAACGCACGACCCGCAGGGGTACGTGTCAGTAATATGTACATACATACGACGCACAATAATGCAGCCCACGATAGCACCGCCACGCCCAACAAGCTGTATCTTGGCAATGCCTTGAATGCCGGGCTCATCTCGTGAGCATTTACCCATTGACCATCTGACAACAGGAATATCAACCCTCTGAAAATGGTCAGTGTGCCAAGTGTGACGACAATGGGTGGAATGTCGAGCTTCCATACCAGCAACCCATTGATGCTGCCCAATAATGCGCCCAGCAAAATCGCGAGTAGCACCAATAGCGGAATAGGGATGGAGGGTACGGCCGAATTCAGCATCGCGGTACACATGCCAACCAGTGCAAGGTTCGAAGCCATTGATAAGTCAATACACCGAGTAAGAACAACGGCCATCTGACCAAGAGCCAGAATAATCAGTATGGAGGTATCGTTGAATACATCCAGTAAAGACTGGGGTGCAGCGAAATCTGGAAAACGCAAATACACCAGGAAAACCAGTGCTATTAATGCAAGGGTGAGTAAAACGTCGCGGGATAATCTGATCGATGTCATGCGACGCTCGTCTCTTCAATGCCAGCCGCGGCTCTGACCAGATTTTCTGGCGATGCTTGTTGCTGATTGAATTCAGCCACTTGACGTCCTTCTCGCATAACAATGATGCGATCAGACATGCCAATGATTTCCGGGATTTCAGACGATACCATGATGATCGCAAGGCCTTGTGAAGCGAGTTCGCGCATAAACGCATGGACCGCTGCCTTGGAACCAATATCGACACCCTTGGTTGGTTCGTCGAGAATAATGACTTCAGGTTGTGTAGCGAGCCATTTGGCGATGACCACTTTTTGTTGATTGCCGCCTGACAGTTCGCCAACGTGCTGGTCCAGTGCGGCGGCTTTGAGTTCGAGTCTTGCTGTGTATTGCCGTGCCAGTGCGTATTCACGCGCCATTCGCACAAACCCTTTATTGGAAGTTGTGTTTAGTGATGGCAATGCGATATTACTGACTATGGACAAATCGGTAATAGCACCTTGTTTTCCCCGGTCTTCAGGTACATAAACCAACCCCTGTGCTATGGCGTCAGCCGGGCTTTTAGGCGTAATTTGTTTACCGTCGATAAACAGGTTGCCTTTACTGGGCCGTGTTATACCGAAAATGGCTTGCATGCATTCGCTGCGCCCGGCACCGACCAAACCGTACAAGCCAAGCACTTCTCCACGATTTAATGTAAATGAAATATCATCAAACTCTGTAGGGTGTGAGTAACCATCCACTCGTAAGATTGTTTCACCGAGTTCACCTGTGCGTTGCGGGTAAACACTCTCCAGGCTTCGACCCACCATCAATTGCACCAACTCTGCTGCATTGGAATTTTCAATCAGTCCATTACCCACTAATTCGCCGTCTCGGAACACGGTGTATCTATCTGCAATACGAAATATTTCATCGAACTTATGGCTGATAAATAAAATGGCTTTGCCATCAGATTTAAGCTGTTCAACCAGCTGATACAGTTCTTCTATTTCCTTGTGCGACAGTGCAGCGGTGGGTTCGTCCATAATGACGACACTGGCATCGATGGATAATGCTCGCGAGATAGCTACCAGGTGTTTGCTGGCGATTCCCAAATCCTTTAACACCGTTGTCGGGTCTATCGATGCACCAATTCGCTCAAGCAGCTGTGATGCATTGGCATTCATGGTATTCCAGTCAATCAAGCCGGTCCGGGTGCGCGGTGCGTGCCCGATATAAATGTTCTCCGCTACCGACAATTCGTCGAACAGCACTGTCTCCTGATGAATGGCCGTAATACCCGCTCGAGCTGCATCGTTCGGAGTCGCGAGCTTTACAGGGGAACCATTTAATTTAATTTGTCCGGCATCGGGTTGGTATATGCCCGTGAGCACTTTAACCATGGTGGATTTGCCGGCGCCATTTTCACCGACCAAAGCGGTCACTTCTCCGGCAAAGAGATCAATTGATACCTCAGACAACGCACGGACACCAGGAAAGTCCTTGACGATGCCATTCAGTGACAAAATCGGAGGGTTAGAATGATTTGCCGATATTGGCAAGACGAATACTCCAAACTTATAAGAGAAAAGCGCTGACTAAACAGAGTCAGCGCTTTGTGGTGGCAGTTTAGAAAATATCTTTAAATTCATTGATGTTAGATGCATCGTATACAAACGGATCTGACATTGCGCCATCGAGTTCATCGCTAAGTGTAACCGCGCCAAGACGGCCCATAGGAATTTCACCACCGGCTGTAGCTTCAGCTTCGCCTTTAGCCAGATTGTATGAAATCATGGTTGCGGCATAACCCAGGTCGATGGGGTTCCAAATTGCGAATGACTTGGATGCGCCTGAATCGACATGAGCCGCCATTTCTGAGGGCAGACCTAATCCAGTAACCAGGATTTCTCCAGTCTTTTCGGCATCGGTTACAGCTTGCGCTGCTGCAACAATACCAACCGAGGTAGGGGCAATAATGGCTTTTAAGTCTGGGTG
>CALIMV010000453.1 GCA_938045275.1 uncultured Granulosicoccaceae bacterium
AGTTGTATAAGGAGAATTTAATGACAGTAAGAAATATTTCATTGCTAACATTTCTCTTGTTAATAAAAAGGACTGTTAGTATTAGCGCATCGAAGTTACAGTTCGTTTTCTGTTTGATAACAAGCACCATTTTGCTATTTGTGAATGGGGCTTCTGCGCAAACCACACATTCGGGTGCGGATGAAGCACTTCCTCAAATAGATGTAAGCCAGTCTAGCGAAACAGTTCTCCTTAGCGCGAGTAGTCTGGAATCATCCGCTCAGCGATCTGCAGCCGCGTCATTAATTCAAGAAATCCCCGGTTTAGTGATTGAATATAACGCGCTCACAAACACACCATCCCGTATTGCGAGTACACAGAGTTTCATGACCCCTCGGCAAGCGGTCAGTACGGAGCCTTCAGCGGTGGTCCGAGGTTTTGTCCGTCAGAACGCCGCGGTCTTTGGAATGTCAGATGCTGATCTAAACACGATAGTCAAAACGCGCGAGGCCGAAGGTGCGAATTCGCCAGCTTTAGAAGAACAAGCGTTGGGTGTAAGCCGTCAAATTGCTTTCGAGCAGCGCTGGCAAGGCCGTCAGATCTTTCCTACCAATCTTGTTGGAACCGTTACATCACAGGGCCAATTAGTTAGTCTGGCGGGTACTACAGTT
This sequence comes from uncultured Granulosicoccaceae bacterium, assembly GCA_938045275.1. GTDB lineage: Bacteria > Pseudomonadota > Gammaproteobacteria > Granulosicoccales > Granulosicoccaceae > Granulosicoccus. The sequence continues at coordinate 651 of CALIMV010000453.1, forward strand.
CAGGGCTTAGGTGGGAAAATTAATGTGCTTGAACCGGTACTTACACCGGCCGATGCGATCGTTTTAGCAACCGAAAATATTGGTGGCAATATCGAAGTTGAAATGCTCGAACCGTTGGGGTCCCCAACTGGAAGCGAGAATCGTCAGAGTTTCAGCGGAGGGCAAGCGTTTGATGCTGATGTACCTGTGCGCTTAATCTATTTCCTGGCGTCGGCTAATGATATTCGACTTGTGTGGGAAGTCGTTGCCGGACTGAAAGACCACTCGTTCGCCTATCAGCTATTGGTCGATGCAGAAACAGGAGAAGTTCTATTCCGTGAATCAATCACTTCACACGATGTACCTCGTTATCTTAGTTATGTGAATGTGCTTGCAACACCCACGGCCGATGCTCGCAACGACTACCAACCTGAAGACAACCCAGAGCCGCTGACCCCTGGACCAGTAACCCCAGACGGCAGTCAAGGTACGGCCATTACACCTCAAGTATTAGTAACCAATGGCGATCCGGCGGCTTCGGTCGGTGGTTGGACACAAGATGGTGAAATGCGTACTACTGGAAATAATGTCATCGCGTTTGTAGATCTTAATAACAACAGTTCAGCCGAATCCAACGAGCAACCGGTAGCAAGTCTTGTGAATATTGACGGTGTTCAAACACGAGAATTCGATTTTCCAGCCGACTTTACACAGCCGCCAGAGGCTCAGGCCAATAGAGACGCCGCATCGGTTAACACCTTCGTCATGGCGAATTGGTGGCACGATCGAATGGCACAGCTTGGGTTTACAGAGGCCGCTGGAAATTTTCAAACGACGAATTCCACTGGATCTGGCGTTAGTGGGGACCCGATTCGAGCCAGGCTCCACGTTGGCACGGACAATTCCACATTTGGAACACCGCCCTCAGACGGCACTTGCTGCCCAACGTTAAACTCGTTCACGTGGACCGGACCTAACCCGGATCGCGACTCCGGGTTTGACACTGAGATTCTGATTCACGAGTTCACCCATGGTTTGTCGAACAGAATAATTGGTGGTCCAAACACAAATGGTTTGGGAGGCGGCGGTCAGCCAGGTGGATTGGGTGAAGGCTATTCTGATCTTTATGCGCTGATGTTGCTAAGAACCCCGGATGAAGACCCCAACGGCACATATGTTGTTGGTGGCTACGCGGTCTTCCATCTAAACCCAGCATTCGGGCAACCAGCTAACTGGGCAGATAATTTCTATTTCGGCATTCGACACTTTCCGTATTCAACTGATCTTTGTGTAAACCCATTCACGCTTGCTGATATGCAGCCGTCAAATTACGACATCACGCCGATTCCATCAGCCGGCTGCACCGGCACGCCACCAGTCAGTCCTTGGCTTGCTACGCGATCGGGCGGTGTACATGATATGGGTGAGATTTGGGCCGCTATGGTTTGGGAGGCTCGGAGCAATCTTGTTGCCAAGCACGGAGCTGAGGTGGGCAACGAACTTATGCTGCAACTATTAACCGATAGTCTGTTTAGCCTAAGGCGTGGCCCCAATTTTGTCGAGGCGCGCGACGCTATACTCTTAGCGGATCTTGCCCGAACCAACGGCTCTAATCGGTGTGAAATCTGGCGTGGTTTCGCAAAGCGTGGAATGGGGCCGAATGCTGCGACACCCATGACTGGAGTAGACTTCACAGAAGATTTCGAGATCCCCGAGGACTGCAACCAGACAGAGATTCTGGCTTACACCTATGCCGCCAAATTGGTTTGTGGTGTAGCAGAAGACCCTGATGACTTCCGCTTAACTCAAGGGCGTTATGCAACAACAGTCAACATCCGCAATCCCGGGCCCAATTTATCCCGTTTTACAAAAACGCTTGCACTCACTTTTCCACCCGAGGAGCAAGCCCCTGGCGATGTGAAAGAGTTCGCGCGGCACGAATTGCGTCCAGACCTTGCACTCGCGACTGATTGCGCGGGCGTCCGTGACGAGGTTTTTGGAGGGAGTTTCCCGACCCCGTACATCGAGGGTTTTCTGGTTTTGAAATCCGATAGTCCACTTGATGTTATTGGTGTTTACACTAAGAGTGCGCTCGATTCCGAGAATGGAGGCGTAGCTATTGATGTGGAACCTGTAGTCGAGCGATTGTCCGATAGCGGACAGGCGAGAAGGTAGAGGAGCACATGTCATGAAGGATTTTTTTATTTTCGTAGGCTTTGTACTAATATTGTCGGTTATAACAGTGCTTACTCCAGTTGCAGCTCATGAAGGTAAGACTCCGATTCACTACGTTTCTGAAAGCGGTATCGACGAAGGTGACTGTGCGATTGCGTCGTCGCCTTGCGCGTCAATAGCCTATGCGCTGAAACAAGTAGAAAAAGGTGACGAGATTCGAGTGGCTGGGGGGTGGTATCCGTTCGTTGTTGGCGAACCTGCCGAAGTTGTGCAGCTGCTGAGCCACGTTGTCAGGGTGAGTGGCAGCTACGATGAGAAATTTATAGCTCAGAATGTAGCTGACTCAGCGACGATACTAACTGGTATTGACATGACTGAGGCCGCGGCATTAGAAGCTCGCGGAATTTTAATTGCACAAGCAGAAGCAGAAGCGGGCGTGAGCACTGCGGCTGCTCAAGACCAGCAGTCCACATTACTTAGTCGCGGTGTATCACGGTATGTTACGGCGGATGGCGTTTCAGACGGGGATTGCAATGCTACGGCGCCCTGCGCCTTAGATCACGCGCTTACCATTGCCGGCGAGGGCGATGCCGTTCTTATCGCAAGTGGTGACTACGATATCGACCCCGATACGACAGAGCTATTACTGCGACCAGATATCACCGTCCGAGGTGGGTATTTAGAAAATATTCGGTTTTCCGCCGCTGCACCTAATAGCGAACCGAGCTACATCTCCGGGCCTTCTTTTCAACAACGCGAAGCGCTAGCCGCCCGCGGTCTTTCGCTAATTCAAGATCAAAAAGGGCGAGTCATTTCTGATTTCGTAGCATCTGCGGCGGCAAGACAAACCGAACCACTAGCGGCAACACCTTGTGACTCGGGTACTGGGATGGCTGGGCCGTTTCCCTGCAAAGGTATCGATTTACTGGCACAACTGCCGTTAAATCGACTCTCCACGCAACCAGGTGCGGCAAATGACATTTGGGGTTTTGTTGATAAGAGAGACGGTCGGGAGTACGCCATTATGGGGCTCTTGAACGGTACTGCAGTGATCGACGTAACAGACCCAGAATCACCAGTAGAAGTTGGAACTATTCCAGGTTTCGAAGCTATTTGGCGTGACGTTAAGGTTTATCAATTCCGGAACGAGAACGGTGTATTTCAGTCATATGCGTACGTTACTGCGGACAATCCGTCATCGCCACAGGGTCTTCAAATTATTGATCTTTCTGGATTACCATCATCGATCTCGTTGGCCGGTACCTATCGTGGTTTCAACGAAGCACACAACATTTATATTGCGAACACCGATTACGCTACCGGAGAAGCGCTACCGGGACATGAGCCCCAGGCGTTTATCTTGGGTTCAAACCTGGCACTGGGTGCGGCTCACGGACTTAGTCTTGCTGACCCGCTTAATCCGGTAGAAAACCTGCGACCGATTGTCAATTCTCAATATGCGCACGATGCTGCTAGCGCAATAATTACCGACTCGCGGACGGCGGCTTGTCAATCCGGACTTACCCCTCCGCCTGGCGGACACAATCCTTGTGAGTTGCTGATAGATTACAACGAGAATACTCTCGATCTGTGGGACGTCACCGATCCCACCAAGCCGCTGATGTTGAGTTCAGTAACCTATGAAAACGCATCCTATGTCCATTCTGGCTGGGTAAGTGAAGATACAAATTTTGTTTTCGTGCAGGATGAACTCGATGAGGTGGAGAAAGGTCTTAATACGACTGTTCGCGTCTTTGACATCTCTAATCTAACCGCGCCAGCTCTCGCAGGCATTTGGACGGGGCCTGAGACAAACATCGATCACAATGGTTTTGTAAAAGGTGACAAGTACTATATGTCGGCTTACTGGCGCGGGCTTAGTATCCTTGACATCACCGACCCAACTAGTCCGACTGAAATCGGCTTCTTCGATACCTTTCCGACACCCAGTGCTAATCTTCCACAGTTCAACGGGGCATGGGGTGTATATCCATTTTTGCCAAGTGGAACGATACTGGTCAGTAATATCGAGGATGGGCTTTTTGTCTTGAAGGAAAGCGCTGGCCCGACCGAGCCTGAGCCCGAGCCTGACCCAGAATCTGAAATCGCCTTCTATGAGTATCCAGTGAAGGTTGTTTGTGGGATAGAGAAAAGTTCCGAAGTCGGTTATCTGGTTCAAGGTCGCTATGGCACAGTTATAAACATAGCGAATTTAGGCGATGAAGCGTTGAAGTTATCTAAAGCCTTGTCTCTGACCATCCCACCTGGTAAACAAATTCCAGGTAAAACCGCACACATCGGCGACGATGCTCTTGACGCTACGCAGGCATTAAAGACTGACTGTCACGATATTGGCAAACGAGTCTTTAATGGTGCTCCGCCTGCACTATTCGAGGGTTTCGTACTGATCCGTTCTAACAGCCCATTGACTGTACAGGCTGTTTATTCAGCATCCAATTTGAATCGCGGCGAGAGTTTTGGTGGTGATGTTGACATCGAGACAATTGCGGCACGATTGGTCAAAAAGTAAATTAATACTTTATTATGGTACTGCTATTCAAGTGTTGATAATGTGAAAGCCGGTCTTCAAATTCGATTTGTTTTAAAAGCAACAAAATGTAGAGTTACTGAGCTTCGTAAGGTTCGTATGATTCCTCTGCCTCTATTTTTACCACGAGTTCTATTGATTCGAGTGTGGCCTTGATCTCGTTTGGGACAAGGTCGGCCATGCCTTTTTCAACGCGCGCCAATATACGCAGACCTTTCCCGTCTGTTGGCAGAGAGAGTTCGAGTGGTTCTACGGCAATCTTTTCACGCAGTTGATCAACTTCCTGACTCAATAGTGTTTGTATTTGTTCAACATTTGCATACACAATTGCGTCGTTTTCTTCAGATTTTGCCATCCAAATGAACCAACTCGAAACGCCAATCAGAATTGCTAAACCGACCAGTACTTTAATCAGCATATCGATGTTTTTTAGTTATATCGATAAAATTGATTTTACACTGTTACGAGTTTAAGTGTGCCTCGACCGAGTGCTTTTGTAATTTCGGTGCGGACTAGATCCGCAGGATTAGCGAGTGTTCGACTAGGCGAGCCAGCATACAACAGCGCCACAAGTTCATTTTCAGTGTTCCAGATGCCGCTTCCGCTATCCCCACGATCGCTAAAAGGCCCTGAATTGTCAACACTTGGTGTGATTGCAATCTGGTTCTTAAACCGAACTACACCAGAACTGTATTGTATATTCACATTTACGCCGATTGCCGTTACTTCACCTTCTGTCCAACCGGTGGTTCTACCCGCTTTGTAAACTCTAGCATCACCAATTATCTCAGCATTCGCGTTCAGCCTGTAGGGCTTGCCAAAGCGTACAGCTTCAGACCCAAACCCTATCCTCGATAGTTTTGATTCGTCTCGAACTCCGTTCAATGAAGCGATAGCGACATCTACTTCATTCATTGCCGATAGATCGATGTCGACCCAGGCTTCCAACTGACCGATTCCCAGTTGGTTTCTTAGTTTACCAATGGTGTTCATTTGCTGAAGCTCGGTTTGAGTTAGGTCTAATGTGCCGGGTTGTACTATGCTGTCGCCAACATTGGCATTATTCTCGTTCGCTATCACATGGTTGTTCGATACCAAATACAAATTGCCATTTTTATCTTCAAGAAAAAAACCCAGTGTGCCGACGCTTAATCCACCGGGATATACGCCCTCAGGATTAGTAATACCAATACCAGAACGCAATGCGTTGAAGTATTTCTGAAGATCGACCGATGGCGGTGGGCCGCCGAACGAACCGCGTTGAGCAGCTGGTACGCGAAGCCCTGGTAACGGCCGAAACATACCACCGCATGCGACAACGTCGGTTTCATAGTCTTCTGGTGGTCCATTGTGTATGCCAGTATCACAAGACATGGCTGTATCGGCAAACAGCGAAATATTACGTGATTTGATTTCTTTTTTAGACAGTTTTTCTTCGACAAAGGCGACAAGGCACCAGTCATCGTCACTTGAGTCCACGCGACTCGAGTTCTTTTTACCAACACCGATGGCTTCCAACCCATTTGCGTGGTCGTCCAACAGTGTGCTCGCATTCTCATCAAGCCAACGAAGTAGCTCGCCTAACCGGGAATCTCGATGGTTTTTCTTCAGAAGATAGTCACTTTTCTTTGTCATTTGAAAGTCCTTAAATATAATGTGATTCAGTATTGCCACACGTAAGTGCTGCTAACCAAACAGGGATCATCTATGCGCTGCATTCTTGAAGATTATGTACTTGGGATTATCATTTTCGAGGATGCTTTTTACTTCGTCCTCATCATTATTCTGTATAACAATGTTTATCCCGAATGGCCTATCTTTAAATGGCGCACGAGTATGCGTCAATACTCTATCTAGGTTAATGGAAACGTTATCGACTTTAACGTGATTTGAACATGGACATGGACACGAACCAAGTGGAGGATCGAAAGGTGTTCGTTGAACGATTACTGCCAGTCGACAAGCAATAACAATATGATTAAGTGCCTATCACCTTTTAGAACGGAACCTGGCATTCTTTAGTAAAAAGTCTATCAACACTCGCGTGCGCTGAGGCACTTGTCTACGTGAAGGGTATACCAAAGAAAATACCAGCGGCTCGGACTTAATAGAAGGCATTATTGGAACTAGTTGCTTGTTTTCAAGTTCCTCTTTAATCATGCTGGGTGCGAGCGGGCCTATGCCGAGCCCAGAAACAATCATATTTTGCATCATAAATGGCGAGTTACATCGATAGTAGTTTGCAGGGTGTAACTCGATTGTTTTGCCTTTGTTGCGAACCCGAAATACATTGTCGTTCGATAATTGGGTGAGTAGAATCCATCGGCATTTTTCAATGTCTTTTATTGTTTTTGGTACGCCGTTCTTTGTTATAAATGCTCGGCTGGCAAAAATACTGAGACTTTCTTCATGCATTATTCGGCCAACCAGTGAGTTGTCATTGGGTAGTCCGATTCGAATGCCCAAATCAAGTTGCTGCGCAATCAGATCCTGTTTTTCATCATCTAAAACGAGGTCAAGAATGATCAGTGGGTACTGCTGCTGAAAATCACCCAGCAACGGCAGTATGATTTTATGTGCAACATCATGATTCATCGTGACAGCGACCCGCCCCCGCGGTTCGGATGAATTAACTGTGCTTTCAACGTCGGAAAGAAGGGTGGGTAACTGTCTCGCTTTATCGTAGACATCCGTGCCTTCGGAAGTCAACTTAAGGTGCCGTGTGGATCTTTGTAGTAAACGCACACCCAGAACATCCTCAAGTTTTGACACCTGCTCGCTAATTTGCGATCGACTGCCATTGAGATGTCGAGCAGCGGCGGCGAAACTGCCGGTTTCGACAACGGTTACAAACACCGCCAGTAATCTGAAGTGGGTGAAATCCATTGTTCTTATTTTACGAACATTCCAAACTGATAATACGTACTATTCAGAACATTGTAAATGCCGTAAATTCTTCTGCAATGCAAATGTGCGGTTCTAATTGTTGCTGCTGGTAGGTGATCGACATGCGCAGGCTTACATCACTTAACTAACTAATCGCGGGAGATTCACATATGAATACTGTAACTAAACAAATCGTTGGAATAAGCGCAGCGCTCGGAATAGG
>CALIMV010000454.1 GCA_938045275.1 uncultured Granulosicoccaceae bacterium
AGAAGCCATCGGTGAGTTGGCTAACTGTGCGCCGATCTTCCGCTACTACGCCGAAATGGCTCGAGACGAAGCAGGCAAAATTGCCGGCACAACACAAATTGGATCATTTCAGTTTGCCAAATATGAACCGCTCGGAGTGTCTGTACATATCATGCCGTTTAACTTTCCGGTGTTACTTATGTGCTGGACAGTTGCCGCGTCAGTGGCGGCAGGCAATGGCTGTGTGATTAAACCAGCTGAGGCAACCACCTTATCAACATTGGAATTTATGCAAGTCTTTGCAGAACTTCCCGATGGATTGGTAGCATGCCTGCCCGGAGGCGTTAATCTGGGTAAGGCATTAGTAGATAGCCCACTAACCCATGCAGTGGCATTTACTGGATCAGTTGCCGCAGGACAAGCCGTAGCTATTGCCGCAGCTGCTAAGCTGAAACCTGCCATCATTGAAGCTGGCGGATCTGATCCGATGATAATCACTGCACACGCACCAATTGATGTTGCCGCCGCCGGTGCGGTGACAGCGGCGTTTCATTTAACCGGCCAGGTGTGCACATCAACAGAACGCTTATATGTTGAGGACAGCGTTCACGACAACTTCATAACAGCCTTTACCAAAGAAACACAACGGTTGCGCATAGGTAATGGCTTGGATAAATCTGAAATCGGGCCTTTAGTCAGCAAGGCCGCACGTGACAAAGTTGAACGACTTGTGGCCGACGCTGTAGCAAAAGGTGCAACCGTCGCCTGCGGCGGCCGTATTCCGCCTCAACACAACAAGGGTTGGTTCTATGAACCCACCATCCTTACCAATTGCAACACTGATATGGATCTATTGCATGAGGAGTGTTTTGGCCCGGTTGTCGCGGTTGTCCGAGTGGCTGATTTTGATGCTGCCATTGCCGCTGCCAACGCATCTGAATTTGGGCTTGGCGCGTGCATCTTTACTACTTCGCTGGAAGAAGCACACGAAGCACATGAGCGATTGGAATCTGGCTTGGTTTGGGTAAACAATCCGTTGATCGATAATGATGCGCTACCGTTTGGCGGTTGGAAAGCCTCAGGAATAGGTCGTGAATTGGGCCGGCAGGGTCTCGATGCTTTCCGACGCACAAAGATGGTGATCATGGATCACAAGCCGATTAAACACGATTGGTGGTACCCGTACCCTGATGATTGGTTTCTCGAAACAGGTGGGCGCAAGCTATCGTGACAAACGCACATTAGCCAATGACGACATTGGATAACTTTGCCAACGCGAGTTCAAGGCCCTATTGGGCTACAACTGTCAAATTCGGTAAGCCTTCTGAACCGGCAAGCAGTGATATTGCTTGCGATCTTGCCATTATAGGCGGTGGCTTTACGGGTTTATGGAGCGCATTAAAGGCACGCGAGCGCCATCCCGATGCAAAGATCGTACTATTGGAGGCTAAAGAATGTGGCCAGGCAGCATCGGGGCAAAATGGTGGTTTTTGTGCACCGTCCATTTCGCATGGCGTATCGAATGCACTACAACGTTGGCCACGTGAAGCCGAAACACTCATCAGATTAGGCCGCGAAAACCTGACAGCACTAGCACACGATTTGGAACACTACCAGATTGATGCCGAGTACCAACTCGCTGGCAAAATCAACGTCGCTGCAACGCCTTGGCAAGTCAAAGGGCTGCAGGCCATGGCGAAAAACTATGCGCAATTCGGTATCGAAAACTCCTTGCTTGAAGGTGATGCATTGCGTGCAAAGTTGGACAGCCCTACTTATTCCACTGGGTTATTCGAACCAAACTACGGCTTGGTCAATCCCGCTAAGCTGGTTGCAGGGTTGCGAGAGTCTTGCCTGGCACGCGGAATTACTATCTTTGAAAATTCGCCCGTTACATCATTTCAAAATACGAAGCAAAGCATTATTCTACAAACGCTAAACGCCACAGTTTCAACGCAAAAAGCTATCATGGCCACCAATGCAGCGCAGCCTTTACTCAAACGCCTGCGCTTCGCGATTATACCGATATATGATTACTCCTTAACAACCGAACCACTAAGCGACGCACAACTAGCCAGTATTGGCTGGAACGACTCCCACGGTGTCGCCGATAGTGGCAACCAATTTCATTATTCACGTAAAACTGCAGACAACCGCATTCTTTGGGCAGGCTTTGATGCGATTTATCACTATGGTAGTAATCGTGAGCCAGCAAATTTACAGCGTACCGACACATTTACGTTATTGGCACAACAGTTTGCACAAAGCTTTCCAAGCCTCGCTGAGGTGCGATTTGATTTTAAGTGGGGCGGCATAATCGACACTTCAGCCCGCACCACTTTTTTTACCGGCACCGCCTGCAAAGGGCGTTTGGCCTATGCCATGGGATTTACTGGACAAGGAGTATCGGCCAGCCGGTTTGCGGCATTAACAATGCTAGACCTGCTCGACGGAGCTCAAACGGAACGCACCAATCTTCAAATGTCGAGTCAACGCCCACCACCCTTTCCACCTGAACCATTACGCTCAATGATAATTGGCATGGTACAAAAACGTCTAGCACACGAAGACCGCACCGGTCGCCGTACTCTGTTGTTGCGCACGCTTGATGCTTTGGGTATCGGATTTGATTCATAGGCGGACGGGTTAACACCTGCACCCATTGCAGCCCTCATCTTATAAACACAATGTATACGCTCCCAATACATTCGCAGTTAGTCGAACCTGAGGTTAGGGCGTCAAGTAAGTTTCAATAGCCGGTCCAGTTCACCGCTTGCATCCAGCGCCATCAGATCTTCATCACCGCCTATTGGAACGTCATTAATTAGTATCTGTGGCACTTTCTTGCGTCCGCAACGGCGCAGCATTTCACCACGCTCTAATGGCATAAGATCAATAAGGTATTCGGTGTAGTCGATCTGCTTTGAGTCCAGCAACTCGCGGGCAGCCAGGCAGTGACGACAGAAGCTTGTACCGTATATTTCGACTTGCGCTGTCATGCCTTATCTTAGGTTATCTGTACACGAACCGCCAACTCTCAGTCTAGATCATCGAGATCTGTGCTTGAAAGCAGCGTATTAAAGAATGATGTATAGCTCAACACTGGGCCTTGTTGCACACCGAGATTGTTGAATGCCTCCACAACTCGGTTAAGTCGCTCATGTTCACCCGGCGCTTCAGAGAAGTCGCGCAGGGTCGAAAGCAGTTCATCGATGCTCGCGGGATCGATGTTAGTTTCCAACATGCGGATGGTGGTGTCGACTTGCTCTTGCGTAATATCGGATTTCCGGTTGTCCGCACTGAGCATGCCAAAATCCTCTTCCTTAATACGCTGCTTTAACGTGCTTACAAACTCAGCAAACGTTTCAGCATCTGGAAGATCGACGAACAGTTTGATCAACGCCTCACGATTAACCTCACTCAGAAAGTACATCATTGACCCATCTACAACTGGCTCGGGCGACAACACCGACAATACGACCGATAGTGCTTCATCGCCAAAGGGACTTGAGATGCGGTACTCAATAGCATCGTCAACCAATTCGAATTCACGAGTCCCGCGGTCGGGGTCTTTCTGGACAATCTTGGTGATCATAGTTTCAATAGTGGTGGGTACAAAAATAATGCTAGGCGACTTTGCAGTGTTTGCGAAAAAAATCCGAAACTTCCTCACACCACAAACCCTCGTCAGTCTCTATTGACAAGCTGTCTCTTGCGCCACGCAACTGCTCTTCAGACATCAATTCCTCACCAAACATATCAATCAAATCACTGGCAAATTCGCGGTTGTATTCAGGGTGGAACTGAACCGACATAGCAGGAAAGTCGTAGGATAACGCTGCCACCGGACAATAAGCTGCCGATGCGATAACTTCGGCACCGATGGGCACGTCAGTAACTTGATCCTGGTGTGCAAGATAGGCAGTCACGTTGGTACCACGACTGCGGAACTGCCGTGTACCGGTAACAAAACCCTTGTCCGATTTATCAGCCTTACCTCCGAACACATCGGCCATAATCTGGTGCCCAAAGCAGATTCCAAACATCGCAACACCTGCCGATTTCATCTCTAGCAAATTTTCACGCAAAGGCTGCATCCACGGCGTATCGTCATAGACACCCTTCTCCGAGCCAGAGATAATGATGCCATCAACGTCTTGAGGCAGCGGCGGGGTTTCATTGCCAGCGATATGAATGGAGGAAAAGGTGGCCTCAGGCAAGTAACGCGCGATCCATTTTATAATCAGCGGGCCCGTTCGGCCATATTTTTCGGTCAGTGCGTCACCGGTCACGCAATCATAAACAGCGATTTTCATTTAGTCTCCATAATTCACCCATGCTACAGCATCCTGAAGTCAGAATGCTTTTTTACGAAAACTGTCATCAACCGGATTCAACACCTGACGAGTAGCGTGCCAGCGATGAACATAAAAAAGTTGCAAAAGCTGAATGTTCGCAATGGTTCTATGCCGGTTTCACGATAAGCCTATTGTATCTAAGCGCTACCGGACGAAATACTTTTAGAAACAGTTTCTTTAAGAACATCACAAAGTGTTTTACTAGGTAAATTTAATGGCCTGTTCTTTGGCCACGCTACAATATAGGTTTGTGATATTGAGGGCTGCTTAATGAGTTTCGCATCCAGTTTTTCTAAAAGTACTTTTTCTTCAATTGCGCACCAAGGCAATATTGAGTACGCCAACCCACCCTCTACATAACTGCGAATCATTTGAAGTGAATTCGATTCGTACTTAACATCCAGCTTTAGATTATGCTCTACTGCAATTTCTTCGAGCTGTGTACGAAACGGTTGGCCGGCACGCACAAGTGCCAATGGAAACGATGCACACTGTTTAAGTGTTACCGATTGACTTTTTCGGCCGTTATTTTTTCTTGATAAATCTGGCTTGCTAATCAGATACATTTTCTCTTTAACGAATGGCACGGCGTTTACTTTTGTGAGATTTGGTCTGGATGGCAGAATACCCAGATCGACTCGCCCATTCTCCAAAGCCACCTGTACCTGCGAGCTTGTGTCGGAAGACACCCGAAGGGTGATCTTGGGAAACTCTGTACCAAGTGCTGCAACCAATTTTGGTAATACGGCGCCGTACATCGCATTGGCGATCACTAAAGAAACTTCACCGCTCGGTTCAGTTCCGTTCGTTAGTGTGTCATGTCGTGCAAGTTCTACTTGCTCCATTATTCTTTCGGCATGATTAACCAAAATCAGCCCACTATTCGTTGGTTCGGCCCCTGCCTGGGAACGCAGAAACAAAGTGGTGGCCAGTTCTTCCTCCAGTAATTTGATCTGCTGGCTGAGTGCAGGTTGCGCAACACCCAGCTTGCGGGCGGCACTGGAAAAACTCCCCTGGTCGGCCACGGCTGCGACGTACTGCAACTGT
>CALIMV010000455.1 GCA_938045275.1 uncultured Granulosicoccaceae bacterium
GAGCAGGCTTTTGTTCTTCGCATACAACGCAATCTAACGCCCATAGCTGAACCAAGGTCCATTGCCCTGGAACTGACGACACGACAGCGGGAGTGAGTAAAGAATTTACCTTATGAGCTTCCAGTTTGTCTGCCGACGCCAAAAATGAAATTGACAAAAAAAACAAAACCAGAGAAATGCGATTAACCATGCTGGAAATCCGGCTATATATGGTTGCTGACCCGCAGAAGATGCTCATTAATACTAGCGGGTCAGTCGACCATTAAATTGTAAGTATTTAAATTTATATTTTTCTCTTGTGTGTAAGAACAACACCGCGTGCTGGCATGGGTTCATAATATTCCTTATCCCAACACCCTTCCTCAAAAATCAGTTTGTGGTCTAAACCTGCGAATATCAGCGCCTCTTTAACGCGATTCGCACGACCGATAGCGAGTAGTTGATTGCCGTTTTTGACTTTGGAGCGACCGTGACTGCATCCGATAACCGAAAGTACATCTGTCTCAGGGTTCAGACCATCGGCGTATTTTTGAATCAATGTCTTATTCTCACCACCAAGACGCAGTGAGTCGTTCGGAAAAATGAGTACATCCGTTTGAACATCTTCGTAACCTTCAAACAATTCAGAAAAGTTACTTCCCATAATAGATCGTACGTTTTGCATTACTGCTCTTGCAAACGAGCTGCCGGTTTCAACTGCAGTAGCGTCTGCTGCATCTCCATCGGCGGCGGCAACGGGTTGCTTCTCAAAAGAAATATCCCGATCAGCAACTGTGATAACTACCGGCACATCACTTTCATCGAAAAGCACTTCTGTATATTGTGTTTTAGCGAATTCTTCCCCAAACAGATCGTCGTTCAGGTGGATGTCTTGTTCGTAAGCGCCCGTAACTCGCAGTTCAGATTCAGGCACGGTAGTTTCTCCTGACAACGTATAGTCCCGTTCAACAGATATTTCTCCCACCGTAATGCGGTAGGTTGTTGTATCTGCTTCTTCTGAAACGGAACTTTGCGCGGAATGCCTTACATAATTCACGCCCTGATCAGATTCAACATACTGGATACCATAGCCAGCATCTTCAAACCGGGTCTTTACAAGTTTGGCAAGCTCGCCGCGAGGGGCTTTCATTTGCAATGTGGTTTTAAATGGATGCAAACTCTCAAGTTGAATAATCGAGAACACAAGATTTTGTACAATCTTGTCGCTGTCCAGCACGTTGGTATCAAAACTAACATCTGCGCTTTGAGCGGGGTCTATTATGTTAGCGTCATCAGCTTGCTCCGGCGTGAACGAGCATGATGAGCAAAACACAAGTGCCAATGCTGATAGAAGTGTGAATTTCATGTTTATACCTTCACTAATAGTATTGTTAGAGGATGCGCACGGCGCGTTCAAGGGTTAGGAGCACTGTTCTGCGCGGGAGTTCATCACCGTATTTAGTGCTAAAGCAACTCTCGTCACGTGTATTATCAATCGAAATATTTGATGCCAGTAGTTCTTGACGAACCCTGAGGCCCCGCTCTAATGAAACGGATTCGGTACCGTCCCAAATAAGCGATTTTCCGAAACTACAGGCCGTAATGCTCAATCGATCGGTGCTCACATCGAACGACTCTAGCAGTAGCGCTATAGCTGATTTATTATTAATACCAAGATCCAGCGATTTGGGTTTGAATCGTAATGAAACCTGTTTATAAGGTTCGTAACTACGCCGCTCTTTGGCAGTAAGACGAGATTTGGTGAAAACGTTGGCGCGCGCATGAATCAATACCATTTCAGTTTTGATTTGATCGTTAGCATTTCGCTTCATTGCGTTTGTGGATTTAACAACGCGTGGATCGTGGTAGATCAGTCGACCATTTGCGTCAACGAAGGTCACACCGCTTGGAAACTCTGCATCGCCGATCGACTGCCGGTAGATGTCGTCGTTGACTATGATGCGTTGCGCCTCCACCCCCTTTATTCTCACAGGTGAGCTTGGAACAAATGCGCCGTCATTTTCTATAAATGAGCGTGAAATGGAAATGTCTCTGACTAACACTTTAAATGTGTAGAACGTACCCTCGTCTTCCTCCGAAAATGAACTGAAGTAGTTGAGGTAATTCAGCCCTTGATCGTCAGGTACAATCTGGACGCCATAACCACTGTATCGAAGTGCGCTAACCAACTCGTGCCCAAAATCTGAGACCGGTCGGTTAACCTGAATAGTTGTTGAAAAAGGAGAAAGTTCAGAGAGTTGTACTAACGATGAAACCAGATCAGTAGCAATAACACCCAATGTCGACTGACTTGGTGCCGAGCCGATGGCAGCTGCATCGGATTCCGGTGTTGTTACAGAATTACCTTCTAGTGCTGTCGGTCCGACTTCCGGGTTCGAAGCACAGGATGAGGATACAAGCGCTAAAACCAGCAGTGTAGCTCTGAATAAGACCGAAAATCTCATTATAGACAAGTCCATTTAAATAGCGCTTAATATATACCATTTGGCCCCCCATAACGCGATTAGGTTAGACCGGTCCGATATCTAAAACACAAGACGGCGCATCAATCAATGCGAACAGCCTTTGGTTTTAGTCCATTGTTCGAGCTCCGCAATTGAGCTACGAATGATTCCCCTCCTCTGGCACAACAGCGAGGAACGCTAATCATCGAGTAGATGTTGCGGATCGTATAATTGTGATTTCTATCGCAGATATTAACTTAGCTGGAGAATTATTTAAATAATTGATATCGCTAAAATCGGCTTTATTGGTTATTTAAAAACATAAAGTCTCTATCGCGCTTAAACGTGGACATTTTTTAATTAGATAATGGAAAGCTTTGCCCGGTATTGTCATGGTGACCAGCTACTGATTTCTGCTATTGATTGCCTTTAGCGTTTAGAACCTCTCTACTGTCAATATATTGGCCATACGAAGTCATTAGTCTTACTGGTTCCTGAACCCATTCTGACAAATCCATAATATTGCTCTACCGATCAGGTTGCACTGCCTGCCACAGTTTAGGCTCTTAGCCGCTCGCCCTTCGGATCAAACGGCGCATCGACCAAAAGCTTCGCATCGTGGTTAATGCCCAGAACGGCAACATGAAAGTCGGAGTTATCTTCCAACTTGTCTGTTTTTATAAATGCCAGCGCCAATGACTTCTCTACCCCAAACCCATACGAGCCCGAGCTAACACGGCCCACGGGCGTACCGTCAGGTAAAAACACGGGTTCGCCACCGGTTGCATCCGCATTGTGATTTACATTTATCTCCAGTAAGACCAGCTTCTCCCTGGCGGGTTTGTCTTTTAGCGCTATATACGCTTCTCTGCCCAGAAATTCTGGTTTGTCCAGTTTGATCAAACGCTCAAGACCGACTTCTTGTGGCCAATACTCTGGTGAATACTCTCGTCCCCAGCTGCCGTAACCTTTTTCGACACGCAGCGACAACAGTGAACGCCCACCGACAGGCACAACACCAAGCGATTGCCCAGCTTCTAAAAGCGCATCGTACAAAGCCAATTGTTGGTCTTCCTCGATATACAGCTCCCAGCCAAGATCGCCGGTGAACGACACCCTGAGCCCAATTGCTTCAATACCACTGACCTGGATTTTCCTTGAACGCATGAACGGCCAGGATTCATTCGACAAATCAGTGTTGGTCAACCGAGACAACAATTCACGAGCGTTTGGACCCGCGACATTGAAGCCGCAATGTGAAACGGTATGAGAATTGAAACTGACACTGTCAGGCATCGGCACCGACCTGAAAAAACGCTGATGGTAACGTTCAGCCATACCCGAGCCAACCATCCAGTAGTCATCTTCATCGAGCTGCGTGATAGTAAAATCTCCAGCTATGCCTCCCCGAATACCCAACAACGGTGTAAGGCAAGACCGACCATTTTCTCTCGGTACTTTATTAGCAACAACACGGTCTAACCAATCGCCCGCACCAGTTCCCTTGACGCGATACTTGGCAAAGTTTGAGACATCAATGATACCCACGCTTGTTCTTAGCGCTCTACATTCACGCCCCACAGGCTCGAACCAGTCTTGTCGATCAAAGCCGTAGTTTTCAGTTGGTGAAGTGCCATCGCCCCCGAACCAAAGGGGATGCTCCCAACCGTAATTTAAACCGAATATGGCACCTTTTTCTTTCTGGCGCTGGTAAACCGGTCGCATGCGTACCGGACGGCCAGCTTCGCGCTCTTCGTAAGGGAAATGAATTTTAAACCGGTTCGCATAACAATCCATTGCACGTTCCATAACGTACGTCTTTGGTGTCCAGTCTCCATAGCGTGCCATGTCCCAGGGGAACATATCGAGTTCCGATTCGCCTTCGACGATCCATTGTGCTAGCTGACTGCCAAGCCCGCCTGATTGGCTGTAACCCGGAATTATGCCGTTGCAACAATAATAATTCTTTAGCTCTGGAACAGGACCAAATAACGCCGAACTATCTGGAGACCAAATCATCGGGCCATTGATCACTTTCTTAATTCCGGCTTCACCCAATAGTGGTAGCCGATCGCAAGCGCGAGCCATGTTGTCTTCAATTCGGTCAAGATCATCCGGCAACAACTCGTGTCCAAAATCCAGCGGTGTACCGTCTACTGCCCAGAAACGACCATCTTTTTCATAGGCACCAACCAGCAATCCATTACCTTCCTGACGTAAATAGTACTCACCATCACGATCTGCAACCGAAGGTAAACGCCTGTCCATTGCTTCAATTTCTGGAATAGTCTCGGTGACAAAGTACTGATGCTCCATTGTCATTAGCGGCAACTCAAAGCCTGCTAATTTCGCCACTTCGCGCCCCCAAAGGCCCGCCGCGTTTACAACGACATCGGCTTTAACTGTGCCCTTTGGCGTAACAACTTCCCAACCACCATCAGATCTCTGATTGGTTTCTGTAACAGGTGTGAACCGATGAATCTCGGCACCAGCTGCCCGGGCACCAGCCGCATACGCTTGCGTCACGCCCGAAGGATCCACATTACCGCCATCGGGTTCAAACATGATGCACCGCACACCACTGTAGTCGACCAGAGGATGTAGCTCTTTGGCTTCATCAACCGACACCTCATGAAAATCAACGCCAAAATACCTACCCTTGGCTTCCTGCAGTCGCAATTGGTGTTCACGGTCTTTAGTTTGAGCAAGGTAAAGCGAGCCTGGCTGAAAAATGCCACATCCCTGACCCGTTTCCTGCTCTAGCTCCTTATACAAATTCATTGTGTAGTACTGCAGCTTCGAAATATTGTTATGGTCGTGAAGTCCGTGGATGTTGGCTGCCGCATGCCAGGTTGAGCCTGAGGTCAGTTCATCGCGCTCAAGCAGCATGACGTCCGTCCAACCAAGTTTGGTTAGGTGATAGAGAATACTGCAGCCAACAAGGCCACCACCGATTACAACCACTTGAGCATGATCTTTCATAGTTAATCTTATTTTCCTGGTAACAACATCAATTCACCGCAGCGCAATCACAGTGGACGCTAATGCGGATTCCGATCAATCACTTTTTTAATACCTCGTTTGGTATAGATTCGGCTTGGCAAGCTAGCCATTACTCTTGCTAGCAGTAGTGCGAGGAGGAGTAGAGAAAATATACACTTGAGCGGTTATGCTTAGTTTATCTACTAAGAATTGGAAAATCAAAGTGAACAATTTTGGTGCATTTTTGGATTAGAATTCTTGTGCCCA
>CALIMV010000456.1 GCA_938045275.1 uncultured Granulosicoccaceae bacterium
TGATCGCGTAAAAACACCAGCTGCCACGAATTCTCCGCAGTTGTTAACAAGTGTTCAGAATTGCACCCAATTGGCTGAAAATTTTTTATTCCAAGCTGCAATGGCAATTGGGCTTACATCAACTACGCAAATCTCAACAATACCGTTGAATTATTGGAAATCGATACAGAAAACGGAAAGACCACTACGGAATCTTAGACTAACTATTGTGAAAATTTAAACTCAACGGGCATTTTATGTTGGCTCTAAACTGCTGAGTATTAAATTCAGGCCGAATTCGAATTCACGCCCAAAGTCATAATCTGGCTGCATTACATGTTCGCTTGCGAATTCCATGAGGTGCGGGTAATCATCCATTGGCGCAGCTTCAATCATTGACTCGGCAAGTTCAGCCATCTCTGGCCCTGTCGTTGCCGGAAGGCTGGCTTCCTGTATGACGAATCCATAGACGTACGCGTCTATCAATGCATAGGCATGCGCAGTCATTTCTATAGACAACCCTCCTTTACGTAAACATCCGATCACCGCATCGTGTTGCCTCAGAGTTTCTGGCCCTGGGTTTCTTCTCGATTCCATAAGCGGAACAGCCCACGAATGCTCAGCTAATACAGCTCTGGCTGATGCCGAGCGTTCATACATTGCCCTCTTCCAATGCACATCAGTTTTTGGCAGTGCGATTTCACCAAATACACTGTCAACCATGCAATCGACAATCATTTCTTTGTTCGACAAGTGATGGTAGATCGCCATCGGTTTTGCGTTAAGTGAATCAGCCAACTTTCGGATGGTTACCGAATCGACGCCACTGGCATCGGCGAGCTTAACGGCTGCTTTTACAATTCGGCCGCGTGTGAGTGGCTTTCGCTTTGCGTTCTTTTTATTGCTCACTTTGGTATTCATGGTTTCATCCGTGTTTCGTGGCGCATTGACCTTACATTTTCTTAACTACCCAAATGGACGTACATTGTACGGTTATTTTGTGGTTTAATTACCGTACTAAGTACGTTTTTATTCATTATTGGAGAAAAACATGAACAGAACTGCGGTAGAACCCAATCAATCAACTTTGGCATTAACCAGAACTGCTGGCCAGCACCAGAAGAACCCAAGCAACGGCGTTTTCCCACGTCCTGAAACGTGCGATCACGACAGGATGCAGGCGATTGTTCAGCACCAATACGGATCTGCCGAGGTACTAGAACATGCCGTTATTGATCGCCCAACAATTGGAGACAAGGAGGTTTTGATCGAAGTACACAGTGCGGGTCTGGATAGAGGTACCTGGCACCTGATGACCGGCACACCTTATTTGATCAGAATTCTCGGTTTCGGATTTTCGAGACCAAAACAAGCAACTCCAGGGCTTGATGTTGCGGGTCGAGTCACAGCCGTTGGCAAAGCGGTCAACCGCTTTGCTGTCGGTGATGAAGTGTTCGGGATTGCCAAAGGCTCTTTTGCAGAATACGCCGCAGCCAGTGAGGATAAATTAGTTACAAAACCCGCAGGTTTGAGTTTCGACGCAGCTGCCGTTGCGACTGTTTCGGGTATCACGGCACTTGAAGCTCTCACTGATATTGGTCATATTCAAGCTGGTGAGCGCGTTCTTATTGTTGGTGCTTCAGGTGGGGTTGGGTCTTTCGCTGTACAGTTGGCAAAAGCATTGGGTGCCGAAGTTACCGGTGTAGCAAGTGCATCAAAATCTGATTTTGTTCTCTCTCTCGGCGCCGATTATGTTTTCGATTATCGTACGAACTACCTTGAGAACGCTAATTGTGAATACGATCTTATTGTCGATATAGGAGGTCGCACCAAGGTCTCTAGTTTGCGTAAATTACTAACTGATACTGGTACGCTGGTTTTCGTCGGTGGTGAAGGCGGAAACAAAATTACTGGGGGTATCGGCCGTCAAATTGGCGCAAGTCTGATGTCGATTTTCTTCAAACAGCGTCTAACAATGTTTGTCAGTGGCGAAAGCCTTGAGCATATTACAAGACTGCGCGAGTTCCTTGAGTCTGGCGCAGTATCGCCTGCAATTGGCAAGCGATTTAAACTCAGTGAAGTGCCAACAGCAATGCATGAATTAGCGTCTGGCTTAACAAGCGGAAAGTCGGTCATCGCCGTAAAATCATCAACAATCACATGACCAGCAATATTAAGTAAACGTATGGGTTGGTCTGGGTGGAAGCTCATCCACCCAAACCGACTATTCATATCCTACATACGTGCAATAAAATCAAAATCGAATAACAATTATGTCCAAATAGGAGGCATCGTAGTCGCTTGAGTTTAGCCTGAGATGGATAGACTGTAGCCATGAAACAAGCCAATCAACAATTTTTTGACGACATACCGCAATCGGCCCAGAACCGCCAAGTGGTTATGGTTGTGTATCCAGATGCACACATACTCGACGTGACCGGTCCTTTGGAAATACTAAGTGGGTCAAAGCTGTTTTTACCCGAAAATATAAACCCATATCAAATAACTGTTGTTGCGCATAAAAGTGGTCCGTTACAAACAACCAGCGGCCTTACGATACAAGCAGATCAAGACTTCTCTACTGCACAGCGAGAGCTAACGTCAATCGATACGCTAATGATTTGTGGCGGTCACGGCACACTTGAAGCTATAGAAGATGAGAGCTTGCTGGCGTACGTTAGCTGGGCCGCAAAACCAGCTGATCGTGTTGTTTCTATTTGCACAGGTGCAATGATTCTCGCTACGTTAGGTTTGCTCGACGGCCGTCGAGCCACATCTCATTGGTGGTGGTGCCCGGTACTACAAAAACGCTACCCTCAAGTTAGATTTGATGCCGACGCGTTGTACGTGCAAGACGGTAAATTCTGGACATCAGCAGGAGTAACGGCTGGGATGGACCTCTGCCTTGCGCTCGTGGAAGCTGACTGGGGGCATGATATTGCGATTCAGGTTGCGCGATACAACGTAATGTACATGATGCGCCCCGGCGGTCAGTCACAATTCAGTTCCCAGCTTATTGCGCAACAAACGGATGATCACACGCTTTCTGAAGTGTTGGCATTTATACAAGACAATTTAAAACGAGATTTGACAACCGCGCTTTTAGCTCAATTTAGCTGTACAACCGAGCGTACGCTTACCCGAAAATTCAAGGCTGAGCTGGGAACCACTCCAGCACGTTATGTGGAGCTTAGTCGTGTTCAAGCCGCCCGAGTAGCCTTGGAACAAACCAGCGCAACCGTGGAATCCATTGCTGATAATACCGGGTTTATAAAACCTGAACGAATGCGGCGCGCATTTCAACGTCACCTTGGCATCTCTGCTTCAGACTACCGCGATCGCTTTCGAATTACTCATCAAAGAAGTAAATATAAAAACGATACAGAGCCCTGAATCGTTTTTCTTTCGCCTTCGAACGGCAGCTAAAAATGGTGCCTGTCCAATTTTACCAATTTAGTTAACCGCAAATTTCGAGGGAATCCCGAGTACCAATTGCACGACTTTTTATCGCAGCCAAGCTGCGTAAGGAGCTCGATTTGCCTGCACCTTTGCTTTACTACAGGTCGCTATCAAAACTTAAGACATGTGATCCATTGACTATTGAAACACTACCAGGAGTCGTTCTATGAATATTCAAAATCGCAACTACATAATTCTTTTTCTAGCTGTATCCGCTTTGCTTCTCGCGTCCTTAATACCAGGAGGCCCTATTGAGAACAGGGATTTTTCTCATATACATGTGGGCGTTTTGGGAGGATTTAATATTTTTCTGACTATGCTAAATATTGGCACGTTCGCATTGATATATTGGGTACGAAAGCAACGCCGTTGGGCGCTAACCGCTGCATGGTTTGCGGGGTTGGCCTACTTTTTCGTTTACGCAATTGATTTAGCCCAGGTTTTCCCGCAATCACCAACACCTATGTCACAGGCTCTCTCACTCATTGAAGTGCTAGGCATTTGTGCAGCCGTTCCGTTGATGTTTTTAAGCTGGCCTTACACACCCTTTGCTTCAGGCAGTAGCCATTATCGGGATTTTGGTGCGGATGGCGAGGTCAGAGAGGTTACGCCGATGCCAACAAAAAAATTACATCTGGTGCTAATCGCTTTTGTAATTGCTCTCGGTATAGGGATCATCTTATTCGCTACCGATTCGGCCATCAACCCAGCGATCAAAGTTGCGAATCTAAACCACTAACCTGATCTCGCAAACAGGAGTTAGTTTAAACGTCGAGTCATTATTTTTTATCATTCAATTGAATTCAATTTTTAAAGGAGTATAACCATGAAAACTGCAATTCACTCTGCAGTTGTCATTGCTCTGTTAGCAACGTCTGCAACGACACACGCTGAAACCGATCCGGCATCTGGTTGGAATCTATCGGTCGGTATGGCATCTATTTCAATGCCAGCCTATCTTGGTGATGATGCTAACCGATCTATCATTGCGCCCGATATTCGCGTGAGTTACAAGGACCGGTTCTTTGCATCAACACTGGGTGGTATGGGTTATAACCTAGTCAACCAAAATGGTTGGCTGGCAGGCCCTATTGTCAAGTACAACAATGGACGGCAGGAAAATGGAGACGATGATTTCTTCCTGGATAACCAGAGAACGAATGATCTTCAAGGTTTGGGTGACATTGGAAGTACCGCCGAAGCTGGAGGCTTTGTTGAATTTACAAATGCAACTATCAACACCCGTCTGGAGGTACGCAAAGGTGCAGATGGTCACCAAGGGACTGTCGGTGAGGCATCTATTCAACATACCGGTAGCCGGGCACTGGCCGGCAAAGCGATCTTTTATTCTATCGGGCCTCAAGCCAGCATTGGCAATTCAGAATACTTGAGTGCATTTTTTGGTGTCGATGAGCAACAGTCCATTTCTTCTGGTCTTTCTGAGTACCAGATTGATGGAGGTTTAATCGCTTACGGGCTTCATGCCTCACTGATGTTACCCGTAACTGATCGAGTATCTGTCGTTGGATTCGGTTCGTTTGATCAATTGGCCGAGGAAGTGGCTGATTCTTCACTGGTCTCTACTCGAGGTTCTGATCAGCAAAAATCAGTCGGCATTTTCCTGAATGTCTCTTTCTAATGCACCAGTAATAACGTATTTGGCTTGTGGTGGGATTTGGTAACGAGTAGTCCCCACCGCAAGCTACGATTGCTTGATCAACACGGGAGTTTAAATATTATGTCTAATAAAAATAGGAAAAATGCCGCGTTAGCAGCACTAGGGTGCGGATTATCTTTTGTTTTTGGATTTGCGCTACTTGTTACCCAACTGATGCCCTACATCGAACTTCAGTTCAATCCCGAACAAGCTGTGGAATTCGTCATTCTAAATCACACTCTTATAAGTGTATGGAACTTCATTATCTATATTCTGTTTGGCGTCTTGCTCGCCGTACTTGTTATTGAATTACATCGAGAGCTGTCTGCCGTTGATCCATTTCTGAGTCACCTAGCCGCAGTTTTTGGAATTGTCTGGATAACGCTGGTCATTGGTAGCGGCATGCTCGCAAATCATGGTTTGAGCAGTGTAGTGCATATGGCATCTGAACAACCTGCGATGGCGCAGTCGCTTTGGGTCTCTATAATGACAATTAAAGAAGGCCTGGGCGGCAGCAATGAAATTGTCGGCGGAATATGGGTGCTGCTGGTATCTATCACAATCTGGAAAAAACACGTTTTTACGCCTGTTCTGCCTGTAATTGGTGTCGTTGCGGGTTTTGCAGGAATACTCAGTACTGCACCACCACTGTCTTCACTCGGTGCGGTATTCGGATTGCTTTTAATCGTTTGGTTTCTTGGTTTGAGTCTGGTGATGATGCGCGGGTCAGCATTCATGAAGGAAGGCCAGCAATGCTAAGCGCTACGAACCCAACTGTCATCGCTGCGATCTTGTATAACCTCGCGATC
>CALIMV010000457.1 GCA_938045275.1 uncultured Granulosicoccaceae bacterium
CAGCAGCAAGGTCCCGTCAACGAAAATTCCTCCACCATTTTCTACGGCGGTATTGTCAGTTATGTCTGATTCGTTGATCGTGGCTGTGCTGTTATTGCCAAGATACACAGCACCGCCGAGCACACTGTTGTTTTGTGAGAGTTCAGTATTGGTCAGTGTTATATTGACATCAGCAAAAATAGCACCACCAAACCCAGTTGTTAACGAGACTCCAAAAGCGTCTATCACGGTGTGTTGTGCGCTGTTTTGCACAAAGCTACTATCAGTAAATGTAGATTCTGGTGCATAAGTCAGAAACACACCTCCACCTTTAAGAGGTGTGCTGTTGTTCGTGAAGTGAGTATCAGTTGCTGTGATGGTGCTCAGCTCTGCGAAAATGCCACCCCCGCCACCAGTGACCCCATCTGCTGCTGTGTATACCTCTGATACTGTTTTGTTTTGATCAATATTGACCGAATCCATCGTCAGGTTAGCGTTCGTCAATCTGATGCCACCACCAAAATCCTGCACAATGCCACCCGTCACTGCCAAGTCAGATAGAGTTAGTGCAGCACTAGCATGAACATCCAGAACGCGCATTTCATTTACGCCTTCTACCGCAAGGGCTTTAATTGTTGAGGTACCAGCATCATTGCCTTCGATGGCAAGCGTACCGGTAACATCAAGATCACCCGTTGCTGATGCGTTCTCGTCAGGCGCTCCTATCCCATCGCCAATTGAAATTGAGTAAGTGGTTCCGGTGAGCTTGATAGTAATGTCTTGCGCATCGTTGTTAGCTGCCGTAATTGCTTCTCTGAGAGAAATGGTGTTGTCGCCGTTTAACACCGCATCATCAACCAGTGCCTGAACAGACGTGTAACGTGTTGCGCTTGCGATCAAACGATCACTGGTGTAGTCGATAGTGAGCACGTTGTTATCCGGGTCCCAGTCGGCCAGAACATGATCCCAGTGATGCTGCAAAGCCTGACTAACCAGGTTGCTCGTTTCGATGTTGCCAGTTGATTTTTCCAACACCCAATCACCGTTGTTTGAAGTATGGCCAGTGTCGTTGGTGCTTGCAGCAACATCGGCACCTGTCAGGGCAGCAAGATGATCCATTAATGCGATGCCATTGTCGGTACTGGCAATGTCGCAACCGTATATAAGCAGATCGGCGTTGTTGCTGAGTGATTTCCCCCAATTAGCAAGTTGCGGCGCGTACTGTTCGATATTGTCTGCAGTCAGAAAATCTGTACCTACTTTAATACCTGAACCCAAACTGTGCGAAATGATATGCACTGCATCAACGGAGTCATGCTGCGACAGTGTTTGTTGCACAAAATCAATTCCTCCGTCGGATTGATCAACAACAATCACTTTCACCGATGAGTTTTTATTGGCGGTAATGTCATCGACAATAATGTGCAAATCTGGCACACGCGAATCGATGAACACGAGCTCGACGGCGTTACTCTCGGGTAGTGGTACGTCAGAGTCCAATGGATGAGGCAGTGTCAATCCAGCGTATAACTCATTGAGAGAAGGTTGCTCTTGAGTATTGTCAGGCAGCAGCGCACTGCCGAGTGCGCTGAGTGAATCGGCTGAAAATAACACTCTGGGTTCGAGTATTTCTACAACTGGCGCTACTCGATTAGTCCGTTTCTTTGATTTGTCCATTGGAACCTTACTGCTCAAAGCTGCCAGGGCCGAAAACACGATCGCTAGGATTTAAATCGCTGGATCGTCGAAAAATCGGCTTATTCGGTAGTTTGCGTAGCAGGAATCACGCTTTTTTCAGCAAGTTGCTGCGGTGTGTATGGCGATCGGTGAACCAATGCACACAATCTTGTGCGCGAGTTGGATAATCGGCAGAGGCTGAGTGCTTGAATTAGGTGGTTAGCATGGCGTTTATCACTTTACAAATGCGATTCGCCAGCCAATTTGATTCGTTTTTGTCACCAATAAATCCGACATGGCCTCCAAATTTGGAGAGTTCCAGCGTCGTAGATGGGCTGAGTTCAGCCTCGTTTGGCAAAACGTCGGGGGTAAAGAAAGGGTCATCCAGAGCATAAATTATGTGAGTATTCGTCTTAATGGCCGGAAGAAATTGCCGGGCACTGCATTTTTCATAGTATTCATGCACATCCCGAAATCCATGTAACGGGGCGGTCAGCGCATTGTCAAATTTCCAGAAATTGTTCAGGTCTGATGTTGCTTGAGGCAGGGTGAGTTTCGGGTACTGTTGCCGCTTGGCTTCATGCTGCGCCCGCATCGGTTTAATCAAGTATTGTTGATACACGCGTGTTACACCTGAATTCAGCTTATCAGCGCCGACACTGAGCACCAATGGTGGGCAGACGCATACGGCGCCATTTAATTGACTTTTCTCGTGTTGTTCGCCTAAATATTTCAATAGGGCGTTAGCTCCCAGTGAGTAGGCTATTGCAAATACAGGTGTGGCCGGGTAACGACGTTGTACAAGGTTTATCAGTTGATGGATATCATCAGTCGCACCTGAATGGTAAGAGCGAGCAAGTCTGTTTGGCTCACCACTGCAGCCACGCCAATGCATAAAAACTGGCCGCAAACCCGCTTTTTCAAGGGTATGAAACACGGCACGAACATACGCACTTTCGATGCTACCGGCCAAACCGTGAAAGATACAAACCCAAGGGCCGCTGCTTTTTTTACTCCAGTTTATGTCCAAAAAATCGCCATCTGACAGCTCCAAACGCTCGGCTTTGGCATCAACCGAGGGGTGATTGGAGATCTTACTCGCAAAAATCGTTTGTAAATGGGGGTTGCGTAACC
>CALIMV010000458.1 GCA_938045275.1 uncultured Granulosicoccaceae bacterium
TGACAATTTTGTGACTAGAATCATCAAGCGCCTTTCTGATATCACCAATTGCCTTTACCAGAGAGTCGTCCGTTACTATGGTTCCTTGCCAAACAGCGTCAATCAATTTTTCCTTTGTTACTGGCTTTCCCTGATTGATAATCAACTGCTCTAGAACCTGGAACGCTTGTCGACGTAAAGAAATTTCCTGATTTGCGTGATCTAGTAGCAATTTGGATTCGAGATCAACAATATACCTCGATTTTTTGCGATTGAAAGTTAAAGAATATCTTGAAATAAGGCCGATGATATCTTTACAGCGATCGAGCAATTTTCCTAATGGAATATTCATACAATATTTTCCAAGTTAGGACTAAGTAAAGAGTCTTTCTATTGCTATTTTGCCAATCTTGAATGACTTTGATTGTAAACACGATTCGATATAAAAAACGCATTACCATTTTTTGTTCGTCGCTTGTCATGCTAAATCGGTGTAGGTCGAATTGCAATTTCTCACGCTGATGCCGAATCATCTGGGCGAAGACGATACGAGCTCAAAGACAGATTGCAATACTTTCGTCTGTTTGATCCGTTCCGCAGGTTTTTGCGACTGACATCTTTGAGCATTAAATATAGTTTTGGAAGTAGATTTATGACTACGGATTGACATGCCTTCTGCAGGGTTTGCTCTTTCCCTATGCGCCAGTGAACATGTTCTGCTATCTCGCGATTTCGGTAATATTTCGTGTTTTATTCTGATTTATTTCCTTATTTATAAATAGCTTACATGCAAGTATCAGATACCAGATAAATTTGAAGCGAAGCTGGGCAGTCTGAGTAATTATATATTTTGGTTTTTCATAACAGAATTTAAATGATCTATTGACAGGGGAAAACTATGGAATATTTAGTGGTTAATCCGGAGGCAGATTTATCAAAAAGTTCCTTAGATAATTTTGTAAGCAACTTTTACTCGCATTATAGTGATTTGGATTCTGAGGGACAAAAACTATTGTTATTAAACCTGAACGCACAACTTAGACAAAGGGGCAGCAATGCGTTTCGTAGCGAGGTATGTGAGCTTCTTACTAACCGAGAGAAAGAGGTGCTGGTACTCATAGCGCATGGTTACTGCCGTAGAGAGATTGCATCCAGTCTGCGTATTAGCAAAAACACTGCTGCTCGACACATTTCAAATATCTATTCAAAACTGAACATCAATACGGTTGCAGAGGCAACGCGCATTGCTATAGCGAATGATTTAACTGCATAGCTGGCAATACATATACAGACAGTGAGCCCTGTTACGACAGGCCACCGGTCTTTCCGGTTGGCCTGTTGTCTCAAACGTAATCGCAAATGTTTTTAACATCTTTATTTCTATTCGCTTCGTCTGCTTATTAAATCTAAGCAAACAGGCAAATACCCTCTAGACGGCTTGCCACCGTTTCGATTTTCCTGATCTGTAAATCGCGTCGATCACGCGCTGATTTAAATGAGATTGCTCCAGTGAAAATAGCTCCTGTTTTTTACCGGCAGCAGCCTTGGCAAAGGCTTCTATTTCCAATGTGTACTGGTTTACTCCTGTAAATCTGTAGGTACGAGTTTCGCCATGGCTTCCGTTGTGCACTCGTACTTCATCTCCCTCATACAGGTTGGAATTAAACGGTGCAGACAATTCAATAAAGCCCTTCGTACCGTGGAAAACCATGGTTTGTCGATTACCCATTTGCGTTGATACATAGAAGGTCATATCAAAACCTGGAAACTCGGCATGCACATTGGCATACCTATCGGTTTTCATTTTTGGATCAAACTCTACTTTGGCACGAACGCGCTTGGGTTCAAGCCCGGTGGCGAAACGCGCCGTAACCGTTGGATAAACGCCGATGTCCGGTAGTGCACCACCACCAAGCTCAGGACGATTGCGCATGTTTTTTGGATTGGTATTGAAGTAAGTGAAGGATGCGTCTATGTGCCGCAAGCTGCCAATGGCACCTTTGGCCAACAGGTTTCGTACTTTTATCCATTGGGGGTGATAAGTAACCATGAACGCCTCAGACACAATTACTTTATTTTTATTGCGTGCAGTAATGATTTTTTTGATATCAGGCGCTTTGAGTGAAATCGGTTTCTCACACAACACATGTTTGCCAGCATTGGCCGCTTTTATGCTCCACTCAACGTGATGCGATGTAGGTAATGGAATATAGATCGCGTCAATTTCTTCAGAAGCGAGCATTTCTTCGTAGGAACCAAATGCAAGTGGTGCTCCGCATTGTTGCGCCAGTTTTTTTGCTGTGCTTAGCTTTCGCGAAGCGATTCCCGCTACGTTGGCGTTGCTAGCACTTTGAATGGCTGGGATTAAATGTTCTCTGCCAATTTTTGCCGTGGATAAAATGCCGAAGCGTAACATGCAAAGTTCCTTTGTTATCAGAATATTGCTAGCATTGTAACGGACCTTGTGTGTCAATTCATACTGAATTTGACAGTATTGCTTAATCAACAAATTGAATTATGGTCAACGTAGATTCATCATCGACAAGTCGATTTTCCGATAGAGTACAAAACTACACCCAGTACCGACCGTCCTATCCGGTGAGTGCTATTCAGTGGATAGTCGACCAATATCAGTTAAGTTCAAAAACTCAAGTTGCCGATATTGGTTCAGGTACTGGCATATTCACTCAATTGTTGATGGATGCTGGAATGCAGGTAACAGCAGTTGAGCCTAATCTTGAGATGCGGTTAGAGTCTGATCGCTTACATTCAACTAATCCACTCTACTCAAGTGTGGCTGGAACGTCAGAGTCGACGCTGTTGGAGGACAACAGTGTCGATATGGTTACAGCTGCACAAGCAGGGCATTGGTTCGATCTGGATAAATCGAAGTCTGAGTTTCAGCGAATTTTGCGACCTAAAGGTGTACTGGTGTTCATATGGAATCGACGTATGCGACATTCACCTTTTCAATCAGCGTATGAAAGTGTGCTAAACACATTGCCAGAATATGCGAAGGTTAATCACACTAATGTTGATGACACTCAACTTGCAACGCTTTTTTCTGGACAAATGGTGCGAAAGACGTTTGCAAACGGTCAGGAGTTTGATCGCGAGAGTTTCAGGGGGCGGGTGTTTTCGTCTTCGTACACGCCGAACCCGGACGACGCGGTGTACGATGCGTTTAGTCAAAAGATCGATCAATTGTTTGATGTTTATTCAAAAAATGCCAAAGTGACGTTTTTATACGACACGCAAATTTACGCTGGGCATGTGGATTAGCCAAACGCTTGGCATTTAGAACCCTGCATTTAGTAAAAAGAGCCCGAGCCCAGCCAGTTTTTCCCGGCTATTTATCCTGGTGCTGTGTCAGTTGAACAATACATGCCGCTTTGATTCGAGTAGAGCGGTGGCTTATCCATGTTCAAGTGCAGCTGTACGCCGGTATTTTGAGCGTCAGATACTCGTCACCAACCTGCCGGAGCGATCCCGAAGGGTGTGAGCAGCAATACAATTTGTGTAAAGATGCTAATAATGAATTATTAATAAATCATCATGTTGTGCGGGCACAGATACGAAGCGGGGAAATCTGCCCCACGGCGTCGCTTTCAGTGAGGCTTTGGTCGCCAGCAACGGCGTTTGTGCGCAGCCGGAGTATCACCTGTGGAACTTAAAACAACAGGTTCTTAATAGTATATTTTGCTAATATTTTGAGGTAGGATTCGGTTCAGCAGTCAAATGGAAGCAAACAGGGAATTTACGTGACTCTACAGAAAGCAGTATTGCTCGGATTGAGCGGTTTTTTGACTCTGGCACTAGGCGCATGCGGCGGCGGCTACTCAACAGTGGCAGTCCCGGTACATGGAACCACGGACACAGAATTAGCCTCACTGGTTACAGATTCTTACACGACTAATCTGGTAACCGAAGACGCAGCCTCTCCCAATCCTGTAGCAACGGCCACCACGGCTAATGCTGAGGCTGCCACCAGCGTGTCTGACGACAACCCTGAAAACGCTACTTTGTCGTCATTGGTCGGATTTCTCGTCACCGAAACGGAAGGTGAATTCAACGACTACGCAGGCATAGCGGCTGATGGTGTGTTAACTGACTACACCTACGACGAAGCGAATAGTTGCTACGATTCCACCTCAACTCAAATTACTGACCGGGGCCAGGGTTTGTTCTGGGTACAAGATGGTGAAGTCACAACGGAACTGCGAATGGCGCGTCAGAACGGGAATTTGGTTTTATTCCGTAACAATATCGATGAAGCTGAACGCGTGGTTTATCCGGGAACGACATCAGTAAGCGCATCAGACTTGCCACTTTGCAGTTAGTGGTTTAGTGGTGGTAACCGCTATTTAGTCCTCTATTCAGTTCGCTATTCAGCCCTGAAGGTGACGCAACACGCTGCGTGTCTCGTCGATACCGTCGGTTGGCAGTGCTAGCAAAGTAATTTCGTCCAATACGATTTTGTTGGCATCTTCGAGCAACTCTACGCCTGCAGGTGTCAGGGATGCGATACTTCGACGCGCATCGCGATCACTCTTTTCCGTTATCACAAAACCGATTTTTTCCAATGGTTTAAGTGCCCTGGTGATGGCTGAGGGTGTAAGACTCACGGCATTGGCTAAATCCACTCGGGTAGCAGACCCATTATGATTCTCATGCAACACGTTGAGCAGATGATATTCGGT
>CALIMV010000459.1 GCA_938045275.1 uncultured Granulosicoccaceae bacterium
CATGAGGGCTATGCGACCAACAGGGAAGTGGTTTATTCGTCTGAGGTAAGAGCTCTGTTGGGTGAGAAACGCAAGTTTTCCAAACGAGCCAGTTGAACAGGTTCCTGGAAATACCACCCGGTCCATCCAATAGATTCAATCCGTGCTTTTCAAGGCCACGAAATACTGCTGATCGCCCAACTGGTTCGCCAAGATTGGCGCAAAGCGGGTTTGCTAGAGACAAACGCGTACTTTTGCCAGCCTGCGAACGGACACTCGACACTGTTACAATATGAACCGTTGCGGACGCAATCGACTTCGCACATAAGTGGACCTTCTTACGAATGACGAAACAGACCTACCTGACGGGTATAACTACATCGGGAACACCACATCTTGGCAACTACGTTGGCGCCATTCGACCAGCGATAATCGCCAGTAAAGTTGCTGACAATGAAAGCTATTACTTTCTGGCAGATTACCATGCGCTGATAAACAGTCACGACCCGGCGGCTGTTCGGCAGTCCAGACTGGAAATAGCGGCGACGTGGATGGCATTGGGGCTTGATACCGACAGATCAACATTTTATCGCCAATCAGATATTCCCGAAATATCGGAGCTAACCTGGATTCTGACCTGTATGACTGCCAAAGGGTTGATGAATCGCGCTCATGCCTACAAGGGCTTAATGCAGGAAAATATAGACTCGGGGTCGAGTGATCCGGACAAGGGCATTAGTATGGGGCTGTTTAATTACCCAATTTTAATGTCTGCCGACATCCTTATGTTCAAGGCTACACGAGTGCCAGTTGGTAAAGATCAAATTCAGCACGTTGAAATGTGTCGTGATATCGCCCAGCGTTTCAATCATCACTATGGTGAATTGCTGGTTGTCCCAGATGTGGAAGTGGATGAAAACACACCGCTGATCACGGGCCTGGACGGTCGGAAAATGAGCAAGAGCTATAACAATACCATTGCGTTGTTTGGCACATCGAAGCAACTTCGCAAACAGATCATGAAAATTAAAACCAATTCACTGGAGCCAGGAGAACCAAAAGATCCGGACGACAGCACTGTTTTCGATGTGTATAAAGCTTTCGCGAGCCAGGATGAAATAGCCACAATGCGAGAAGACTACGCCAAGGGCATAAGTTGGGGTGATGCCAAACAGCGGCTTTATGAATTGATTGATGCACAGTTGGCTGAAGCACGTGAAAAATACAACAGATTGCTGGCCCATCCTGACGAGGTAGAGGATGTATTACAGGCAGGAGCTGAGAAAGCGCGTATTCAGAGCAAAGAGCTTATGTTGCAAGTGCGTGATGCAGTTGGACTGAGCAGTCAGGCGTAATTTTCATCAGATTTATCTGGCAAGGGTAACGACGGTATGAATAATTCGTGAATCCAGTACTGGTCAACCTATGGCGTGGTAACGCGATTGAAAGTCGACACCGAGGAGCGGTGGCGGTGGTGCAATCCGATGGTCAGCTCATTCTTTCGATGGGTGATGTAATGCATCACGTTTTCCCGCGCTCAGCAATTAAATTTCTACAGGCTATTCCCTTAGTTGAGTCTGGTGCTATTGAGCACTTCGGTTTGACTGATGAACACATTGCTGTGTCATGTGCATCTCATAATGGAGAAAAGGTGCATTGTGATCTGGTTGCCCAGTGGTTGGATACGATTGGTCTTGATGCCAACGATCTTGAGTGTGGTGCCAGGCTACCCATGCACCAGCCAACTCAGTTCGAAATGCTGGCTCGTGGTGAGGGTCCGACACGGATACATCACAATTGCTCTGGCAAGCATCTGGGGCTGTTGACCACTTGTCTTCATCTGGGCGATAAAACAATGGACTATCGCAACTACAGGCACATTGCTCAGCGTCGATGGTTTGAAGTTGTTGAGTCAATGGGTAGCTCGCGCGTTATGCAGCTGCCATGGGGGTACGATGGTTGCGGTATACCATGCCTTGCAATGCCCTTGCAGCGCGTGGCTCTTGCCATGGCACGTTTTGCAGATGCAGCCGGGCAGGACGCTACCCGTTCTGTTGCCATTAGTCGTATTCAAGCGGCTGTAACAAAGCATCCTTATCTGGTTGCCGGTAAAGAGCGCCTATGCACCGATATTATGTCGCGGCTGGCGCCGCATATACTGGTGAAAGTGGGTGCTGAAGGCTGTTATACCGCATGCATTCCTGAACAGGGAATAGGGATAGCGCTAAAGATGGACGATGGTCACGACCGTGGTGCCAGAGTTGCGCTTGGAGCGGTATTGCAAACGCTTGGCGTGCTCGGCAGCGATTTTGCCAAGGAGTTGGAAGAGTATATCGCACCGTTGTTAACCAATTCTCGTGGTGACGTTATTGGTCGGGCCGAAAGCTCATCTGAATGGCAAAATGTGTCGAGTAGAGAACAGTTGCCTTTATCGTTCAACTAGAAGCCCCCTCTCATATTGAGATGGCTTCTAGTCTGTTAATCGGGTATTGACTATGAGCTTGTCAGAGCCTGGCTGTTCTGAAGAATTCAACGGCTTGTCTTCGCATGCAACAAGCTTTTCGTAGTCACTGATTTGCTCAGGTGTTCCGTATTCGTAAATTTGCCGCTTTAATTTGGCGATATTACGAAAGTGCAGCATCTTGTGCATTTGAGTTAAGTTCCGCTCGTTATCCAACAACGACTGAACGATGTTATCGTCCTGAGTTTGCAGTTCAACCAATTTCTGATAGTCAGGTTGTTCGCGCAGCCAGTTCGCGACCTGCACGATCTCACCTGAAGCCAACATGGTTTGAAACATGGCTGTATAAGGGTCAGCCAGCGCTGGCCACTTAGCTTGTGCTGCGTATATCAATTCCAGGTGCACTTCTGCAAGCGTTGATTGAATGTCTGACTGCTGGGCTTTTAAGTCTTCATCAATTTCAAGGTATGACTGCATTTTTTCGCGTATCGCTTTTACTGGATTTTCAGACAGTGGAATATCATGACGACCGGCCAGCACACGAAATATTTTTGCGTATTCGTTGTTCTGCAGAGTCGGTTTTTCAGTAATCCATTTGAGATACCACGGTTGCCAGGTCGCTAAGTAGTCTTCACTGGTTGATCGAGGTAAGTCGGTGCTGTGAGCATTTTCTAATGTGTAAAAATGAGCTTCACGCAAGCTAACAGCGCCATCACGATTGGTGTCGGTGTCAAATGGCAACAAATTTCCATTTCTATCGTAGCCGTCGAGCGCTGCAAAAAAGTAAGTGGTGTAGTCCCGATAATCATCGGTGTCGATGCTGGCCGAACAACCTTCTGCCAAACGATAGGCAGACTCTGCAGTAAAACCACAACGGGTCGTATCAGACAGCTCCAATCCATGCTCAGGGTTTTTATAGGCAAGTCGATGAAAACCGCCTGAATAGCATTGGGTAAAAATGAAACGATTTGAAGCTTCAGAACGATTCAAAATGGAATGCAGATCGGCGGCAGTCATCCACGTATCATTCCACAACTCCATTGTAACTTTGTCCATACTGGTTTTAGACTGGTTGCCATGGCCGTTGAAGACAATCAGGTTGGGCTCATCGGGTTTGCTGGTGAGGATGTCTTCGAGCGCCTTGGCCAGCGTGTCAGATTCTGTTCCATCCTGAACATCTTCGATCGTGTGACTACGATAGCGACGTTGGTTTGCCACACGGTTGTTAAACAGTCTGGCAACCGGGTCGAGCTGCTCCGCTAATTTATCTAACGCGTTGAGCTCCTTGTCTTGAGAAGGTGGGTTTAGGTAATGTACGTCAAACCCTGGGTCGTCACCGTCAGTGAAAAAGGTAGTAACCGGTATGTCAGCTTTTTTCAGTACACTTTGAACCCATTTCACATTCAGCTCTATCTGACCTTGTGAGCTGTTTGCGTTGTAGCCTCCGCCTATCAGTATTGCCTGATCGGCCTGAGAAGCTTTAGTTGACAACAGACTAATGCCAAGCAATAAAAGCACAAAATAAGCTGGTCGCATCAGTTGCTTCTCCTGAGTCTTAAACCAATATCAATGGTTTTATAACCAATCCATAAAACGAAGCCTGTGGCAATAAAACAAAGTAATACTTGAGAAGGTTCTTTATAGAACAGGTAAGCAAGTGCTATGCAGAATATCGGTAAACTGATGCCGGCAAAATAGCCCGTAAGCCTTGTTCGGGCAAGTATAAGATAGTCAAGCGCGGCGACAGCGCCTAGTGCAGCTGCAAAAAGGGCGCTGGCTATATAACCATCAACAAATGAATTTATAAGGTTGCGCTTGGGTTCCTGGTTCCACAAATCCATGACCGAACCTTCTCCAAGGAAGTAACCCAGAGCGATATTCACACCCACAAAAACCGGCCATGCGGAAAGCCCGATAAGTAACATAACCAGAAGACTGATAACTATATTTTTATTTAGACTACCCACGATCTTCTACTATTTCTCAATTAGGAATGAACCCACAGCCAGAAAATCCAGGCCAGTGGAATAAAAACATCGAATCGCATCTCTGGGAGATTCGCATACCGGTTCACCTTGTATGTTGAAGCTTGTATTAAGTACAACTGGTACGCCAGTACGCTCACCAAGCCGGCTTATTAAACTGTGATACAGCGGGTGATGTTCAGATCTAACTGTTTGCAGACGGGCGCTTCCATCAACGTGGGTGATTGCCGGTATTGTGGATTGTTTAGCTTCTTTTACCTGGCAAACTTTCAACATGAATGGGGCTTCAACTTCGATGTCGAAAAATTCCTGCGCAGCCTCGACAGTTGCTGACGGTGCGAAAGGCCGATAAGCCTCACGAAACTTTACTTCGGCATTAATCTTGTCTTTCATGTCCGGAAACGCCGGATTGGCTACAATGCTTCGCGACCCAAGTGCGCGAGGGCCTATTTCCATACGACCTTGAAACCAGCCTCCAATTTTTCCGGCTTCGAGCAATGCCGCCGTATCTGATGCAATATCGTCACTCTTTTTGTAGCTTAACTTGAATTTCTTCAAGTGATTTTCTACGTTGTCGTCACTGTATTCATTGCCAACATAAGGGTTGCTGTGAACGAAACATCGAGGTTGATTTAATTCTTGATGCAGCAATGTGTATGCTGCGCCAATGGAGGTGCCGTTATCGCCTGCAGCGGGCATGATGTAAACATCATCAAATCCTGCCTCGCGCAACAATCGCCCGTTCATGACACTGTTCAATGCAACGCCGCCAGCGATTATTAAATGTTTTGCACCGGTTTGTTGTTTTAAAAACGCAGCCATCTTTAACGCGCATTCTTCCAGCAGTAGCTGAAAAGCAGCAGCAACATCATGATGATGTGCCTCAAACTCACCGTCTTTTAATCGTGGCTCTCCAAACACATCATAGAATTTTTGCGCGCATCGTTTGTACCCCCAGAACTGATAGCTGAAGTAGCTTAAATCAACCTCTATTTGTCCGGTTTCATTTATGCTCACTGTTTTTCGAGCTTGTTCAATAAACTTACTGGCATCGCCCAGTGGCGCCAGTCCCATGGTTTTTCCTTCATCGTAGTTTGGTTGAAAGCCGCAAAATTCAGTAACCGATTCATAGACTGAACCTAATGAATGTGGAAAAACAGATTCATTAATGCAAGTCACTTTGTTATCACTACCCTGACCTAACCACGCACAAGCCCATTCACCAGAACCATCAATGGCCATGATGGCCGCATCCTTGTAAGGAGACACAAAGAAAGACCCAGCTGCGTGCGATAAGTGATGTTCAATGTAGGCAATGTTTGGCTTATGTTTGCCGTTGAATGTGTCAGACACCCACTGTTTAAATCGCCGCTGTTTAAAATAACCGTTAATCAACTCATGTTTTACGAACGGGGCGGCTTTGTGTGGCTTCTTCAACGCATAGGCAACTTTTTTCTGCCAGCAATGTGTGGGTTTGATTGACACAGCTACATGGTCAATCTGATCGGCGTTAATGCCACCTATCCGCAAGCACTCGCGAATGGCGTTTTCGGGAAACTCACGGGTGTGTTTGTTACGAGTAAAGCGTTCTTCTTCTAGCGCGACAATGAGCTCACCATCAATGATCAAGGCAGCAGACGAATCGTGAAAGTAATAATTAATACCGAGAATAATCATTGGTCTAGGCCGCTTGCTTGAGTCGTTTTTTTACTACGTGTTTAAGATCATCAAGCTTATGCAAAGCCGTACCGATCGGCGAGCTGTTATAGTGATTGAGCTGCCAGACTGGCTCAGTATCCGGGTGCCATCGCTCTGCCCATGGTGGTGATGTCACCAAACTTAATGTCTTGATTCCGTGTTCGGGCGTTTTGTCCAGAATCGATTCAAGCAACAAGTAGCCCGGAGAATATCGGGCATACTCCTCGTTATAGCCAATTTTCAACAAGCTCAGGCAGCTACTTGTACGTATACCAAATTGTGCAGCTACACATATGTCGTCACACCAGAGCAGATTTATTTGAGGCTCAATACCTGCTATTGAAGGGCTTAACAGTGCTTGGTAAAACGCTTTTAATTCCGGGTTAGCCGATATAGCCGGCGCTTTGTCACCACTGCCTTTCCAGCCAGATGCTTCGATTGCCAGAAAATGTTCGTATGCATCAGTCAGTTGCTCAGGATTTACAACGATTTCAACACGCAACTCACCGCGCTCTTGCAATTGCTTTCGAAGACGTCGTAAATTGCGACGTAGTTTTCCTGTCGGCGCGCGTTCATCACTGGTGCAATTAAAGCTGGCAGACTCTCTGGTCTGTGTTAATAACCAATTGTCTGAAGCGTTTAGCTGTGCTGTTTTGTTATCGTCCAACGCTGAATCGCAATTATTTTTCGACATAAGCGCTTTAGTCAGCGTTTGGGTAAAAGAGCCGCTGTTAGCAAGGTTTGACACTTTCCAATCCCACCAGCCAGTACCAGGTTTGTCGAGTGTGAGTCGTATTGCTTTGAGCAATTGGTCGGCATTGTTGGCCAATGATGGATGGATGAGCACATCGTTCAATGACAAATGATCATGGAGTGGATGAGCGCGATGCCGATCTCCTGCTGAACTGCACAATGGCAATACCATCTGTAATTGATCGCCTACTGTTAAGAAACCCAGCATGAGTTGTGCTGGAGATAAGTGTTCTGCAATGCATTGATGCCAGTGTGGGTGTTGATAGAACCGGGCGTCAGCGTCTTTATCAAATAGCTGCCGCCAGGCTTCCAGCTGGTCTGGACTGATTGCATTGGATTCAATTAATTCCACGTCCATTGATTCGAAGCGTCTCTACACTGTGCTTGAGTTCGCAAAAAATTTGCGCGCTATAGCATTTCTAGCGGCACATGTAGAGTCAGCTTGATCGTAAGAGTGTGAATTTTTCAGAGGCTTATCAGGATTTTCTGATTAACGCAGACTCCTAGTCGCATTGTGCTGCTGTGACAGCTACCAGATTGACAATGTCATTTTGGCTGCAACCACGGCTCAGGTCGTTTACGGGCATCTTCAACCCCTGCAGGATGGGGCCAATGGCCTGCGCGCCTCCAAATCGCTCGATGAGCTTGTAGCCGATATTGCCAGAGTCAAGGTTGGGGAAAATCAGTGTGTTACATGGGTTGTCACTGGCCATATCGGGCGCTTTTTTGGCTAGTATTTCAGGAATAATGGCGGCGTCTAGTTGAACTTCTCCAACCACTC
Organism: uncultured Granulosicoccaceae bacterium; assembly: GCA_938045275.1. Lineage (GTDB taxonomy): Bacteria > Pseudomonadota > Gammaproteobacteria > Granulosicoccales > Granulosicoccaceae > Granulosicoccus. The sequence goes on from CALIMV010000459.1 coordinate 7,658, forward strand.
GCCAGGCTGGTCTTAGTGCTTGCAGACCAACAGTGGCTTCACGCACTTTTGTGACGGCCTTGTGCCGGGCGCTGCCGGCGGTGGAAAAAGACAACATGCCCACTTCAGGTTCAATGCCAAGTAGTTTTATCACACTGTCACCAGTGTCAGCAGCGATCGATGCAAGCTCATCAGCGTCAGGATCGATAACCAGCGCACAGTCAGCAATGATTAAAACATCATCTACCGGGTGTGATTCATTGAGGCGCATGATGAAAAAACTGGAGACCTGGGCTACATCCTCGCGCTTTTGCACTAATTGCATGGCACCGCGAACAACCTGTGCGGTTGGGGTTATTGCCCCGGCCACGCAGCCATCGGCGTGTTGGCTGTCCATCATCATGCAAGCAAACACGTATGGGTTTTCCAATGCTTCAGTTGCTTTAGGTACAGTCATGCCACGGTGTTCGCGTTTAGCCACCAAGCGGTCTATATAGTGCTGCTTTTGACTGCTGGTTGCAGGGTCTACTATGGTCAGTGACTCAAGTGAAAGATCAAGCTCTTGTGCTCGCTTGCTGATTTTCGCTGCATTGCCAACAAGTATGGGTTGGGCCAGCTTCTGTTTTACTATTTCAACAGCTGCGCTAAGCACTCGGTCGTCGCTTGCCTCGGGTAATGCTATTTTTCTTTGTGTTGCAATTGCTGTTTCGAGTATGCGGTTGAATGCGCTCATTGGCTTGATTTGCAAATCAGAAAAAGTTTGTCAGATAATGACCGGCTTAGGTTTGATTTTCAAGTTCGATACCACCACGCAGTTAATTTAAAATTAAATCTGCTGCTCGCTCGGCGATCATGATCGTCGGAGCATTGGTATTACCCGATACAATTTTTGGCATCACCGACGCATCGACTACACGCAGCCCGTCAACTCCGCGCACGCGCAGCTCGTGGTCAAGTACCGATTGACTGTCAGCACCCATACGGCACGTGCCGACGGGATGATAAATTGTATTTGATATTTTTCGCGCCTGATCAAGCAGCTCATCATCAGTTGTGGCTTTTGAGTCTGGAAGAAACTCTTCTTTGATATGAGACCGCATTGCATCTGATGCCATTACTTGGCGAGTGTGCTTGAGCGATTCAATGGCTGTTTGACAATCCAGCTCTGTTGATAAGTAGTTTGGCGTTATTGTCGGATGATCATTGGCGTGTGGCGACTTGATCATAATGGTGCCGCGACTCTCTGGTCTGAGCTGGCAAACCGATGCCGTAATAGCGGAAAACGGATGCAGACCTTCTCCGGGACTGTCGGCACTGAGTGGTTGAAAATGATATTGAATATCGGGTCTGTCGTTTGATAACCGGGTGCGGCAAAACGCATATACCTGGCTGGCCGCCATGCTCAGTGGGCCACTGCGATTGATACAATAGGTGAGCCCTGCACGCATTTTTTGCCAGGAATTAGACAGTTCATCATTGAGCGTGTTGGCGGAGTTGGTTTTGTAGACTGTACGAATTTGCAGATGATCTTGCAAATTACGACCAACGTCGGGTGAGTCAACAACCACCTCAATGCCATTATCTTGAAGCAGCTGCCCAGGACCGATGCCAGAGAGTTGCAATAGTTGTGGTGAATTAATTGCACCGCCACATAAAACGATCTCCTTTTCGGCCCTTAAAGTACGTGGCACATTCTTGTGTTCGATGTCGACAGTTTGCGCTCGTCCATTTTCAAAACCTATCCGAGTTGCCATTGCATGGGTGAGTATGGTCAGGTTAGGTCTGTCTTTGATACCTTTTAAGTAAGCAACCGCCGAGCTGCAACGTCGACCTTTATGAGAGGTAAGTTGAAAGTATCCAACACCTTCCTGGTGTTCAGCATTGTTGTCATCGGCTATTGGTGTACCCAGTTCTGCTACACCTTTAATGAAGTCGTCACAGATCTCTCGCTTGAATGTCATGTCACTGACATGCAAAGGTCCGTTGGCACCATGGTATCTATCTTCACCACGTGACTGATTTTCAGCTTTCTTGAAGAATGGCAAAACATCGTCGTATGACCAGCCAGTGCAGCCCAGTTCTGCCCACTCGTCGTAATCTTGATGTTGTCCTCGAACGTAAAGCAGGCCATTGATCGAACTGCTACCACCAAGTACTTTGCCGCGTGGCCATTTTAAACTGCGGCCGTTCAGACCGGGATCAGGTTCGGTTTCGTAGCACCAGTCTGTGTCTGGGTTGTGAATTGTCTTGAAATAGCCAACTGGAATATGAATCCACGGGTTCCAGTCTCGCGCACCGGCTTCGAGTAATGCGACACGGGAAGCACCATCGGCGGAAAGACGATTTGCCATTACACAGCCTGCTGAGCCTGCGCCAATTACTACATAATCAAAACTGTCGGACATTACATTCTGCGGAAGATGATTACTGATCTATCGATAACGGTATTTAAAATCTCGTTTTACAGTCATTGTACCTCTATAGTTGTAAAAATACACCTATATCGGTACTTTGAGAATCAATATGCATAAAGGTCTGAGACAATGAAGTTTAAGCAAAGCAAGAATCGGGCTGTACTGAGAACTGCGTCCAACCACAATGCCGGCCTGCGAGGAAAGCCTGTTACAAGGCCTGTCAGAAAGCCTATCATTAGGTCTTGGTCTGCCGGACTGTCCCGAATTTCATGAGCACGGATTCCTCGTCATCAGATCGTCCAGTCAAGGGCTCCACGGTTAACCGTGTGCTCGATATTCTGGAAATGGTCGCTGCGTCCGAGCGTCCACTGTCGCCAACAGAACTGGCGGTTCAGTTAAATATTCCAAAAGCCAGTTTACATCGTCTGGTTGGTGCGCTGGAACAACAGGGTTATCTGCAAACGCGGATGAATCAGCGTGGATTGCAACCAGGTCATAGGCTGCAGCGAGTTGCTATGGGTGTTTTGGCCGGTGCACCCATGCAGGCGCAACGCCGAGCCATTCTTGGTGCGCTATCCGACGAGATCGGAGAAACGTGTAACATCGCGGTGCCAGATGGTGCTGAAATGATCTACTTTGACCGTGCCGAAACGCATTGGCCCGTGCGAGTGCAGCTACAAATTGGTTCACGCGTGCCCGCTGTCACAACGGCCGGTGGTAAAATGTACCTGAGCAGTTTGTCTCGATCTAAAAGAGAAACACTTATCAATAACGTCAAGCTCGTTTCGTATACAGCAAACACTGTCCTGGATACTCAGGTTTTACTTGCAGAGCTTGATGCCACTGCTGAGCGAGGCTATGCACTCGATAACGAGGAATATATTGATGGTATGGTTGCGCTGGCTGTTCCCATAACCGACAACGACAATCGCTTGTATGCAACGCTCTCATTTCACGCGCCATGTATGCGAATCCCGTTTGCGGCTGTCACCGATTTTTTGCCCCAAATTCGATCTGCCAGCGACAAGCTCTGCTCATTGCTGAACGACTAACATTTCTCTATGTCAACCAAGTTCAGCAGTGCTCTTGTCGAGCGACTATCTCCGTATGTTCCAGGTGAGCAGCGAGATGGTGACAACATCGTAAAACTCAATACGAATGAAAATCCGTACCCACCGTCTCCGCAAGTGCTTCGTGCTATTGCAACGGTGGATGGGCATGCGCTTCGCCGATACCCCGACCCTGAATCGTTAACATTACGAAAATCTCTGGCGGAATACCATCAACTTGAAGTAGATGAGGTGTTCGTTGGAAACGGATCTGATGAAATTCTGGCGTTGGCCTTTATGGCATTTTTTACACGCAAGCCCTCTGGCGCAGCTGCGTTGCAATTTCCCGAACTCAGCTATAGCTTTTACCCCGTTTATTGTGATCTTCTCAATATCAAAAGTCAGATGCTGCCGTTAAACAGCGACTTTTCTATTAACATGAACGCGTTTGATAACAATGGGGGAGGCATTGTTTTTCCGAATCCGAACGCGCCAACTTCATTGGCGGAGTCGGCTGAATCTATTGAGGCATTGTTGAAACGAGTTCCCGACACGTTGGTGTTGATTGATGAGGCTTACGTTGATTTCGGTGCACAGAGTATGGTGGGGTTTATTAACCAGTATCCAAATTTAGTAGTGACACAAACTTTCTCGAAATCTCGTTCGCTAGCCGGTATGAGATTGGGTGTTGCGTATGCCAATAGTAGTCTTATTGAAGCTTTTTCAAAGGTAAAGAATTCTTTCAATTCTTACCCAGTTGATGCACTGGCACAGCAAGCTGGCATAGCATCAATTCAAGATCAGGATTACTACCTGCAAACCATGGAAAAAATTATTGCTACACGAAACAAAACGACTGATGAGCTAAAGTTACGCGGATTTCGTGTATTGGATAGTGCTGCAAATTTTCTCTTCGCGTCACCAACTAAACACAATGCTGCCGCGCTGTTTAATTATTTGAATGAGAACAACGTGCTGGTGCGCTATTGGCAGTCTGACCTGCTAAAGCACTGGTTGCGCATATCTATTGGTACCGAAGAGGATATGCAATTAATGTTAGCTTTAATTGATGAGGCTGATGAGGCTGCATTCGTTTGAGTAAGGTGCGGCAAATTAAATCGACTCAGGAAAACGGGTCATACACAGCTGGTTTGCGAATGGCAAATTCGACACACCGTGCTTCGTTATTTCATTCGTGCGTGTTGGTACTGGCTGTATTGTGGTTACAGTTGATGTTTACATTTGCCAGTGCTGCTGATGAAAAGCAAAGTGAAGAAGTGTCTTCGGATAAAAAGACAGAGCCTGGAACACTATCGAAAGCAGGATCCCTGGTCGATGAAGCACATGAAAACGTTAGCGAACGATTCAGTCGATTCATTGTTCAAATAGACGACTTCATTGGTGCAGGAGAATCTAATGAACAACTCAATACCAGCTGGGCCCGTGTTCGTGTTGACACCGTTAAGCCGGGAGCGGAAAAGCTTAAGCTTTCAGCCACAGTTAAACTGCGAATAGTATTGCCGCAGTCTCAGCAACGATTTCGATTGTTGGTCAGTAGTGAGGATGAAGCGAGCAGTGCGGCGAATTCAGATGCGGCTCAACGAGAACAGATCGCCTCTGAAGACAATAATAACGTTGCACTTGCACTGCGCTTTATCAGAACGGCAAAAGACCGATTCAGACTCAACTACGATATTGGTGCACGTTATAAAGATGACAAGGCGCAGGTGTTTGGCAGGTTTATCGTTGGCTACAAAAGAGACGCCGCACTAGGATTTATCAATACGTTTACTAATAGCCTCACCTATTTCTCAGCCTCTGGGTATCAGAACAGCTTTCGTATTGATAGTCGTCGAACATTTTTTGGTCGCGAAAGTTTATTTTTCCGAAATACCATCGAACTGAGTTGGGTTAAAGGTAACAGTGGTGCTGGCATTGGTGAGACGATAGGGTTCTATGCTGACCTTGGTAAACGTCGAGCCATCGCACTTGAGGGCATAACGGGTTACGCCACCTCTCTGAATGACGGAATTGAAGACAAATACCGAGGCGCAGAGGTCAGGGTTCGGTATCGTCAGAACGTGTGGCGACCCTGGCTCTACTATGAAATCTGGCCTAGTGTAAGCTGGTCGTCCTCAAACGACTATGAAATGGCTTATGGTGGGCTTTTCCGGGTGGAAGTCACTCTGGGAAGCATATAAGTTCAAAATAGGGCAGATTTAGGTGAATACAGTAAGTAGAGTTACTAGTATTAAGTTGAACAATTTGTTTGAGCTATTAAAATTGAATTGAGTTTTTGAATTGAGTTTTTGAATTGAGTTATTGAATTGAGTTAATAAGATGCAGTCAATGGATTCAGCACAGTGAAAATCGTTTGTATCAGCGACACCCATGGTTCGCACGAATCCGTTCGTCTGCCAGACGGCGATGTGCTAGTTCACGCCGGTGATATAACTGCGCATGGTTCAAGGGACGATTTTCACGATTTCATTAACTGGTTTTCGCAACAACCACATCAGTACAAAATGTTTGTTGGCGGAAATCACGATACCTATCTGGAGCAATATCCCGACAAAGTGCTGGATGTGGCCAAAGCGCACAATATAATTTATCTCAATGCCAGCGGTGTAGAAGTGAACAAAATCCGTTTCTGGGGCTCTCCTATAACACCCCGGTTTCAAGACTGGTCGTTTATGCTAGACGAGCCAGAGATTCACCAGCACTGGGAGCAAATTCCTGACGACACGCAATTTTTGATTACTCATGGCCCGGTCTGGGGTGTCATGGATGAGGTAGTACGATCAGAGGAGTTAACTGAGCATACGGGTTGTCCGTCACTTGCGGCACGCGTAAAACAGATCAAGCCCGCATACCATGTTTTTGGGCATATTCATGAGGGCTACGGGCAGCTTTCCCAGGAAGGTACACACTTCTTGAATGTCAGTACAATGAATAAGCACTACGTCATTCATAACAAGCCGGTTGTAGTCGAGTACGAACACTCGGTTACCGATTAACAGTTTCGACAGACAGGCTTATTTCATTAGATAAAAAAACCAGATTGCTCTGAAAACTGTTCTGAGCAAGTCTGGTTTTTTGGTGCAACGTGGCCTTGGTTTTGTTAGTTCATTTGGCAATGCGTGCACTGCCCCAAGGCGAAACCCTTTTTATGGCAGGTTCATCGCTTCTTTTTCAAACGCAGCGCGTTCATTAATGGCGGCGATAACACCTTCGTGACCACCTGAAATACTCGTGCTTGTGCGGTATTTGCCGTTGATAATGACAGAAGGAACCGAACTGATTCCAGACTTGATTGCCATATCTCTGGCACGATTTAATTTTCCTTCCACAGCGAACGAGTCCATAGTGGACAGAAATTTGGCTTCGTCTGTACCGAGTGTGCCGGCAAGCTCTGCTATCTTTTCCTTGTCTCTCATGGGCTTCTTCTTTTCATGGATAGCTTCAAACATGGCAGTCACAAACTCTTGTTCTATGCCCAGCAGTTGAGCTGCATAGAAGCCGCGAGAATGATTTTCCCAGCTCGGGTTCAACGCTGGCGCTTCGCGAACGAAATGCACATAATCGGGCTTGGTTTTTTCCCATTCTTCCATCGACGGCTCAAGTGCGTAGCAATGTGGGCAACCTAGCCATAGGTATTCCAGTACTTCAACCTTGTCAGAAACTGATGTGTTCTGAGGTGGGTCGATAGTTTCGTATCCTGCTGCTTGAGCGGTTTGAGATACGGTTAGCGCCGCCAGAATTAGCAGAAGCGCGCCTATGCCTGTGGCAAATATTGCGGCTGTTGTGCGCACTTGATTGCTTGCTGTTTTCATTAGAAAAAACTCCAATTTTTAGTAACGTTATTGGTGACCAAAACTTATACGTTTGCTGATGCGAGTTTAGATGAGTCTCGTACTCAAAGGTTCACTTCTTGAATTGAATCACATTACTGCATTATATATGACGCAAGCCTCATGCCTGTCAGGTGAAACGTGGCCTGTCGGGTGTAACGTAGCCCGTTGAGTGAAACACAACATGCCAAATGGCAAAGAGGGCGCAAGAAACCTATTCGGTTGCTTTGCGCCCTCAGTGGGCAAATATGACTAATACAATCCGCTGGCAAAGTTTGCCAACGCGTCGATTTCGGCGTCGCTGAGTCGGTGAGCGAGCGATCTCATCATCTCATTTGGGTCGTTATTACGATCACCGGAGCGAAACAATTTTAACTGTGCGGCGAGGTAATCTTTATTCTGACCGCTCAGCATTGGATAGGCGGCTGCCGGGTTGCCTTTACCAGTTGGTCCATGGCAACCAATACAGGCAGCAATCTCGGCGCTGGTAACACCACCACGATAAATGTTTTGACCAAGGGCCAGGTTGTCTTCTTCTGCAGCACCTTTTATCGGTGTCATTTCAGCATAATAGGCTGCCAAATCCAGAATGTTCTGATCGGATAACGCTGCAGCCATTGGGCTCATCAATTGGTTGACTCTTTCGCCATCCCTGTAGGCTGTCAGCTGTTTGGCAATATAGGAGGCATGTTGCCCAGCCAGATTGGGATACTCTGGTGTTATTGCCTTGCCATCAGCGCCATGGCAACCAGCGCAGGTTGCCGATGCTTCTTTGCCTGCCGCGGCATCGCCTTGCGCACTGGATGTTCCAGCCACACAAAAACACAGCAGGGCGGCAGCTAAGGTCCGCTTGTTCATTAATCCTCCGGAATTTCAATAAGAAAACTGGTTAAACTCTCATGCGGACACACCGCTTGCTAAAAACAATTTTAGCAGACTGCAAACCGCTTCCATGGTGTAACAGGCCAGATGAACCGTATTTATTTTTCTACGCAATTTACGTGCAGCGCCGAACAACTGAGTCAATGCCCTGATTCTGTTGCCGAAGTAGCGTTTGCCGGACGATCCAATGCTGGCAAATCCAGTGCCATTAACGCGATTACGCGTAACGCCAAACTGGCCCGAACCAGTAAAACGCCAGGTCGGACGCAACTGATCAATCATTTCGCTGTCGATGAGCAGCGCTATATTGTCGATCTTCCCGGTTACGGCTATGCCCAGGTATCCAAATCCCGTCAAAAAGCCTGGCGTGCCTCAATGTTGCGCTATCTAACCAGACGCGAATCATTGCGTGGGTTAGTTATTGTTATGGATATTCGTCATCCACTGCGCGACAGCGATTGGGCAATGATCGAAATCCAGCAGGAAAGCCATGCTGACTTGCATTTAATGCTGACCAAGGCCGACAAGGTTTCACGGTCCCAGCAGCATAAAACGGTTCTGCAGGTTCAAAAAGAAGTACAAGAAGCCGGAATCAGCGCCACGATTCAGGATTTTTCGGCTCTAAAGGGTACAGGGCTCGATGATGCGCATCGTGTGCTGGATGCCTGGCTGTTCGACCGAGAACTGTGACGTTGCGCCAGCGGTTGTACTGTTTTTATACCGGCGTTACTTTTCGTAACACATTGGTGCCAGTTTGTTTTAAAACGCGGCACAGGTCCGTAGTCAAAATATTAACTAATTGAAAAGTAAGCTTTTTTAAAAATTAATGACGACGGCATCATTTCCTTATAATCGACTCAGGAGAATTTCGGGTCACTCTGGCACAAGCTTTGTGCCGTAACGGACATCAGTCAGACACTCGTGTCAGACCGGCGGCCCGGCCTAATAAGAACCTAACGATCGAAATCTCTCGTCTGTCTGGAAAGTCCAGACTTTGCAACTAGATAAAGTCACACAGGGTTTCAATACCCGGAGGAATCTTTTGTATGAGTAATAAAAAAACACCCTTGAGTACCTGGACGCGACGCGATGTATTGAAAGCCAGTGCGGCTTCAACTGCAATTGCTGGCGCACCTATGTTTTTCTCACGGCACGCCTATGGCGCAGATTTTTTAAACGCACCAACTGGCGACACCGTCACTTTGGGTTTCAATGTTCCACAGTCTGGTCCGTATGCGGATGAAGGTGCTGATGAGCTGCGCGCATTCGAATTAGCCGTTGAGCATCTAAACGGTGAAGGCGACGGTGGCATGATGAACACCTTGCAGCCAAGTGCACTAAAAGGTAACGGTATTCTGGGTAAGAAGGTTGCATACGTAACTGGTGATACTCAAACCAAATCAGATGCTGCTCGTGCATCTGCCAAGCGTATGATCGAAAAAGACGGCGTTGTTATGGTTTCTGGTGGTTCATCTTCGGGTGTTGCTATCGCTGTACAGGGTCTTTGTCAGGAAGCGGGCGTCATCTTTATGGCTGGCTTGACTCACTCTAACGACACCACTGGTAAGGATAGAAAAGCTAATGGCTTTCGTCACTTCTTTAACGGCTACATGTCTGGTGCAGCTCTAGGTCCGGTACTTGAAAAAGCTTACGGCACAGACCGTCGTGCTTATCACTTAACAGCCGATTACACTTGGGGTTGGACACAGGAAGCTTCAGTTCAGGCTTCTACCGAAGCAATTGGTTGGTCAACAGAGCAAAAAGTACTGACGCCTGTAGGCGCAGGTGACTTTAGCCAGTACATTACGCCAATTCTTAACTCTGAAGCTGACACGCTTATTCTGAACCACTACGGTAAAGACATGATTAACTCGCTGACTCAAGCGGTTCAGTTTGGTCTGCGTGACAAGCAGGTTAATGGCAAGGACTTTCAAATCATTGTGCCGTTGTATTCTCGTCTGATGGCACAGGGTGCTGGCGACAACGTTAAAGGCATTTATGGTTCTACTAACTGGCACTGGTCGTTGGAAGATGAAGGTTCCAAAGCATTTGTTAAATCATTTGGTGCCAAGTTTGGTAATCCACCTTCGCAGGCTGCTCACACTTGCTACGTTCAAACATTGTTGTATGCAGATGCTGCAGAGCGAGCCGGTACGTTTGAGCCTTGTCAGCTAGGTAAAGCGCTTGAAGGTCATAAGTTCGACGGCATGGGTAACGGCCCAACTGAGTACCGTGCTGAAGATCACCAGTGCTTCAAAGATGTGTTAGTTGTGAAGGGTAAAGACAACCCATCATCACAATTTGACTTGCTGGAAATTGTAGAAATAACTCCACGAGCTCAGGTCGAGTACGCACACGACCATGAAATGTTTGCTGGTGGTGATTTAGGTTCTTGCAACAACGGCGCATAAGACGCGCTGATCGTCAGTGAATCTGGCCGGCTTGTCACTCTGACAGGCCGGTTTCTTGCACAGTTTTCGTAATTACGGCCCAAAGTCAGTTGCATGAGGCGGCTCGTAAATCTTTCCTCGTAATTATCAAGTTTGATCGGAGTATTTCGTGGACGCCATACTGCTACAAATATTGAACGGCCTGGATAAAGGAGCCGCCTATGCGCTAATTGCGTTAGGGCTGACTCTGGTGTTTGGCACATTAGGCGTTGTCAACTTTGCCCATGGTGCTATTTTCATGCTCGGTGCTTTTTGCGCAGTGACTTTCAATCGCGTACTTTCAATGTCAACCAAAGTTCGCGATGAAAGCATTACCGCATTTGAAGCATACAAAGAAGTGCCAATACTTGCAGCAAAATTTCCGGTGGCAGGTCCGGTTATTCTCGACTACTCAGTGCCGCTGGCATTGATAGTCGCCATACCGATTATGTTGTTGCTGGGTTTGGCAATGGAACGCGGACTGGTGCGTCACTTTTACAAACGCCCGCATGCCGATCAAATCCTGGTGACCTTCGGGCTTGCCATTATTTTACAAGAGATTATCAAGCACTATTTCGGAGCCAACCCGATTCCGCAATCCGCACCTTCGACTTTTGCAGGCAGCGCCAACATAGGCGCCATGTTTGGTCTAGGTGACAATCTTGTGTACCCGTGGTGGCGTTTAATTTATTTGGCATTTTCGGTCACCATCATCGGTGCTGTTTTTGCCTTCCTGCAATTTACAACGTTTGGCATGGTGGTGCGAGCCGGTATGCAGGACCGCGAGATGGTTGGCATGTTGGGTATCAACATCCAGAGACGTTTCTCGATCGTTTTTGGGTTGGCAGCGGTGGTTGCCGGTATGGCGGGTGTCATGTACACGCCGATATTACCGCCCGACTATCACATGGGTATGGACTTTCTCGTGCTGTCATTTGTTGTGGTTGTGGTAGGTGGAATGGGTTCGTTAGGCGGGGCAGTACTGGCGGGTTTTCTTCTTGGCATATTGCAATCGTTTGCGTCAATGAACGAGGTTAAGAGCATCATTCCCGGTATCGATCAAATCATCATCTATCTCGTGGCGGTAGTGGTATTGCTGGTGCTACCGCGTGGTCTTCTGGGCCGCAAAGGCGTGATGGAGGAATAAAACATGAATAAATCCGGACTATCAGATTGGGTATTGTTTTTCTGCTTTGCTGCAGCGGTACTTACCATGCCACTTTGGTTGGCACCGTTCGGTGCAAACTACCCAGATCTCATGCAAAAGTTTGCCATTTTCGGCGTATTCGCCATTGGCTTTAACATCTTGTTTGGCTTAACCGGTTATTTGTCATTTGGTCATGCTGCGTTTCTGGGCGCCGGGTCTTATGCAGCCATCTGGTCGTACAAAGCGCTGACCATGAACGTATTGCCGGCAATTATATTTGCTGTCATTGTTGCTGGAATTTTTGCACTACTGATTGGATTTGTTAGCTTGCGTCGCTCAGGTATCTACTTTTCAATTCTGACGCTGGCCTTTGCGCAAATGTCTTATAACCTGGCCTATTCGGTGTTAACGCCAATTACCAATGGTGAAACTGGTCTTCAGCTGACGCTTTCCGACCCTCGCGTGCTGGACGCAATGGCAGGCGTTGCTGTCACCAGCAGTTTGCCGAACCCCAATATATTTGGAATAAAAACCAGTGGATTACCCGGGTTTTACTTTTGTGCAGTTGTGCTAATTATTGGATTCTTTATAGCTCTGCGAATTACCCGCTCACCTTTTGGCATGATGCTTAAGGCAATCAAGTCCAATCAAACGCGCATGGCCTATACCGGTTTCAACACACGACCCTATCTGCTGTGGGCCTTTGTTATCTCTGGTATGTATGCAGGATTGGCTGGTGGATTAATGGCGGTAACCGACCCATTGGCAGGCGCTGAACGAATGCAATGGACAGCCTCGGGTGAGGTGGTGCTCATGACCATATTGGGAGGCGCTGGTACTTTGGTGGGTCCGGTCATTGGTGCAGCATTAATCAAATACTTTGAAAACATATTCTCCGCGTTCAACAAATTCGAACTACAGCAAGTGTTTTCTTTCTTGCCGGAAGGTATTCAAGATGTTGTAGTCAGTGTGGTCAGTATGTTTGTCGGTAAGGGCTGGCACTTGACTCTGGGACTTATTTTTATGATCGTCGTTATCTTTCTGCCAGGCGGTATTATGGAAGGAGTTCGTCGTATAGCTCGAGTGTTTGGACTTGGTAAAAAGAAAATAACTGAGCCTGCATCTGTGGCCAATTCACAACAGGGGCAAGTCAATGGATAACGTTGTACTTCACGTTGCCGATGTACACAAAAGCTTTGCAGGGTTACACGCACTCAGCGATATTGATTTGTCTGTACGCGAAGGTGAAACGCACGCCATAATCGGTCCGAATGGTGCGGGTAAATCAACACTGCTTAACGTGTGTATCGGTCGATTAAAACCGGATTCTGGCCATGTTGTTTTTGATGGCGAAAATTTAACCGGTAAGCAACCTCACCAGATCAATCAACTTGGTGTGGTGCGCGTGTTTCAAACGCCTGAAATATTCCCTGATCTCACTATTTTAGACAACGTTATGGTGCCGATTTTGGCCAAGCGCGATGGCAGTTTCAAGTTAAATTGGTTCAGGCGCTTTGGTGCTGAAAACGAAGTTAGAGACAAGGCATCTTCCATTCTAAGCGACCTTGGTCTGGGTAATATGTTGGAGCACGACGCCAGCAGTTTATCTCGTGGCGATAAGCGTCGTCTTGAATTGGCGATGGGCTTATCTCAAGACCCTCGATTGCTTTTGCTTGACGAACCAACAGCAGG
>CALIMV010000460.1 GCA_938045275.1 uncultured Granulosicoccaceae bacterium
TGCTGACCTGGCGCAAGCGAAAATGGCATGGGAATAACGCAACTGATGGTATCTGTATCGACAACCGGATCGCTTACCACTACGTCGTTCAACAACACGTTACCGTTATTCATTACATTGAAAATGTAATGAACTGAATCGCCAACAGCAGTAAAGCTTTCGTTCTGGCTGGTCTTGATAATACTGAGTGACGGCTCCTGAGAAACGGTGGTTATTGCAGTGTCGGTATGCGACCCCGCCTCCAATGTCGACACGTTCACCGAGTTTATCAGTGCTTCACCAGCATTCAAATCGGCCTGAGTCACAGCGTATTGAGTCAGAAAAGTCCATGTTTCGTTGACATCAAGTACGCCAACACCGCCAACATCCGCCACAGGCCCGCTGACAACGACAACCGACCCATCGGGCATGGTGTCAGTCACGGCTATATCACTTAAGGAAACGTTACCGGTATTTTCAACCTGTATTTCATAGCTAAGAACACCAACTTCAGTAATCTCACTTGCATCCACATTTTTTATGACTGCGAATGCAGGAGATTGAGTCAGGGTGGTTTTAGCGGTATCGTAAAATTCCAGATCACCGGTCTGATCGCTGGTAACGGCTACAGCGTTAGTAAGCGCTACGCCAACATTAATTTTAGTTTGTGAAACCGAGTACTGAGTGGTGTATTTCCACACCTCTCCAACATCAAGTTGTCCAGCCAGACCCACATCGGTCAACGGCCCAACCAGCGCGGCTGTCGAACCATCAGGCAAGGTATCAACAGGCGTTACATCAGTGAGACTGACATTGCCGGTATTGCTAATCGCAATCGAATAACTCAATGTGCCTGGAGCACTTAGCGTAGCTGTATCAACCGTTTTTGCCACCGACATTAATGGCTCGCTGGTCACAGACGTTGAGGCAATGTCACCAACAGAACTTGTGCCTGTTTCATCTGATGTGAACTCAACCGAGTTAACCAAATCGGTTGCTGCATCAAGATCAGTTTGTGTAACGCTATAGCTGGTAGCGTAAGTCCAGGTCTCACCAACATCCAGCGCATTTAGAATGCCAGCATCACCGGTTGGACTTACCAGTACATCTATTTCACCGCTTGGTAAAACATCGACAGACTGGACATTATTGAGAGTAACGTTGCCCGTATTTTCAACCGTTATGGTGTACCCAAGCGTCGTTGGTGCATTGACATCGGTGATATCGACAATTTTTTCAACAACCATTGCAGGTGTTGTTTCTATTGTTGTTTGCGCGTTGTCAGTCTTTACCTCGGTGCCAGTTTCAGCAGTTGTCACGCTTACCGAGTTAACCAGCGGTGCTCCATCATCGATATCTGTTTGTGTAGCACTGTAGTTCAGCGTATATACCCAACTCTCACCTACGTCCAGTACACCAGCACTGCCAACATCATTTTCCGGTCCTGCTAATGAACCAACAGCGCCATCTGGTAAAGTGTCAACCAGAGACAACCCACTTAACGTCTGATTTCCCGTGTTAGTCACTTTGATTTCATAAACCAGCGTAGTGGGTTCAGAAATTGATGCCTTATCAACTGTTTTAACTACAGCGAATTCTGGTGCCTGAGTTATCGGTACCTCAACACTGTCGCTCAGTGAAGATAATTCATTGGTGGTAACTGTCACCGTGTTGTCAATATCGCCATCACCACCACCGTGCGTATCGATATCAACTTGCGACAAGGTATAACTTCCGGAGTACACCCATATTTCGTCGGCATTCAGAATCGCGTCATTGTTTATGTCGCCCGATGCGAGCGTTAAATCGGCTGCGGGTATAATAGTGTCGTCGAGCGATATACCGGTTAGGTCAAGCAAACCGATATTGTCCAGCGATACAGTGTAAGTAATAACATCCCCGGCCTTGGTCGGCGTTGACATGTTCGACGTATCCGCCGCCTTTGTAACTGTTAAGCCTTTTGGTTGAACCAAAACTTCACTGTTATTATTGGCCTCGTTATTTTCGTATTGAGTCGGAGAAGAAATAACGGTTCCGGTGTTTGTAAAGTCGTCGTCTGTTAACGCATAGACTGAAGTCAGCCCTGTTCCGAAGAACAGGGCTGACAACGCACTGCACAATTTGACCGAAAAACGACTCATCAGGATTTTACGGCGCGTTTACTGTAGCCTGAAAAGTCAGGGTAACCGTTGAACCAACCGGAACCGAATTGAGTGTCCAGGCTAAACCACCTACAGTCGGGTCTGCATCAGTGGATGAATCACCACCTGTTATTGAAGCCGGAACGTAGGTGAATCCAACCGGCACCGGATCGGCCACACTAACGTTAGTGGCCACATCGGGGCCGGCATTCGTAACGTCTAAACTAAATGTGATTATCTGACCAATATTCGGTGTGGAATCATCAACGCTTTTAACAATACTCAAATCTATACCCAAATCATTGTTAGTAATTGAGCAGGTCACATCTGAGCCGGGTAACAGGGTGATATCGGTACCGGTTGCCAAACCAGCATTCGGCAAGCCAGTTGTCAGGCCATTTGCATCGGTACAAGCCCATGTACCTTCCGAGTAAGGAACAAGGTCAAGTTCACTGATCTTTATAACTGTGTTTGCCAACACCGTTGTAGGTGTGCCATTGACCACCTCTACACCATCGATAGCGATATCAAAATCCTCAACAAGCTTGTCGCCACCGTTATCGTTAACAACGGTTTTAGCCAGTGTTAACGTTGGTGCAATATCATCGTTAGTGATTTCACAGACAACTTTCGACCCCGGTTCCAATGTGATCGATTCACCGACAGCGGCACCAGCTGTTGGTAGTGCCGTGGTTAGACCTGTCGAATCGGTACAAGCCCATGTGCCAGCGGTGTATCCGGCAATGCTTAGCTCCGAAATCAATATCGGCTGATTAGCCGTAACCGTATTAACCGACCCTGCGGCCACTTCAACACCGTCTATCGAAATATCGAAATCGGTAACAAGCTTGTCACCACCGTTGTCATTGATCAGATTTTTATTCAGTGTAAGCGTTGGTGCTATATCATCATTAATAATCACGCACTCAACCACAGCTCCGGCTGCAAGTGAAATCACCTCACCTGTAGCAATACCCGCTGTCGGTAACGTAGTAGTTAGACCAGTCGAATCAGAACAAGACCAAGTACCTTCCGTGTAGCCTGGCATATCCAACTCGCTGATCTCAATATCGACATTAGAACTAACCGTATTCGCAGCGCCGTTAGCCACCTCAACACCATCGACAGACAGGCCAAAATCAGCTTCAGTTAAATCACCACCGTCGTCATTCAACAGCTTTTTGCTCAACGTCAGCGTTGGTGCCAAATCATCATTCGAGATAGCACAAGTAACATCAGAACCAGGTAACAGATTGACGGTGGTGCTTGTTGCTGAACCGGCGTCAGGTAATGTCGTTGTCAGCCCATTAGCATCTGTACACACCCATGCACCCTCGGTGTACCCGGGTAAATCCAGTTCAGATATTTCAATATCGACATTAGCCAGAACTGTGTTAACCGCAGCACTCGCTACTTCAACTCCATCAATCGCTATATCAAAATCGCTGCTGGTCAGCAGACCACCATCATTGTTAACCACTGTTTTGGTTAGCGTTAGCAACGGCGCTATATCATCGTTGCTGATTTTGCAATCCACAACGGCACCCTCCGCCAACTTAATGGTCTCACCAGACGCCACTCCGGCAGTAGGCAATCCAGTAGTCAGCCCTGTGCTGTCGCTACAAACCCAGTTTCCTGCGGTGTAACCATCCAGTACAAGTTCAGAGATAACAATTCCGGTATTAGCAGCAACCAGATTACTTGCACCACTGACCACTTCAATACCATCAATGGCAATATCAAAATCGGCAATTGTCTTATCACCGCCATTGTCGTTGGTCAGTGACTTTGTCAATGTAAGTGATGGTGCGACATCGTCGTTGGTAATTGCACAGGTAACCTCAGAGCCAGGTTTAAGCTTTAGAGTCTGACCTGTTGCAGCTCCAACCGTGGGTAGTCCAGAAGTTAAACCGTTAGCATCAGTACACGCCCAGGTGCCTTCTGTATAACCGGGGAGATCTAATTCGGAAATCTGTATTGCCGTGTTAGCCAAAACAGTATTAGCTACACCAGAGGCAACTACTGCAGAATCTATCGAAATATCAAAATCTTCAATCGTTGAAACACCCCCGTTATCGTTAACTAATTTTTTGGTTAACGTGAGCGTTGGAGCAATATCATCATTAATGATTGTACAAACAGTCTGCTCGCCAAAGGCAAGAGTCACTTGACCACTGTCAAACGCAGCATCATCTACCGTACCCACTGTGCATGACCAACTGCCTTCGGTATAACCGTCGATATCCAGTTCTGTTAACGAGTACGAACCAGGCGGAATATAGAGTGTTTCGGCGGTAAATGTGGTGGTAGTGCCTGCGACCACTCCGGCATCAAAAACCAACGTACCGGCATCGGTAGCAACGGTAAAGTCTGCAAGCGTTGCAGCACCGCCATTGTCGTTGATGATTTGCTTTACAACAACGAGCTCAGCATTCGGTGTAATTTGCACACCATCAACGTTATTATCGGTGTCAGGCTCGAATTGATCTGACGAAGAAACAACGGTTGACTCATTAAAGTAATCAGACAGTGTCAATGACCACGCCGTCAGCGGAACAAATACACCAAGCAATAAAACCGCTACAATTCTAGTTCTGGTTGCAGCGCTAAAACTAAAATTCCTTATCGAGCGTTTTTTGATTAAGCTCATAAAATCATCCTAATAATTATGGTGGCAATACGTTGGCTTGAAACGTCAAAGTCACGGTCGATCCTGCGGAAAGTGTGTTAATCGTCCACTCAAGACCAGGACCTGTTGGAGAACTATCATTTCGAACATCACCACCTGTCATCGACGAAGCAACGTACGAAAAACCCGCTCTTATGGGGTCTAATATTTGAATATCGGTGGCTGTATCCGGGCCATCGTTTTTAACATCTAACTTGAAAGTCAGAGTGTCACCAAAATTGGGGGATGAGTTACTAACCGATTTTGCGATAATTAAATCGACAACTTTATCAGCGTTAATAAAAGTGCATATGACTTTCTCGCCAGGGTTGATTGTTAGACCATCTGAGCCGTCGGCATCTTTCCCATCACATTTGATACCTTCAAGTTGGTATCCCTGAGCCATAATTTCTGACAATTTGTAGTCGCCAGCAGGAACGTTTACCCCGGTTATACTGGCATCACCCATAACGCCACTGCCGGTTACGCCTTCGCCATCGAAAGTCAGCCTAAAATCGCCATCGGTTGCTATGCCTCCGAAATAGTTGTTAACGACCTTTGCCAATGTCAACGTCGAATTCGCATCGTCATTGTTGGTAATCTTGCAAGTGACATGATCTCCGCCCGTCAGCAACATTTTGTTACCGCTAAAACTGGTAGCACCGCTACAAGACCATGCTGATGCGGAATATCCAGGAACGTCTGTTTCAGAGATTGTGTAAGTACCGGGTGTCAACACAGCTTTAGTTACAGCAGGGCTGCCACTGGTGCCCACGATGGTATCCGGGCCTACGGCGGTCAGTTCAAAATCGGTTAGCGTTGCAGTTCCACCAGAGTCATTGATCAGGTTTTTAGCCAACGTTATCTCAGCACCTGCAAACGCCCAGTAGTAAACACGCTCAGCGGTATGACCTCGCGATGTGTCTCCGGCAAAGACTTCCTCATCAACGGCCAATTTAATAGCACCGTTTGTTAGTGGTGATGCGCCATAAAGGACAGCCCACGACCCGTTACCGCCATCCTCGGCAGCTTGACTCAAAACAGCCATGGTATGGTGTCGTGCCAATCCAGCGTAATTGTATCCAGCATTACTCGAGGCATTACCACGCACTGAGTCCGCGCCCATTGCCAATTCATAAAAAACATTATTGACAGTGCCACTACCCGTTTCGCCTACGATGAAGCCGACAGTCTCGCTGGCACGTGTACCCGCAATCATGCCAATATGTTTACCAACACAAATTCCGTCAGCCATACCAGTATGAAACGGCTCGTTAGCTCGGTTATCACAATCGGACATGTAGAAAACACTGGCACGCGAGTCGAAATAACTCATCACCTGACCGACAACAACCGGATTGCTATAGCTGTGCACAATGCTTGAACTTACGTCTTCCAACAGGCTCTGGTCCCAGCCACCATCAGTAGAAGACTGACCACTGGTCTTATCAGATACAACGCTGTGCGCCTCCACTAGCCGACCATCAGGCAATTTATGAGCGCCCTCATCCATGATCATGCAGTGCACATCAGAAGTTGAGGCCGGTCCGTTCTCCCAACCCTGAATTCGCAATTGAAAAGAGCTGGCGGTGATGTTTCTTATACGCGTCACAGCCGGAACATTGGTATAGCTCCCGGCCGACCCGGCAAATGTACCCAGCACATATGTGCAGACTGGTATGGCATTAATGTAAGAGTTATCCAGCGCAACCGTGGTCCAGCCAGTGGAAACATTAGGCACTAAAACAGATTCAAAATAAGGTGTAAGAACGAGTGCTTTGGCGTTAACAGCAAAAAGCGCAAAGCTTGCTAACAACAGCAGCCTAAGTTTACAAATGCGATTCTTCGCTAGTGTTGGCAGAGCGTGATTCACTTCTATCGCCGTTTTCCATGGTTGATTCATGCAACATATGCACGAACAAATAACCGTTACTACGGAAAGCATTTCAAACGACAGGCCAGATTTAACCAAAATGGGTAGGGGCAACTAAGAACTAATGCAAACCCGTTTGCCTGTGAAGGCAGTTTTCAAAATGAGGCGGTTGGTGGTGTAATTAGTGAGAACAGGTTCAAATTAAACTTGGCAAAAAGCGCAGTTTAATCCGGGGTGTTGCGGATTTTAAATTGTATAGCAAAAGTAAATTCTGATCATTTCACTTGCCGTGAAACCTGTTCGTCTGGCGCTGGAAGCTCTGGAACATGTTCAACAACGTCAATAACTCTGGCAGAATTTTCAGATGTGGGTTTATTGGCGTCATGGGTCTGACGCGCACGAATCAGGTACCCGCCCATCCCACCTACGGTTGTCATAATAGTCATCAAACCAAACGTAAAAAGCTCAATGATGAGCATCAGCACACCGGCAGCACTTGCAGCAATAAAAGCAAGACTTACCTTAAAACTTGCTATTCGTCCAATGCGCTTTTCCTGTTTACGAATTTCTTTTTGAGTTTGTTCCATGATGCGGGCTTTACTTTTCTCCGCACTCACCTGGATTTTTTCGCGCTCGCGTGCATGTTGCATCCGCAGCTTGGTGTTCGCGCGCTCAGAATCTGCACGCGCAATGCTTGCAAACCAGAGCCCGGTAACCAGTGTTATCAATATGGCTGGCACGCCAAATTGAATAGCTAGATCGCGTGGCGTGGCATCAATATTGACCCATAGTAGAATGGCTGTTACAACTTGTACCAGAAGGATGCCGGGAAGATATCGAATCATGTTGAAGAACAATTAAATGCAGTCATGACTATGTTACACGATGAACCAGTGAAGGCGCTTGCATGACACAGAGCGTTACAGGGTATTTACTCACCCGACACTGGAGAGACACAAATAATGGGATTGAACTGTGTTTCTGGGGTGCTACCGAGCAGGGACCTGTGCGTTGTCAGGTGCAAAACCAGGAAGCAGTCTGTTTTGTCCAGCATAGCAATGCATTGCAATCGCCATTCAATTCACGACGCGAAGCCTTATCACTCAAAAGCCTCGATGGGCACAATGTTGATGGGCTGTATTTTCGGCATCAACGCGATTTGAACGCGTTAAGACAACAATCAGTTGAACTTTATGAATCAGATATAAAACCCAGCGATCGTTATCTGATGGAACGCTTCGTTTGTGCAGGTTTTGAGGCTACAGGCACATTACTCAAAGGATCTGACTTTTTATCATTTTCAAATCCACGTATCAAACCGGCAACCGTAACACCGAAACTGCGCGCATTATCACTGGATATTGAAACTCGCGGCAGCTCTGACCAGCTCTACTCTATAGCTGGCGCCATTATGCACGGCGAAAAAACGCAAAATCGCGTATACATGATCGGCAATGGCTCAGTCACCGTGCAAGCGGACTACGAACTGCATTATTGTCAAGATGAAAGAACGCTGTTAACGGCGTTTTTCAAGTGGCTCAGAGTAGTCGACCCAGACATTATTATCGGTTGGGCCATTACTAATTTTGATTTAAATTTTATTGATCGAAAATGCCGCGCCCTCGGTATACCATTCGATATGGGTCGTGGTACAGACTCAGCAGCCATTCTCCAACCAGGTAACCCTGGCCAACCACGTATGGCCAAACTGCCTGGACGTGCTGTGCTCGATGGTATCGATTTGCTAAAAGCGGGCTTTTGGGCGTTCGATAGTTTCTCACTGGACAACGTCGCAAGTGAATTGCTCGGTGAAGGAAAACTGATCAGCTCTAATGAGAATAAGGTAGCTCGTATAAATGAGCTATTCAAAAATAACAAACAGGAACTGGCCGATTACAATATTAAAGACTGCCAACTGGTCAACGACATTTTTATCAAAGCTGATCTTATTGAATTTGCAATACAAAGAGCTAACCTGACAGGACTTGCGATAGATCGACTAGGCGGTTCAGTGGCGGCATTTGATAACCTGTATTTGCCGCGCCTGCACCGACACGGCTATGTAGCACCCGATGTCAATAGCGCTAGTAACGGCCTAGGCAGCCCCGGTGGCTATGTGCTCGACTCACAACCGGGTATTTATCAAAACGTTTTGGTGCTCGATTTTAAAAGTCTATACCCCAGTATTATTCGAACTTTCTGCATAGACCCTTTAGGCCTTGCAATAAAAGATGATGACCCAATACCAGGCTTTATGGAAGCCAGCTTCTCTCGCGACACACATATATTGCCAGGGATTATTGAGCAATTATGGCAAGCACGCGATATAGCCAAAGAAACAGCCAATAAGCCACTATCGCAAGCGATCAAGATCATTATGAATTCGTTTTACGGCGTGTTAGGCACTAACGGTTGTCGCTTCCACTCTCACCAACTGGCCTCAAGCATTACGCGTCGCGGGCACGATATCATCACATCGTCACGAGATAAAATCGAAGAACAGGGATATCAGGTAATTTATGGCGATACCGATTCGTTATTTGTTTTACTCGGCGAAAACCACAATCGCGACAGTGCGCATAAAATAGGTAAACGGCTTACCGATTCATTGAATAGCTGGTGGCGCAAAAAACTCGAAACGGATTTCTCGTTAACGTGCTACCTGGAAGTGGAATTTGAAACGCTTTATAGCCGCTTCCTGATGCCAACGGTTCGTGGAATGCCAACGGGAAGCAAGAAACGCTACGCCGGTATGGTTGTCGATGAAAACGGTGAAAGCGAATTGATTGTCAAAGGCTTAGAAGCTGCTCGAACCGATTGGACTCCTCTGGCACGTGAGTTTCAACGAGCCCTGTTTCAACGCATCTTTACCGATCAACCGTTTGAAGAGTTTGTACGGCAAACAGCTCTTGATCTATTAAATGGCAAACGCGATGCAGATATTGCGTATCGCAAACGGTTACGCAGAAAATTAAATGACTATCAACGCAATGTACCTCCGCATGTGCAGGCGGCGCGAAAGATGAGAACAAAACCGGGGAGTTGGGTGAGCTATGTGATCACCAGAAACGGACCAGAGCCAACTGAAAACCTGACAGGTTTACCTGACTATCAACACTATCTGGATAAACAACTGGCGCCTGCAGCCGATGGCATATTGCAATTTATGGGTACCAGTTTTGGGGCAATAACCGATGCGCAGATGCAAATGTTTTAGCAATGCCAGCAAATCACTTGCTGACATTGCTTAATATCACTCACCTGCCAGCAGAAAATAATTCTGTGAACAGACCAAGTATGAGGAGAATTTACTCTGCTGCGTGCTTTTCTAAGAAACCAGCAGTAGTAAACACAAAGTCAGAATCGTACAAGCTAAGTGCTGCGGTGTGACAACCAGAGCAAAAATCACTTGGACCCGCTTTAGCTTTCATTCCGGCTGCCCAAGTCCAGTTGTCTTTGTTTCGCGTGCCGTCGTCAGCGGACTTAATGCTTATTGTCACATCACCATTCTTACCCGCTTCCCAATCTGCTTTATTGTCAAACTGATGTTTTACAATGACCGAACCTTCAGGAAAATCGTTTGGAGCAGGCCCCAACAGCGCATCCTTTGCAATATCGTTCACATACACATCCCGGTAGCCATCTGGACCTTTATGAACCACGCCGAGTAATTTGCTCGGGTCACCCGTTGGTTCAGTGCCTTCGGTAACTTTGGTCCACGACTTGAAGTCTGCCCAACGCGGGTCTGGTTTCGCCAGCGGATTAATTGAAGCACAACCGGTGAGAAAAGCACCAGCGATGCCTGCAATAACAATGGTTTTACTGATTGATGTGTTCATAAGACGGCTCATTAATTAGAATCTCCTGAATTCGTATATCGTATTCTAGACCAACAGGCCGAATTAGCGACCTTCGGCAGGTATGGACACTATCAACGCCAAATGATTCCCGAGGAACCTAAATTGCTTAATTCGGGTGGTTAAATCCGCCCTATCCCTGTGCTTTTTTCTCTCGACGACGGGCTGTCAAAATGAATTCAGTGTATCCATTTGGCTGATCAATACCTTTAAGCACTAAGTCGAGCGCCGCTTGAAAGGCCACACTTGAATCGAAATTGGGTGCCATTGGCGTGTATTCAGGGTCAGCTGCATTCTGTTTATCAACAACCAATGCCATCTTTTCCATGGTGTCGCGTACTTGCGATTCACTGATCAAACCCGCGGCCAGCCAGTTCGCCAAAAATTGACTGGATATGCGTAAAGTTGCACGATCTTCCATTAGACCAACATTGTTGATGTCTGGCACTTTCGAGCAACCAACACCCTGATTCACCCATCGAACAACGTAGCCAAGGATGCCTTGTGCATTGTTGTCCATCTCACGCTGCATTTCTTCATCTGAAAAATTTCGACCTGGCTCAACCAACGGAAGAGTAAGAATGTCGTCAAGCTTTGCTGAACTACGCTTGGCAATTTCAGCTTGACGAGCAGCCACGTCTACCTCGTGATAGTGCGTTGCATGCAATACGGCAGCTGTTGGCGACGGTACCCACGCTGTGTTTGCGCCGGCTTCAGGATGACCGATTTTGGCCTCCAGCATGTCAGCCATTTGGTCAGGGATTGCCCACATGCCTTTACCAATTTGTCCGTTGCCCTGCAACCCACATTCAAGACCTACATCAACGTTGTTGTCTTCATAAGCCAGCAACCAGGTTGATGTTTTTACTTCACCTTTCGGGATCATGACACCGGCATGCATACTGGTGTGCATTTCGTCACCAGTGCGGTCAAGGAATCCGGTGTTGATAAAAATCGCACGTTGACTCGCCGCACCAATACACGCTTTTAGTGTGACTGATGTGCGTCGTTCTTCGTCCATGATGCCAATTTTTAACGTGTTTTCATCCAAACCCAGCGCTTTTTCAACTCGAGCAAACAGATCAACCGACGACGCCACTTCTTCAGGACCATGTTGTTTTGGTTTCACAATATAGACACTGCCCTGGCGAGAATTGCGAGGCTCGGAAGCCGACTTACGCAAATCGTGCATAGCACACAGGCTGGTTACCATGGCATCAACAATCGTTTC
>CALIMV010000461.1 GCA_938045275.1 uncultured Granulosicoccaceae bacterium
TGCTCACTGCTCACTGCTCACTGCTCACTGCTCACTGCTCACTGCTCACTGCTCACTGCTCACTGCTCACTGCTCAGGGAGTTAATACGAGACTAGCGATTACCGTCAAATACGTCACCGGTTCGCCTACCGTTATGATCAATCGACTTTTTCCGACCAATGCATTGGCTAAGCTTTTGAGTGAAAATGCCAACAATGAAAGTAATATGGCGATCATTCTCGGAGGCCGCTAAGATCACTTTTCTATTGTTAGTAAAAACATAAATTACTTCATCAACTATACGATGCCTACACCAGACTCAGAACTTGAACGCCATCTGTATCTTGAAGAGGTGATGGGAGAAGCCGCACTGGAGAAAGTGAGGGCCTGGAATGCTAGAACATTATTACGCCTGGAAGCCAATCCGCTATTCGAGCAGATGTATGCTGAAGCACTGACCATAGTTAACTCCAAAGACAGAATTCCGTATGTGTCTTATCGGGATGGTAGAGTGCACAATTTCTGGCAGGATGAGGATCATGTTCGCGGTGTATGGCGAACGGCAACACTGGCAAGCTACCTTACTGACACGCCTGACTGGGAAGAGGTGTTAGACATTGATGCCTTGGCTAAAGCCGAACAAAGAAACTGGGTATATAAGGGAAATGTGACGCTACGCCCGGGTGAGGATCTGTGTTTAGTCTGCCTGTCTGACGGCGGTAAAGATGCGGCGATATACCGCGAATTTGATATTCGCAACAAGGTATTTATCGAGCACGGCTTTGTTACCAAAGAATCGAAAAGTAGACTCTGCTGGCTTGATAAAGATCACGTGCTAGTCGGGACTGACTTTGGTGAGGATGCCGATGGTAACGCTACAATGACCGACAGCGGTTACCCAATGATCACCAAACTATGGCGCCGTGGTACAGCAATTGAACATGCGGTTGAAATTGGCCGCGGTACGAAAACAGACGTTAGCTTTTCTGCGCTTACGGTAGAAATTACAGACGAGTTGCGAGAAATCATAC
The DNA here is from genome assembly GCA_938045275.1 of uncultured Granulosicoccaceae bacterium. GTDB lineage: Bacteria > Pseudomonadota > Gammaproteobacteria > Granulosicoccales > Granulosicoccaceae > Granulosicoccus. The sequence goes on from CALIMV010000461.1 coordinate 1,012, forward strand.
TTGTTCGATCAGTCAGCTTTTACGACAGGTATTACTATTGGTTACCAATGAGTGGTGGAAAGGCGCAGGAAAAAGTGCCACTGACAGTTCCACCAAAGTGCGACATTGGCACTATATTCAAAGATCAGATGCTAGTCAGTCTGAACGAAGACTGGCTAGGCTTTAAATCGGGCGATCTTGTCAGCTTTTCATGGTCAGACTTTGCCGCAAAGAGGCGCATAGCTGAGGTGCACTTACTTTACAGCCCGACCATACGCGCTTCTATCAACGACTATGGCATAACGCGCTCAGCTGTGCTGGTATCAATATTTGAAAATATTTCCGGCAGTGCTCGGGCTTTCGACTGGACTGGCACAGAATGGGTTTCCGTACCGCTGGATTTTCCGGTTGCAGGCTCTGTATCAATTGGAGCAACTCATCATAAAGAAGATATCGCGTTTGTCTCAACTGAGAGTTTCCTTACCCCCAGTACGTTATGGAAATACGATTGTGCTACTGGTAGCAATCAAGCTGTAAAGTCATTGCCAGCCTGGTTTGACAGCAGTTCAATGATCGCTGAACAGTTTGAAACACCTTCATCAGACGGAACGCTGATTCCGTATTTCGTTGTCCGCAAGCGTGATTTATCAATGGACTCACGCAACCCCACCTTGCTCTACGGTTATGGTGGATTTCAGGTATCGCTTAACCCTGCCTACTCTGCCATGCGCGGTAAACTGTGGATTGAACGGGGAGGTGTGTATGTACAAGCCAATATCAGAGGCGGTGGTGAGTTTGGGCCCGCTTGGCACCAGGCGGGCTTAAAAACCGAACGCCAAATCATATACAATGATTTTATCGCCATCGCACAAGAGCTGATCGATACGGGCATGACATCACCAGCTCATTTGGGTATTGAGGGCGGTTCAAACGGCGGCTTGTTGGTGGGAGTGATGCTAACGCAACGCCCGGATCTTTTCTCTGCTGTCGTTTGTGCGGTACCGTTGTTGGATATGTTGCGCTACCATCTACTGCTGGCGGGTGCATCCTGGATAGGGGAGTACGGTGACCCCGACAATCCACGGGAAGGCCGTTTTCTAAAGTCAATCTCCCCTTATCACAATGTGCAGAGCGATGGAGAGTATCCAGAAGTTTTCTTCATCACATCAACCAAAGACGATCGGGTCCATCCAGGGCATGCGCGTAAGATGGCGGCGCGGTTCGAGGATCTTGGTCACGAATTTCTTTATTACGAGAATATTGATGGTGGTCATAGTGCGGCGGCCAACTTGAAAGAAACTGCGCGACGAGTTGCTTTGCAACACACCTATTTAATGGAGAAACTTGGATAGGCACCAAAAGTGTGCAAAAAACTGGTTGTATCCAACAGTGAACATGCGCCAGCAGCAGTTATACAGGCAAGCTGGAATCTCTGTTGGGCCTTAAGCATATCGATGATCTAACAGACATTGCGTAGTGGCGTGGCGTAGTGGCGTGGTGCTTTGATCGAGCTTTTATTTCACGATTGATTCTAAGAGACGACCTCATGCGGCTGTATTGGCCATCGGCCTATTGCAGAACAGCCAGAATGGAAGAGTATTCACATTATTTGCACACTCGCTTGCTACAGTGTGGTGTGGAGATCGGCGGTAAGCAGTCTGCTAAGAGGTAAGTTTTTGTTGCATACAACACTCATTCAGTAGACTCACATTCGAATCTGCCGGTAACCTTGAAAATCAAAAATACGAATTAAAGGAATCTAAAATGATCAAACTAACCAGTGCCATTTTCGCCACGATACTTGTTTCGGGCTCGGCCTATGCAGATAACGTCGAGGTCTACGTCACCGATCTGCTTGACAATATCCAGAATGGCTATTGTCTTGACATCGCGAAAGGCAAAGGCGCCAGCGCCAACCCCGAAGATGGTTTGCAGGCACATACTTGTTACAGTCCGTTGGGAGAAGTTTTGGTTGATCAGGCCTTTGACCCTGACAAATTCGAAGAAGGCGTGCTTTATATGCCGGAATTTGATGTTTGCGTGCAGGCAGTGTCGACAGATGCTGGTGCCTCACTTGAGCTGGCCGCCTGCGACGGATCGGAAGCACAGCAATGGGTCTTCGGAGGCGAAGGTACCATTGCCCCGGCTGCTGCGCCTGACGTGTGCGTAACCTTAGCCGAAGAAACCCGCACCGGTCGCAGTGACGATAACCAAATGAAGGCGCTTTCGCTGCAGGCGTGTTCTAACGATTTGGCATCGTTTCAGACATGGGCTAACCGAACCGCTGAGTAATCTTATCGACTGGTAGAGTCGAAGATCGTTTAGGGTCGTAAACAGGCTTACCGTTTGCAACAAGCGGTAAGCCTTTTCTTATTGGCAATACACGTTGCAATTAAAAGTGACATCGGTGTAGACTTAAAGCAAGCGGCAGGAGCTGCTCTTCTCAAAGGTATTTATAATCGCCTTTGCAACAAATGGAACTTGTTGATGAGTCATTTAGTACAACTCTTACTATTGCAGTTCGTGCGCTTAGCGTGCGGAACACATTTACACTCATTTTTTCAATGTGTTGATGTTCAATGTGTTGTTGTTCAACGTGTTGGTCTGTGCGGTGTCTTGCACGATGTCTCACAACAATCCGAATGCATAAAATCCCAACATTGTCGATTTCGCTCTGTTATCGGTACTATTTTTTTCCTACCTGTTTTTTTGCTAATGAGTGCGTGTGCCACGGAGTCCGTTAAGGGTGAATTGGCTGAAACGCCAGGTCGGCTAATTGAAAACAGCATGTTGAACAGCCAATCACTTGTAAACGAGATAGCCGATTGGCAATCGTTGTCGTCAGAAATAAAGAAAATAAAGAAAATAAAGGAGAAAAATGACTCTTTATTGCAAATAGAGCCAGTGATGGCAAAAGCTGATGCGCCCGCTGCGAAAGGTATCACAGTGCAATTGGTTGCCGCGCCAATAGAGCAGGTTCTATACACTTTAGCTCACGACGCAAACCTACAATTGCAACTCAATCAGCCACTCTCAGGTACAGTAACGCTGGTTAGTGACAATCAACCTATCGAAAGTTTATTAAAACAGATCGCCTTGCAGGTACCGGTAGGGGGGCAAATCGAAAACGGTAGACTGCAACTCTGGGGCGATGAACCCTACACCCAAAGCTATGCCGTTGACTATCTGAATATAGACAGGTCCACGCGCAGTCAGGTTGGGCTGGCAACCCAAGTGGGCACCATTAACGCAGGCCCAGGTACCAATGGTGGTGTGTCTAACAGCTCGCAGACCTCATTGTTGAATACCGCTGATCATCATTTCTGGGCAAGTCTTGCAACTGATCTTGATGGTTTGGTAAACGCCGCCGACCTCCTACACATGTCGAACTACACCATTAACAGAGATGCTGGCATGGTTACGCTGAACGGGGCAGCGCCACTGCATACCCGGTTGCAAAATTACCTTGATAAGCTTAACGAGCATGCGCAACGGCAGGTTCTGATTGAAGCCACGGTTGTCGAGGTGGCATTATCGAACGAATTTCAGGCTGGAATCGATTGGCAGTTACTATCCAACAAAGTGACAGGGGTCAGTGCCGCACAAATTTTATCCGGCTCAGCACAAGTTAATGCCGATACAGTTAATCGTATTGTGGCGCCAAGTGGGTTGCTAAGCCTGGTACAAGAAAGTGAGCTGGGTACCCTGTCAGGCACATTAAATTTGTTGGAACAATTCGGCGATGTTCGCATACTCTCTAAACCACGCATTATCGCATTGAATAACCAAACGTCAGTCCTAAAAGTAGTTGATAACCGCGTCTATTTTACCGTGAATGTAGAGCGTCAACGCTCAGAAAACAAAGACGAAATTATTACAGAAACCCAAATCCATACTGTGCCTGTAGGGCTGGTTATGAATGTCACGCCTTATATTGATGAGGCAGATGAAGTTATGTTGAATGTGCGACCAACCCTTTCAAGAATTCTCGGTTTTGTGGACGATCCAAATCCAGAGCTTGCATCAGCTGCTGTTCGCAACAGTGTGCCAGAGATTCAGGTGCGCGAAATGGAATCGATGCTGAGAGTTAAAAGTGGCGAGATGGCCATTATTGGTGGCTTGATGCAAGACATAAAAGATGGCAGCGATCGCTCATTGCCGGGTATGGCCAGTTTGCCTGTCGTTGGAGCCTTGTTTCGCCAACGTCGTAAAACTCGGCAGCAAAGCGAGTTGCTGATCGTGCTGAAGCCCACAGTGTTGCACCCGGCGAACTCAGAGAGTCAGGTGTTGAATTAACATTTTATGCAATTTTAAACCTATCTTCGAAAATAAAAAAAGCTTATGGATAAGCTTCTCGATAAACTGCAACGCGATAATCTTCTAAGCGAAGATCAGGCGCGAGTTGTGCGAAAAGAGGCCGCACTTAAACAGGTGCCGATTCGCAGTGCCCTGCTAAGTACAGAGTTCGTTTCTATGGGCATGCTTGCGCGTTACCTGAGTGGCAATGCAACGCTTGCGTTAGACACCGACGCCTTTGTCCCTGACGCCAATGCGCTTGCCTTACTTCCTAAACGCATAGCCAGACATTTTACCGTTTTACCCATTTCTTTAGACCGACGTAAAAACCATCTGATTATAGCAATGGGCGATCCAACCAATGTTCTGGTCCGCGATCGTGTGCGCCGTGAAATTGATCTGAATGTCAGCATCGAATATCGACGTGCGAACATTAAGCAGATCAAACAAGCGCTTGATAAGTGTTTTGGTGTTTACAATTCATTGCAAGCTGTTCTGCGGGAGTTGGATGAACAGATCAATAGCATCAGTGAACAACTTCAGAACGAGCACTCGCCGATAATTCGGCTGGTTGACGCTATTTTACAAGATGCGATTACACGCCGCGCATCTGATATTCACTTAACGCCTGAATCCACCTATGTACAGGTCAGGTATCGTATCGACGGCGTATTGCAGGTTATATGTTGTCTGCATATCAGCTACTGGTCTGCCCTTATTGTGCGTATCAAAGTGCTAAGTGACATAGACATAGCAGAGACACGTTTGGCGCAGGATGGCCATATCTCCCATTCCATACATGGTCAAAAAATAGATTTTCGAGTGGCCAGCTTTCCGTTGCATGCTGGAGAAAATCTGGTACTGCGGGTCTTAGATCGTCAACGTGGACTACTAACGCTAAATGCGCTTTGCTCAGATCGCGAAATAGAAAAAACACTAACGAAAATGGTGCGTGAGCCCAGTGGGCTACTGTTAGTGTGCGGGCCAACCGGTTCAGGCAAAACGACAACACTTTATGCGCTGTTGCGCACGTTAGATGCCTCCGCATTGAATATCATGACATTGGAAGATCCAATTGAATACCCGATAGTCAATATCCAGCAAACACGCGTGCATAGCAGTGCAGCGTTTGGGTTTGCCGAAGGGGTGCGTGGTGTACTGCGACAAGACCCTGATGTTATTTTGGTTGGTGAGGTTCGAGACCCGGATAGCTGCGCTATGAGCTGTCGCGCGTCGATGACGGGGCACTTGGTGCTTACGTCAACACACGCTGATGACAGTATGGGGGCGATTGCCAGAATGCTGGAACTGCGTACTGAAAGGTCAATGATGGCAAGCGTGCTAACCGGAATCGTTGCTCAGCGTTTGATTCGCAAGTTATGCAGGCACTGTCTTCAGAAAAATAGTGATTGTGGCGTGTGCAGCGGCACAGGTTACGTCGGCCGAATTGCGATTTTTGAGTGTTTGATGGTAACAGAGGCGTTGTCGACACTACTAGCCAGTGGCGCGTCGTTTTCTGCATTACATCAACAGGCTGTTGAAGATGGCATGGTGCCGCTGAGGCAAGTTGCCAAAGATTATTTAAATAGAGGGCTTACAACAGCAAACGAGTTACGCCGCGTTTTCGGTGATTCAATCATGGAAGACTGATTGTCCCGCTATTTAGCGTTTATAAAATTTTATTTGTAACCATTAACAATAAAGACTAAGGACTATTGCCATGCAAGGAATGCATTACAGAGCAATTGATGAGCAGGGCCGTGTACATTCCGGATATTCCAGTAGCCAAAATATCACGGAGTTGGAGCATTGGATTTATCAGCGTGGTTGGCAACCACTGCCAGCATCGCTATTGCAAGCAATGGCAAATAGAGCGCGCATAGGTCCCGGCATTGTTCGTTGGCCCGCGTTTGCTGCTGCGATATTCACACGAAACTTTGCGCAACTACTCGTTGCTGGCGTTCCGGTTCTTCAAGCGCTTGAGGAACTAATCCAATTGGAAAACCGTCGAGTAGTAAGGCGTGCGTTGTCTGATGTGCACTGCAAAATTGACCTTGGTGAAAGTCTATCAACGGCCATGGCCAGTTATCCCGGACTTTTTGGCCCCGACTATATTGCTTCGATAAAGGCGGGAGAAAGCAGCGGCAGGTTAGCACAGTGCCTGGAGTTGCAAGCAGCGAATTTACAGTGGCAGTCGAATTTAACCCAACGGTTCAAATCAGTGTTGACTTATCCGGTGTTTGCTCTCGTTTGTTTGATTGTGGTTTTCCTGTTCGTGTTGATATATCTGGTGCCGGCAATGTTACCACTGCTTGCCATGAGCGAATCGCCTTTACCTTTGCACACCGTGTTGTTGTTAAATATTTCAGATTATGTGCGGAGCGCGGGCTTTGGTTCAGTGTTGTACATTGGCTTATTCGTCGGCATATTCTCAGCAATATGGCTATTTGACTCACCACTTAAAAAGTGTTTGCAAGCGCTACTTCTGCGTGGCACTTATGGCCAAATTATAAGCTGTTTTTCTTTGGCACGTTACGCTCGTAATACCGGTTTGTTGTACGAATCCGGCGTCGAAATTACCGATGCAATGAAAATAAGTCAGTCCCTTGTTACTAACCGGGTATTGAACAGGCAATTGGCTATTGCGCAAAAGCAAGTATTGAATGGTGCAAGCATTGGTGAGGCTATGCAAGCCCAACAAGCACTACCAACACTGTTTGTAAGGATGATCATGGCGGGTGAGCGAGCAGGTGTGCTCACCGTAGCTTTAAAACAGTGTGCAGAGCAGCTGCAATTCAATGGGCAGTATTCACTCGATCGTGTTGAGCGAATGATTGGTCCTGTCATGTTATGTGTATTAGGAGCACTATTACTTTGGGTCGCTATGGCTGTATTAGGCCCGATTTACAGCGCGGTGGGCCAGGCAGGTGCTATGTTATGAGCACTGTCTTGTACATCAATGGCAAGCTCGGTGTCTGGATGCATTTTGAGCGAAATACGTGTGTCAGTGTATATGCTGAGGATTTACGTATTGGGCAAGCTGGATATAAGCCCTGTGAGTGGCTTGAATCGAAACAGCATCTTGTACACCTGGTGATCGACAGTGAACACACCGAGATTGATGCCTATCCGTTGCAACCAAGCGGTTCGTTAATGCATCAGCGTTCACACAGAAAAGCACTACGCAAAACTCTTATTGATCGATTCCCGAATGCCATAATTCAAACACCGAAAAAACACACTGGGCTCAATGCTTTGCTGGTTCAGAAAATGAACTTGTCAGAGATTAGTCGGCTGTGGCTAGCCTACGTTGAACAGAGTAATGTTACTTTTCGGTCCGTTGCAACCAGCGCCGAAGCCGTAGCACATCTATTTGGAAGTAGTGATCAACCCTGTCTGGTTCTGTGTAACGTGCTTGGTTACTGCAAACATACATTCTGTGTTTCCGGGCATGCTTTGTTTACACGAACCCTGGAATATTCGGAAAACCTTTCTATTGTTGATGGGCTCAAGGAGACCTTGTCTCATTTACGAATGACTGAGCTAATCGATACGCCGGTGCGAATTTATTTGGTTGGTTTGACAGTTCAGCAACTAAAAGGAGCGTCTGGGTTGGAATGGGTTGGCGATATTGTGGAATGTGATGAGCCAACATTCAGCGATATTAGTGGAAAACACAATCTGAATGACAATAATGTGCAATACGGTGCTGTCATTCAGATTGCGCAACATGTACTAAGGCAAAAGGTGCTGCGGCAACATTGCTCAATTCGGTATGTGTCAATGTTATTAACGAAACATCTGAAATTAATCAAACACCGGTGCACTCTAGTA
>CALIMV010000462.1 GCA_938045275.1 uncultured Granulosicoccaceae bacterium
GGTTGAAGAGGGAGATGCCGAGGCATTATTCAACGCACCAGCTCATCCGTACACAAAGGCATTGCTAGCATCGGTACCTCGATTGGACCCAGGCGAAGAGAGCACGTTGTTCGAACCGATTCAAGGTGAGCTGCCATCGCCATTGTCACCACCACCGGGTTGCCACTTTGCACCGAGGTGTCGATGGGCCAGTTCAGTGTGTGTGGAGTCGGTACCAGTATTGGAAGTTGTATCGTTGCGATCAATGGCGTTAGCGAGTGATCATGCAGCTGATAGTGCGTCGGGCAACGCCGCAAACAGACAGTCAAGATGTCATTTTTCAGAATCGGTTTTAGCGGAAAGTTGCGAGTAGGGTGCTTTGCTTTGGAAACAACACTTGGCTGATGAACCCATGCGATCAGACTTGGTTTTGGATGTCTAGGACGGTCTTGAATGACTGGTTACAAATGGAAAGCGAAGGCGGTGTGCCCGTGGCGTAAATGGAACGTTCTCAGGAACGTTAATGAATAATCAAGTGACGCGCTTGGTCGATCCGTCAAAAAGTAGGGCGCGACATTAAATTCGCCAATAAACCGGCCTGATCTTAAACGGCATAATTGTGGCTAAAAACGTAACTTTAGAGCCATAAAAAACGATATGAAGCTGTTTATCAATAAAAACAAACGCGTGCAGTGGTTCGGCCCGTATTGCAGTATTAATTTCGTTGTTGCACTTTATTCCCTAATAACTCTGCCAAAATCAAAGTAAGTCGATAGGTGGTGCTACAGGCGTGTTCTTTGCATGCTCGTAGTTTTAAATATCTAAGTGCAATATTGTCTACTTATGTTTGTACGGCCCATACCATGTCTTATCGCACTAATGATTTTCATCGTCTCGCAATCAACTGTCAGTTGGGCTGCGCCAGCAATCCGCATATCTGGATTTGGTACGCTTGGATACGCTGTCACTGATAATTCAGAATCTGAATATTTTATCGGCAGAGGTGTTGATGGCGCGAACGATTCTGGAACCTTCAAGCTTGATTCTCGGCTCGGAATCCAGTTTGACACGGATTTCAGCCCCTATTTTTCGGGCACGATTCAAGCGCTCAGCCGACAAAACGAGGATGGTGAATTCACACCTGAGATCGAATGGGCGTATTTGAAAGGTCAAGTCACCGATAGTGTTGCTATACGAGTCGGGCGCATTGGCGCACCCTTTTTCATGGTTTCGGATTATCGTGAAGTTGGCTATGCCAACACAACTTTGCGGCCACCGGAAAACACTTATTACCAAGTACCTCTTCGAAATTTTAACGGTGCGGATATCAATGGTCTTGTAGAGGTAGGTCAGACGCTTGTAAGTGGCCAAGCATTCATTGGTCAGAACGAGAAAAATTTTCCTAATAACACAAAGATCAACCTGAAGGATACCATTGGAGCAAATGTAGCTTTCGAACGCGGAGTGGCTAAACTAAGACTGACCCACGTTAGTACGAGATCTGCTTTAAATAATTCAGACTTCAACAGCGTAAGAATGGGTTTGGCAGCGGCTGCCCAACTTATTCCAGAGCTTAGCGCGCTTGCCGAGAGTTTTGATGGACAAGCCAAGCAATCTACTTTTACAGGTGTGGGGCTTGAGCTTGACATGGATCCTTGGTTTGTTGCGACCGAGTACACGCAGAGACGTATCAAAAAATCAGTTGTGCCAAGTTTCAATGCTTGGTATTTGACGGCGGGAATTAGATGGAAAAATTTCACACCTTACATGACGTTGTCCCAAATGAAACATGTGAGTAAGACCGAAGTAATTTTACCTCCAGTACCGCAGCTTGACCCACTTAGAGCGCCATTGAATTTAGTTTTTTCTGTAGGTGACCAAACAACCGTAGCCGCAGGTATGCGGTGGGATGTGTTCGAAAGCGCCGCTTTGAAGCTACAATTCGAAAAGACATCGCGAGATTCGATAGGAGCCAATTTCATTGAATACGATTTTGCACAGAGTGAAATTTCCGAAGATGTCAATCTACTCAGTGTGGCAATGGATTTCACATTCTAATGGTGATGAAAATGAAAGTACTAACATTCAGCGTTTGTTTGTTACTCTTCGGCACCGCTTTCTATATGCAGCGACTTGGCGCTGCGGCACAGTCGATTTCAGTGATCGTAAATCAAAACAATACTACTGAGACGATGTCTGCACGTGAAGTGCGCAAACTTTTTCTTGGCAAGAGTCGTAAGCTACCCGACGGAACAAGAGCACTTTTGGTTAGCAACGATTTAATTCAAACTGAATTCAATCGCTCTGCATTAGGCAAAGCGGATTCGCAGGTGAAGGCTGCATGGTCTAGACTTCTGTTCTCAGGTCGTGCAAAAAGACCAGTCGCTTTCTCCGACCCGGCTGAGGTTATCCAGTTTGTATCTGGAAACGTCAATTCAATTGGGTATGTATTGACCTCGGAAGTGAGCGCTGGTGTAAAATCTGTGCATACAGTGAAGTGATTCGAAAACGTACGCACATGCATTAAAACAGCAAGGGGTTTGTCCGGGCAAACATTGCAATCGAATGTAAGCCAGTACCACCGATAATTTGCCAGGTAAATACGAGCTTCGTTTGCGACCTGCGAGGAACCATCAAGATTCTGCTAGCTTGGTGTTGGGTGCTCGGTTTTTACCGTAACTAGCTGTATCTATTTGCGCAAGGCGTTTTAGCTGGCTTTGCGATGCTTCTTTTCGAGTAAGGTTTGCGTTTTTGCCTGATCTAGTGCTTCTTCGATCTCGCAAGGCATGGCAATAAAATACCCCTGTGCATAATCGACACCGATCGAAGCAAGCTCCTTCAAAACAGTCTCGTTTTCAACAAATTCTGCTACCGTCTTCAAGCCCATTGCCCTGGCTACATGATGCATAGCGCGAACCATCTCTTTTGCCACATCGCTTGTATCGATATCCTTGATGAACTGCCCGTCTATCTTTAAAACATCTACTGGTAGTTGTCGTAGATACCCAAATGAGCTAAGCCCGGAACCAAAATCGTCGAGTGCAACACTTGAGCCGAGCGCTTGTATTCCTGTAATCAAGGACGCTGCATTCGCAAAGTGGGAGATTGCGGCCGTCTCTGTGATTTCGAACCAGAAACGCCCAGGGTCTGCACTGTGAAGTGCCATTTGTTCTGCAATAAACGGCAACAGTGTAGAATCGCCAGCTGATTGTCCGGACAGGTTGATGGAGAACGTGCAATCCTGCGGTAGCTCATTTTGAACTCTGGCGACGGTCGTTAGCGCATTTTTGATAACCCATCGATCAATATCACGCGTTAAATTGTAACGCTCTGCCGCTTTAATGAATTTAGACGGTGTTAGCAATTCGCCGTCGGTATACTTCAGTCGAAGTAGAAATTCGTAGTGTGTAATAGATGTTAAGACTGGTTTAGGGCCGATATCGGCAACGCCCTGGACCAACAGCATGAACTTACTGCCACTGTCGCTCAGTGCGCTCGTCAAGATCGGCAACCAGTTCATCTCTTCTTGGCGCTCCGACATGACAGCATCGGTTTCCGAATACACTACCAATGCGTTCCGGCCTGAATCCTTTGCCGTATAACAGGCAGCATCAGCTGCGGACATGATACTTTGAAGCTCACAATGGTCTGCATTGATACCCACGAATCCGATGCTTGCGTGAACCGGAAATGCTCGACCTTCATCTTCAAATACAAAGGTCTGGAAAAAGGCATAGAGTTTATTTGCAATGAGTAGTGCTGCCTTTTCATCAGCATCACAGATTATAATGCCGAACTCATCACCGCCTAGGCGAGCGAGTACGTCTGATGCGCGCAGGCGCTCGCGCAACGCATCAGTGAGCTCGCAAAGCAATCGATCTCCACTAGGGTGGCCGCACGTGTCGTTTACAATTTTAAATTGATCCAGGTCGATATAACACAAAGCGTGTGAACGACCGCTGGCAGGCACATCGTCAACTAACTGTGCAAGTCGCTTATCGAAATAAAATCGGTTGTAGGACCCGGTGAGCGCATCATGGTTGGCTCGAAATTCGAGCTCAGTTCTTAGCTTACGCTCTTTGCTCACATCCTCCAAAACCAAAATACACCCGTCGGCGTCACCATCGATTCCGTGCATTTGAGAAATGGTGAGCTTTACCGTGGAACCTACTAAATGGTCTTGCAATATTTCGACATCGAAACTGACACGCTTGTTGTTTTCTAATGAATTTAGGGTTTGTACTAGACCCGGGAAGCTTTCCACTTCACTGTCTACATCTTTTACGCTTTCAAGCTGTACATGTTTTTCAAAGGGATCGCCCAATACTTCCTCATCGTGCAGTTGTAAGAACTTTTGTGCAGACGGGTTCAAGTAGACAATCGACAAGTTAGCGTCTAGGGAGATAACTGAATCATTGATCGACTTAAGCGTAAGTTCTGCGTTTTCGCGTTCTTTATTGATCGCGCGCAAACTATAAAGTCTTTCGTGTTGAGCGGAACGCCAGTTATAGATGAATGCAATTAGTAGCACACCAATGGTAAATAAGGAAAAAGCAATTCCTAGTATCGCCATTGCATTTGTTTTGGGCATCAACGCTTGGCGTTCAAATAAAAGCGTAAGCTTAGATGCGCCCGACCCCAATGTGGTACTGGTGAACATACGTTCGTACCCTACATCTATTCCTTTTGATATCCCAAGAGTAGTTTTTTGAGCGATCACATCAAACTTGTTATCGGCAGAGCGAACAGTGAGCGTGATGGTGCCTGCGGTATTGGTATCGGCGTTCTTTAGTAGTAGATCATCTAGATCGATTGACATCCAGATCCCTCCAGCGAACAGTTGTTCGCGATCTGTCTTATCGGTTGGTGAAGACAATCCGAAATAAGCAGGTTGAAATATTAGTGTGTCTCCGGGTACTGGCCAATTGTCAGGTATTGGCACCATAAACGCTTCACCTGAACGTATGACGAAGGGTAGCTGAGAGGCAACTGCATCGAGCGAGCTGAGATTTGTACCAAGCAGTTTTCGCTTGACTGAATCTCCGGAGTCAACTGATATGATGGGAAGATAGGTTTCTCTCGATCGATCAGTAGCAACCCGTCCTTCTAAGTTGTATTCGTGTATTTGGAACGAGTCGTTGCCTGCTTCTGCCATCCATTTTTCGTAGTGATCTAGCATAGCACCATCGACGTGCTCGACCATACCAAGGCTGTGCAGTGCAGGCATGTACTGTCGTAGTTGGGCTGCAAATGCTTCTATGTCAGCACCAGCGAATTCATCCGACGCATAGTACATACCTAGCATAGATTTTTGCGCATTTCGCAGCTCAGCCGCTCGCAGATCGACCCCATGGAACAGTGTTTGTGATGCTTTGTGGAAAGCTTGGGTTTGCTGCTTCTTAGTAGAAAAGTATCCAGTTACCAGGACGGAGACGACAAGCACAGCAATAATGAGAATGGCAAGAAACCACTGAACCCGAGAAAAGCCGCTATTGCTTGTGCTTTGTTGTGGCACTTGCCAATTCCACCGATAATGGATGCAGGCGTTTTCCCGAATCCTAAGATACTAGATAATTAGGTACTCAGCTTCGAGAACGATCTGAAGCGTAAATATCTAGGTTTGACAAGGGTATCGGCCTGGAGTCGCGATTTATACTGTGCTCTGATAGGTTAATCGCAATAGCGTCACAGTATCAGCTCA
>CALIMV010000463.1 GCA_938045275.1 uncultured Granulosicoccaceae bacterium
GGCACGCCACAATCGCGAGTTGTAATTCTGGTGCGTGGCGATAAGCGGCTTATTGTTTGATGCTGCCACTATCAGCGAATGAAATTTCATATCCAATTGAAAAAACGTCAGAGGTTCAGATGAATCCGATGCCGCTCTCATCTCGGCTTCTATGTTGAGAATTTGTTCAATCTCACTTTCATCAGCGTGTTCACAGGCAAGTTCTCCTGCCAGCGCTTCAAGCGCCCCTTGCACTTTTAACAAACTACCCAGCTCAGCAATTGACGGGTTGGCAACTGTAGGAGGACGATTGGGCGCAACATCCACTAGACCTTCTGCTGCCAATATTCGCAAAGACTCTCGCAACGGTGTTCGACTCACACCCAGTGCCTCAGCCGTTTCACGTTCCGGAATACTGACACCTGGCGCCAATTTTTCCAACAACACCAAATCGCGAAGTTCGTCCGCTACACGTTCTGCCAGACTCTTGCGATCGATTCTGCGCACATCGCTTTGCGTATTGCCCTTGCCAGCTTCCAGAGCCGTCATGTTAATGACCCCACCGCAGTACAATTGGGTCGATGGATTTTGCAATCTCCAGCAGACTTTTACGGCTACGCATCGGTAACTTTTCAAGCGGATGGCGAACATAGTCGCTTTTGATAACACCGCCTTCCATCATTAAAGATTTGCAGGCTCTTAACCCACATTGCCGATTTTCGAAATTGATAAAGGGCAAAATGTGGTTATATTGCTGCTGTGCTGCGTCTCTATCACCTGTTTGATACGCAGTTAACACCTTTTTAATAAGATCAGGTATGGATGCACTTGGCATGGTTCCCGTAGCACCAGCATCAAGATCGGCAAGCAATGTAATGGATTCCTCACCATCAAACGGGCCATCAATAGATTGACCGGCAGCCTTTATAACCGCCGCAAGTTTGTCTGCTGTTTGCGGCGTTTCGATTTTTAAATAGGAAACACCGGGAATTTCTTTTGCCATTCGCGCCATACATTCAACAGACAAGTTGACCCCCGACAAAGGGGCATCCTGAATCATAATGGGCAACCCGACATCTGCTGCGCGTGCAAATTGATCGTAAGTATGCTGTTCCGATCCTTTCAATAAAGCGCCGTGGTAAGGCGGCATCAACATGATCATGGACGCGCCCAGACTTTTTGCGCGTTCAATTCGTTTAACAACTATCGTTGTCGAATAATGTGAGCAAGTGGCAATAACCGGAACCCTGCCTGCAATGTGTTCCAGGCTCACTTGCAAAATGGTATCGCGTTCTTCGTCGGACAATAAAAATTGTTCAGAGTAGTTGGCTAGCACGCATATGCCATCCACTTGCTGATCAATCATGCAGTCCAGCACACGGCGAGTACCGTCTAAATCGAGGCTCTCATCATCATTAAACGGAACCGGGGCTATCGGGTATACGCCAGTGTATATTTGGCTACTCATTGAACTACCTTAAAGTTGTGCAGGTGCTCAGTATCCAGTTCAATCCCTAAGCCAGGGAGATTGTCATCGAGTTGAAGAAAACCGTTTTGCGCTTCAGGGTCACCTTTAAAGATGTAGTAAAAAAGCTCATTGCCAATCTCAACATCGTATACCGGAAACCATTCACTCATGGGACAGTTAAAATTGGCCATAGTCAAATGGTAGTTGTGCATTTGACCCGCATGCGGGATGACCGGCACTTGGTAAGACTCAGCCAGCGCATTGATTTTTTGCGCAGCCGTAATGCCACCAACGCGATTGGTATCGTATTGAATAACACTGACCGCCTTTGCTTCAAGAAGCTGCTTGAATCCCAACAAGGAGAACTCATGCTCTCCTCCAGATATGGGTATAGGGCCACTGTTTAGCTCTGAGTACCCGGCAATATCATCAGCGATTACCGGCTCTTCCAACCAGCGCGGTTCGAACTTTTGCAGCTTTGGTATGATTCGTTTTGCGTAGTCTACGTTCCACCCCATATAGGCTTCAAGCATCAAGTCGCACTCGTACCCTACAACTTCTCTAACCGCTTCGACGCGCTTAAGGTTTTCCATAACGCCACGTGTACCGTCTTTTGGTCCGTAACCAAAACGACTTTTAAACATGGTGAAGCCATTGTCCAACCATTGTTGGGCTTCCTTTTGCATCGCATCAATATCATCGGCGTACAGTTTGGAGTAGTAACAAGGAATGGCATCTTTGGTGCGACCACCAAGCAATTTGAACACAGGTTTACCGGCCAACTTACCCATAACATCCCAAATGGCAATGTCGACAGCTGATATTGCCGTCATTCCTACGCCTCTTCTACCCCAGGCATGCGTTATGCGATACATTTTTTCCCAAAGATACGCATTGTCGAATGGGTCGTGACCTACGACAAGCGGTGCCAGGTATCGATCAATGGTTTCCTTGATCAGCGGTGGGCATAGCGCTGCGTTACCCAAACCAACGGTGCCATCTTCTGTTTCGACTTCACAAACCAGCCATTGATGAAACCGAAACGAACCCATGTTGTCACGTCCGCTACCGCCCATTTCAGGCAACGGGTCGGATGCATTAGTGCAAAAATTGGCTTGAGGCGGAACCACAGGCCCGGTCCACTCATACAGTTTTGTGCGAACTTCTTTTATCTTTGTCATAAGCTTTTAGCTCGATCGAAATAAGCGTTTCCAAATAGACGACCCAAACAAGGCCAAGGCAGTAAGCACCAGAAAAAACAACGCTAACGGACGTGTCGCGATCATCCACCACTGTTCATCAAGCATAACCATCGACTGTCCAAAACGCTGCTCCAGCATGCCACCGAGGATCAGACCAATAGCCAATGGCACCACAGAGAAACCATAGCGGCGCATAAAATACCCGAGCACGCCAGCGGCAAGTGCAACCCAAACATCAAACATGGATTGCTCAAGTGCATACGCACCCACTATCGAGAAAACAAATACACAAGGCCAAAGCACCTGGGTGGGAACCATGGTAATTCGGGCAAATACTTTTGCACCGTATAAACCAAGAAACAAAAACAGGATATTGACAAACAACATTGACCAGAAAATCGCGTAAGCAAAGCCTGCCTGTTCGGTAAACATCGCAGGCCCCGGGCGTAATCCGTGCACCATTAGTCCTGCAAGTATCACAGCAGCTGTTGCACTGCCAGGAATACCCAGCGCCAGTGTAGGTACCATCGCACCACCAGTAGCGGCATTGTTGGCAGCCTCTGACCCGGCAATGCCCTCAATTGCACCATTGCCAAACTCTTCTGGCGTTTTAGACCAACGCCGTGCCTCGTTGTAGCCGATCATTGAAGCGACAGTTGCGCCTTCAGCTGGCAGTATGCCAATAAACGTACCGATACCGGTGGACCGCAAAACGGTTTTCCATATCTTTGCATAGTCTGCTTTTGAAGGCAGCTTAACCGCGTGCATGACAATACGTTCTCGAACAGTATCCAACGCATTGGATTGCACCAACAATTCAGAAATACCAAATATGCCTATCATGACAGGCACAAAACCAATGCCCTCATACAATTCATGAGAATGAAACGTAAAGCGTTCCACTGTGGTCAGATTATCCACACCCACCAACGCCA
>CALIMV010000464.1 GCA_938045275.1 uncultured Granulosicoccaceae bacterium
GTCTGTGGGAGACTGGTTATGAGACCGGTACACTGGATAATGGAGCTTTCAATTGATCAGCAGAAGGTTAACGATATCGATACGCTAATGGAGGAATTGGTCAGTGAAGCCGACCGAGAGATTGGAACAATGGCCCATGAGTGGAATTTCAGTGATGATGGCTCTGTGTGTCAACTGTATGAACGCTTTGTTGATGCAGATGCTGCCATGCTCCATCTCAGTATGTTCGGAGAGCAATTTGCTGATCGCTTCTTGAGTGCATGTTCGGTTACCGGAGTGACCATTCTGGGTTACGCCAATGAAGATGTACTTGGAGCGCTGGCAAGATTCAGTCCGAATGTACTGACTCAAAAAGCCGGATTTGCTCGGTTTGCAGACTAGGTATGCACACTAGGTATTCAGACAAAGGGTGTCGATTGAATGTTTGCCCGGGGCAATATGCCAAATCCTAGAACAGGCAGGGGCAGTTCTGAGTAGGTCGGACGATAAAATGCTCAAATACTATAAAACGCCCGCCGACGCGTTGCAAAATGAAGATGCGATGATTAAGCGATTCAGCGATCCGCAAATTCTCTACTCATTGGATTTCTGGACTACCAGTCAGAGTTTGATCGTACCTAAATCGCTTACCCGTGCCTCACAATTCGACAATGCATGCACGAATCTCGGTAATAGTGGTTGGCCCGTTTTCGTTCGCAAGACCGGAGGAGGCATAACGCCGCACGGTGCTGGGATTTTGAATGTCTCCATAGCATACGCACTCGATACTTGTGAGAAGCCTACCATTTCGGGCGTCTATGATATGTTTTGTTCACCACTGATATCCCTGATGTCCAGCCTTGGCTGCACAGCAACAACGGGTGCGGTTCCAGGCAGTTTTTGCGACGGTGCGTACAACATTGTGGTTGATGAAAAAAAAGTGATGGGTACCGCGCAGCGCTGGACTCGAGTCAAGTCAAAAGTCTCGCGGCAGGTAGTCTTTGCTCATGCGATGCTGCTGGTAAATGCGGATATTCAGTCCAGTGTCTGGGCAGTGAACAAACTGAGTACTGCATGTGATTTGGATAACGATATCCTTGTCGAAAAACATGTCAATATTGACCAACTTGTCAAAACAATCAGTCAGCCAGTTGATCTGAATTTTATTGTTAGTACATTGAAAGACGCTTATCTTTCTGAGTTGGCCTCGTTGACTGGGTAATTATAAAAGGCATCGGAGTTAGGGCAGCAATCCGTGACTAACGCAGATAACGAATTTCATGCTTCTGTCAATGCGTGTCTTCGTGCATTGGCAAATGACATGACTCTTGACCTGTCGATTGGCGATAGCGTGGACGCAGACACCACTGTATTGAGTTACACGCCAATCGCTGACATTGAAAATCAGTATCAGGTTTCACTCATTCGTGGACTAAGCGATTCATTCGCAATGATGCATTTGTTTCACGACTCCTCGGTTCACCAATCTTTGGCCCCCAAAGACCCTGTTGCCGACAGACTTTATACGCTGCTCGAACGGGAGCGATTTGAGGCTGTCGGTTGCCGTCAATACGCTGGTGTAGCGCGGAATCTAGAACGTGCCTGGGTGCTTGGGCATAGCGAAAATGCATTGTCCAGGTTTGGTGGTGCGGAGCAACTTGAGTTTGTGCTGAGCTGTCTTGCCCGCGAGCTATTAATTACACAAACCTTGCCACCACTGATCTGTAAATATCTGGATGTGATCAGAGGCCCTGTCGAAGATCTGGTTGGCGATCTACTCAATGAGTTGCCACTGTATCTTAATCAACAATCTGAGTATGGCCTGTGCGTATTGAAAGTCATTGAGCGACTCGGATTCGATGTTGCTCCGCATACATCGGGTACCACAAACTCACCGGCGAATCAGGATTCAGAAGGCGTGCAAAGTGAAGATGAGGTTGAACAAGATGAGTTCGACGAAGAATCTGTTCTTGAGCTACGTCAACATGAAAAAGGCGAGGATAAGACGGTCAATGAGGATGCTGAGCGTGAACAGGCTTCTGCAATTGTCAGGAATGTTGAACACGAGCGAGCAACAGAAGCGGACGATCCGCAGATTAACGACATTGTTGATAATCCAGATGCGGGTAACGACGGTCAAATCAATTCGTCAAATGATACTTACCGGGTCTATGTCAATTCGCAGGACGAGGAGTGTATTGCGGCGCATCTGATCAGTACTCCGGATTTAAAGCAATTTCGGGAAATGCTTGATCAGCATATCCGTGAGTTTGAGCCACTGATACTTCCGCTGGCGAATCGCTTGCAACGCGTTTTGCTGTCGCGACAAAAGAGTGAGTGGATACACGATATGGATGAAGGAGAGCTCGATCCGAAAAGGCTAAGCCGCATCATAACTGTTCCTTTATCGCCGTTATCATTCCGCGAAAAGGCCGACGAATTCATTCGTGATACCACGGTTACGCTGCTGATCGATAACTCCCGATCAATGTCTGGTACGCCAATCCTGACCGCGGCTGCCAGCGCAGATCTCATCACACGTGTTCTTGAACGGTGTGGTGTATCTGCCGAAGTGCTGGGTTTTACTACCGTGACTATGTATGGCGGACAAATTGCCGATCAATGGCGAGCGGCTGGTTGCCCGCAGAACGTAGGCCGGATAAACGCTTTGCGACATATCGTGTATAAAGCGGCCGATCAATCCTGGCGTCGTTCACGTATGAATTTTGGACTTATGTTGAATCCTGACATACTGAATCAAAACATTGATGGAGAAGCTCTGCTATGGGCCACGAGCCGTATGCACCGCCGACCTGAATCACGACAAATTCTTATTGTGCTCACCGACGGCAGACCTTCCGATAGCAGTACGCTAAAAGCTAACTCGCCAGATTTGTTAGCCAATCACTTAAAGCAGGTTATCGAGCGCATTGAAAAACGCCGGACCCGGGAGGTGATTGGTATCGGTATAGGCCATGATGTCAGTGAGTATTACGCTCAGTCGATCAGAGTTGATGAGATCGATCAATTGGGCTCGGTCATGCTTTCCGAACTGACGCGATTGTTAAAACAATAAACCAGACCCTGAGTGAATGGCGGTGCCAGGTTGTTTACAGCGGGCAACCACTGGTTTAAAAGAAAAACAGCCGAACGAGCTGGTTCACAATGCTACAGGTGCCGCATTAAGTGCGACACATTCAATGCGTCACTCAAATTAAATGCATATAAAACAAAGACATATGGCTGGCACACGGATTGCCGTTGTTAAGCCAACGATTCGCAGACAGCTTGCCTGAAGTGGCCTGAACACGTGAGATCGTCGGACGCCACCGCGTTGGTGGCTTGAATCATTTTCAGTGAGGAGCATCGATATGCAGTTAAGTCGAGAGGAGTTGCTGGAGTCCTATCGGGTCATGCGCACCATCCGGGACTTCGAAGAGCGTGTTCACGAGGAGTTTTCCAGTGGCGGTATTCCAGGATTTGTGCACTTGTACAGCGGCGAAGAAGCATCGGCTGCCGGAATCTGCCAGCACTTGAGTGACAAAGATGCCATTGCCAGTACGCACCGCGGACATGGGCACTGTATTGCCAAAGGTTGTGATGTTCGTGAAATGATGCTTGAAATTTATGGGCGTGGCGAAGGACTTTGTGGTGGCAAGGGCGGTTCTATGCACATAGCAGACTTGTCAAAAGGGATGATGGGCGCCAACGGCATTGTCGGCGGCGGACCACCGCTAATTTGTGGTGCTGCTTTAACAGCGAAGTACAAGAAAACCGGTGGTGTTGCTATAGCCTTTGTTGGTGACGGGGGCTCCAATCAGGGAACCACCTTCGAATCCTACAATCTGGCCAAAGTCTGGGATTTGCCGGTGATATTTGTGGTTGAAGACAATGGCTATGCCGAAGCTACATCCAGTAAGTGGTCTGTCGGAGGCACTCAAACAGATCGAGCAACAGGGTTCGGTATGCCAAGTGTGGCAGTTGATGGGCACGATTTCTTCGCTGTTCATGATGCGGCTGGTGAAGTCATCGAACGTGCTCGAAACGGAGGTGGTCCAAGCCTCATGCACGTTAAGCTGAATCGATTTTTCGGACACTTCGAAGGTGATGCGATGACATACCGGGCCGAAGGTGAGGTTGCGCGATTGCGAGAGGAAAAAGACAGTTTAAAAATATTTCGCGCCCATGTTACGAAGGAAGATTTGTTAAGTAATGATGAAATGGACAAGGTTGATCAGGACGTGGCCAAGTTGATCGATGACTCTGTCAAAGAATCAGAAAAAGCAGCGCCACCGCACTTCGACAAACTCGAGACTGACGTCTACGTAACTTACTGATCACTGGAGACTGAAACCATGTCAAAGAAATCATATCGCGAAGCCATTAATGAGGCTATCGCACAAGAAATGCGTCGTGACGAGAACGTGCTCGTTTGGGGCGAAGATAATGTTGGTGGCACCGGCGGAGACGGTGAGCAAGATGCCTGGGGCGGTGTTCTCGGTGTTACCAAGGGGCTATACCCGGAATTTGGTGGCGAACGGGTCATGGATACCCCCATTTCCGAGAGTGCGTTTATTGGTGCGGCAGCAGGGGCTGCAGCCACTGGCTTGCGCCCGGTAGTGGAGCTGATGTTCGTGGATTTTATGGGTGTGTGTTTTGATCAGATATTCAATCAGGCTGCCAAGTTTCGATACATGTTTGGTGGGAAAGCGGTTACACCAATGGTTGTTCGCACCATGTATGGCGCTGGCTTCCGTGCAGCAAGTCAACACAGTCAAGCATTGTATTCGGTGTTTACCCACATACCTGGATTGAAAGTGGTCATACCTTCATCGCCGTATGAAGCAAAGGGTTTAATGACGCAAGCTATTCGCGATGATGATCCGGTGATCTTTTTTGAAAACAAGGTTATGTACGACGAGGTGGAAGAAGTACCGGACGACCCGTACACGATTCCGTTTGGTGAGGCACGCTTCACTCGCGAAGGAGATGATCTAACCATCGTTGCTATTGGACGTATGGTGCAGTTTGCGAACGATGCGGCCGATCAACTTGAAAAGGAAGGCATATCCTGTACTGTGCTCGACCCTCGGACCACTTCTCCAATGGACACCGAGTCTATCATTGAGAGCGTAGAAGAAACAGGCCGTCTGGTTGTTGTTGATGAGTCTCATCCGAGATGTTCAATGGCATCTGATGTGTCCTCAATCGTTGCACAAAATGCTTTTAAGGCGCTCAAGGGACCTATACAGATGGTGACTTCTCCGCATACACCAGTGCCGTTTGCGCCAGAACTGGAAGATCAGTACTTACCCGATGCAAACAAGATTGTAGCGTCGGCGAAACTGGCGATGGCAAGTTAGGCTGAGTCTGAAGATGCAGCGGTACCGGAAGGCTTAATGCACCGGTACCGCTATTTATCACACGTATCGGCATATACATTTGTCGCCGATAAAACTTATGGAGAACAGGATGGCGAACAGTATTGAACCCATCGTCATGCCCAAGTGGGGATTAGCCATGACTGAAGGTATGGTTAACACCTGGTCGGTGGATGAAGGTGCGCAGGTGAATGCCGGCGATGAAATCTGTGAAATTGAGACTAGTAAGCTTGCCAATATGTTTGAGTGTCCTGTGTCCGGTCCTTTAAGGCGCAGAGTTGCCCCAGAGGGTGAAATGCTGCCGGTTGGCGCCTTAATTGCCGTGGTTGCAGAACCCAGTGTTTCAGATGATGAGATCGATGGTTTCGTAACAGAATTTCAAGAAAATTTTGTGCCTGAAGAAACGGATGAGGATGGTCCGGAGCCAGAAACAGTCTCTGTTGATGGAAAGAAAATTGTTTATCTCAAGCTTGGCGACAGCGATGCTGATCCAGTATTAATGCTTCATGGATTCGGTGCTGACATGAACGGCTGGTTATTCAATCAGGGTGCGTTGTCAGAAGATGCGCCGGTGTATGCAATGGATTTACCTGGCCACGGTAAGTCGGAAAAAGACGTTGGAGAAGCGTCTATCGCCTCTCTTGCTGCAACTGTTGAACGCTTTCTTGAGACAGTCTCGCTAAAGAATGTTCATCTCGTTGGGCACTCACTGGGAGCGGGGGTAGCGCTGCAGGTGGCCGCGAATGCAGTGGCATCAGTAAAATCAATAACGCTGATCAGTCCCGTTGGATTTGGAACCGAAATCAATAGCGAATTCCTGGAAGGGTATATTACAGCTAAACGGCAGAAGCATCTTAAACCTGTACTCGAACAACTGGTCAGCGACAAGTCTTTAATTAGCAGTGACATGATGGATGACGTATTTAAATTCAAACGTATAGACGGTGTAGTTGATGGCCTTAAAAAACTGATCGAAACAAACTTCACCAATGGTTCTCAAGCAGTATCTTTGCGTTCACATCTTGATGATATTGACGGCTCGATAACGGTTATTTGGGGGAAAGATGATGAGATCATTCCAGTGAGTCACAGTGAGAACCTGCCTGACAAAGTTGACTTGCATACGCTGGATAACTCTGGGCATGTGCCTCAGATGGAGAAAGCAACACAGGTTAATCAGATTATTAAAACAGCCATAGGTGGATAAGCGTTGTGTCTAGTTCGGTAGCCAGTAAAGCCAGTAAAAAAGATCAGGTCGATGCGATTGATCAAAGGATAGGCGCGCTTGCCAAAACGACGCCTAAAGTATTTGGAGCGTACGGACAATTAGTTCAATCTGTTATGAAAACAGGTGCGCTCGATGATAAAACCAAAGAGCTGATGGCAGTGGCGATTTCGGTTTCCGTTCGTTGTGAAGATTGTATTTTGTACCATACGCGAGCAGCGATAAAGCTCGGTGTTTCCGAAGCCGAATACGTAGAGAGTCTTGGCGTTGCCATTGAACTTGGAGGTGGTCCATCAGTTGTTTACGGCGCGCGGGCGTTAGAGACGTTCAAAGCACTGAGTGAAGATTGAATCGGCGGTGTCGTTGTCGTAAAAACTGGTAGCAGGCGGTGATCACAGCGGGTTTTGGCGACTTTTTGTGGTGCGTTGTTGTAGTGATATGTTGCTAAAGGTGCCTTAAAGTGTAGTTGTAAGTTGTTGCTTTTCAGGATAGTTTATTGGGGTGGAAGCCGTGTCGGCAAAAAAAATCAATAAGTTAAGGCACGGACGCTTAGTGAAACCTTCAACTGCGAAGGGCTAAGTGAAGAACCAGGGAATAGCGACAGACTACCTGATTATCCACGGTCAATTGCCATCGCAGTAAAGTGGAGGCTCAAATGGACTGTTCCGAGAAGGTAACTAGACGCGGTAAATTGTCAGCCGGCAGTGTTTTTCCAGACCCCGGTAGTGTTTTTCCAGACCTTAGTATTGAGGGGCCGTCAGCTGCTCATGTTAAGGCGTCACGTGATCGATGTGAATCTCTCTACGATCTTGACCCTCATTCGCGTCTACTCTACAACCGTTATAGTCAATCCGAATTAGTTCCTCGTATGGAAAAAGTAGAGGAGCCTCTAGCACGCGCGCAGCCGTTGATCACTAACATTAGAACGGTAGTTAAAAACGCCGACTACTGCATGTTAATTGCAGATGATGAGTGTGCGGCAATAGCCGAGTACCACGATACAGATCTTGCCAGATACCTGAAAAAACAAGGTATCGCTGCGGGCACACTTTGGGATGAGCAGTGCGTGGGAACCAACGGCATAGGCACATCAACTGCAGATACTGCACCCGTTACTGTCAACGGCGAACAACATTATCACAGTAAATTTTTTCAGTTTATTTGTAGCGCTGCTCCTTTGATTGATCAGTTCGGTCACAGATACGGTGCTTTAAATGTAACCGGGCCGGCAACTAAAAGTGCCACTGAAGTTGTCAAGCTTAGTCAATTCGTCCGTCGCGCAGTTGCGAATTTGCACTCCTATGTATTTCGTGACTATTTCAAGGACCACAGGCTTGTTGTTATAGCCGACGAACGTTTTAACAGTACTGACAGCATGTCGAAAGTATTTGCTATAGACGATGCGGCCAATATTATCGGAGTTACTAATGACTTACTGGCTAGCTTGGAGGTTGACAGCAGAGAAGGCTTGATTGGTAAACCCCTTAGTAAGTTTATTGGATTGGATGTAGATAAATTAATGTCGTCGGACGAGCGCTTGCATGAGTTAGAGCATGGGAAGCTCGATGGCCGCTATGCACTCAGTGTGCCGCCAACAAAGCCGCGAACCACCAATACTTCAACATCTAGAGTGTCTGCTGTTTCCAAATGTCAGGCTACTGAAAAAAGCACATCCAGCATAGAATCCAATCGTGAAGAAGAGCCGCTCGATTTGGATGCGTTGGCTGGCAGTGATTCGCGAATGATTAAACACGTTGAGTTATGCCGTCGCATGTTTCGCAATACCCAACCGTTTAACGCAATTCCGCTTTTACTTCAAGGAGAAACCGGCACGGGCAAAGATACCTTTGCAAAAGCTGTGCACCTTGGTAGTAACCGTCGCGATAAGCCGTTAGTGGAATTAAATTGTGCCACTATTCCAGAGTCGCTCATCGATAGCGAACTGTTTGGATACGCGCCAGGAACCTTTACCGGTGGCTTAAAAGATGGAAAAACGGGCTATATAGAAGCTGCCCATGAGGGCACACTGTTTCTCGACGAAATTGGTGATATGCCACTTGATTCTCAAACAAGATTATTACGTGTGTTGTCTGAGCGTCGGGTGCAACCGCTTGGTGCATCACAAAGTGTTGACGTAGACTTTGCACTGATTTGTGCGAGCAATAAAAACTTGATTGATTTGGTTGAAGAAGGTTTGTTTCGGGAAGATTTATACTATCGGGTTTGTGGTGCGAAAGTAACGCTGTCGGCATTGCGGGAGCGCAGTGATTTCCGTGTCATAGCAAAACGGCATTTACGTCGACTGGATTCTGAAAACAAGGTCACCATTAGTGATGCACTCTGGAAACGACTTGAGGATTTCGACTGGCCGGGAAATATCCGCCAGTTGCAGAACGTATTGCAATACATTGTTTTCAGTTGCGATGAAGGGGTGGCAACGGAGAACGACTTGCCAGAAGATTTACTGCATGAGAAGTCGGTGCGCGCAATAAAGCACAGTCACATAGCTATAAACAGTGCTGAGAAAAACCATATTCCAACTCAGGCTCAAGCTGCAGTTGACGCTGTGGCTTGTGTTTATTCCGAGCCAATGATGTCCAAGCGAGATCAACTTCTGCGTGCGTTACATGACTCTCGCTGGTGCGTGGCCAAGGCGGCCAGATCAGTAGGAGTTAGTAGAGCAACTGTTCATCGTCAAATGAAGAAATTTGGTATTGTACGTCCCGATCACCAGTCGCATAACCTACAGCGATCGGAATAAATCAAGAACAGTCAGTTTCAAATTTTCAGTTGTTGATCAGGTATTGAAGCGCTGCCTTCGATACCTTTGCATTCACTTTCCCTATAATTATTCAATTTGCTTTTGGTGAACTTTCTTTATTGTCTGCCATTGGTATTAAAGGTGTCTAAAACGAATGTTACACCTGTTGCAAAATCTCATCGCACTGCAACAGGTGATCGCAACAAGTTTAATTTATAACTCTTCAAGCTCCTGTATTTCAAGGGAATATTAGAACTATTCTGAGTGGCACAGTACCTGCTGATTACCTGGTTAGCTATAGGCACACAGTACGTAAAACGATTTAAAAATGTTGTATTGGTGTAGATAACGAATACGCTAATCAACGGTGCCAATCGCTGACTAAATAAACCAATGGAGCGATGTTATGTTTAGACCACCTGCAAAACCGCACTACACACCAATTTCAAGACGCCGGTTTTTACAACTAGGCGGCGGTATGGCCGCATCAATGGGGGCCGGTTCTGTCGTTGTCGGTCTTAATTCAATGATCGTATCCCGACCCGTACAGGCACAGTCGTCGGAAGAGGCAAAATGGAAACAGTTTGCTGGTTCCAAACTTGTTTTCATGAGTGAGAATACGCCTCCCAGTTTCGCTATACGGGATAATCTGCAAGAATTTTTTGATCTCACAGGAATTGAAGTTGAGATACTGACCGACGG
Source organism: uncultured Granulosicoccaceae bacterium (assembly GCA_938045275.1). Taxonomy (GTDB): domain Bacteria; phylum Pseudomonadota; class Gammaproteobacteria; order Granulosicoccales; family Granulosicoccaceae; genus Granulosicoccus. Next base: position 10,049 of record CALIMV010000464.1, read on the forward strand.
ACTGCCAACTGTACAACAAAAAATCGGCGTCGATCTCAGAGGAGGTAAGGCAGACTTCCAGCTTAACTATGTTCAGGATAAACCGATTGGTTCTCCGTTTGCAGACTTTTATGAAGACTTAACAAAATACACACAAGATGACTCGTTGCCACAGGATCTTGATGGCTATGAAGAAGGTGCCTGGTTCGATAACTTTTTAACTGCCTGCGGTGTTTACTACGAGCCGGGGCGTATCGTTGCATTCCCTTACGATTGCGCGGTTGCGTGTACGTTCTATCGTCAGGATGTGTTTGAAAAGCTGTCGCCTGCTTTTGAGGCGGAACACAATTATCGAATGGAATTTACCAAAGATACCACTTGGAAAAACGTTCAGGATTTTGCTGCCTTTTGTACTAAGGCACGTAATGATGGTGACAAAGAGGTGCCGTTTGGTTATGGCCAGCATCACGGAACGTTTGCCTGGACAACTCAGCTTGATATCCAGCGAATGATGTTCGCACATGGGCAGTGGAATGACTTTAATATCGATGACAAGTTGGGTTCAAAAACACCTGGTCCGACAAACTGGGGCGATGAGCAGTCAGTTTTGATTATGGAAAAATACAAAGATCAGGCCGATGTGTCTCATCCGGATAATCTTGCCAACGGCACCCTGGAATTGAATACGGCTTACGCTGCAGGCGATGTGGCAATGCAGGTGCAATATCATGAATTTGCTGCCTCGGTAGAAGACGAGGCGAATTCGCGAGCTGCTGGTGGGCGCACAGCCTACGCCGTCTGCCCGAAGGGTGAGCAAGACTGGATCATCGGTGATGGTCCTGCCGTGAATGGCTGCAACTGTGGTATTGGCGGTATTGGTATTAATTCGGCCGCCGATGAAGATCTTAAAAAAGCGGCTTATCTGTTTGCCAGTTGGTCTGTGTCAAAAAGCACCCAGCTAAACGTACTCAAGAAATTGGGTGGTACACCAACACGTCCATCTGTTCTTGAAGAGCCTGACGTCAAGGCGGCAAGAGAACGTCCTACCGACATGCCTAACGCATTGACGTTTGATGCCGTTTACGATCACGGTATCAAAGACCCGCATTTTGTCCTTGGGCCTAAGATTCCAGAAGCTAATGAGTACCACAACATTATTCTGACCGAAGTCCAGCGCTGTTTATCTGGTGATACCGATCCGGAAGAAGCATGCAATGAGATCAAAGTTCAGGTTGATGATCTAAACGAAGTTTAAATCTGGTGGCAACTACAGTGACAGACGCCTTCGTATCTGCGAAGGCGGTTTTCCGGGATGGAGGTCTGGTTATCGACGAACCAGCGGCTATGCGTAATAAGCCGCTGGCAAATCGATTCTATTTCTACCTGATGATGCCTGCGATCATTGTGCTGGCATGTATCACCCTCTATCCGTTTTTCTGGTTGATATTCATGAGCCTGCATAAGGTTGACATGGGCGCAGCAGGGGATACGTGGAATAATTTTAAAAATTGGACACGCCTGGGTTCCGACAGGAAGTTTGTTCAAGGCTGGTGGTTGCTGTTGAAGTACAGTTCCTTGTGCATGTTGTTCGAAGTCTCCCTGGGGATCATGCTTGCGCTTATTCTGAACCGCTCCAAATGGGAAAAGCTGCTTGTTACGGTGTTTCTCATGCCGATGATGATGGCCCCGGTTATCGCGGGTCTGGTTTGGTACTACTTATTCAATTCCACTTTTGGCTGGTATCACTGGTTAATGCAGAGCCTTGGTATTCTGGGTGACAAGTCCATATTAGGTGACAAGGCGACGGCCATGTGGGGAATTGTCATCGTTGATGTGTGGCAATGGACGCCATTGATCATACTAATAGTACTCGCCGGACTAAAGCGCGTTCCGCGTGATCAACTCGAAGCCAATATGGTCGATGGTGCAGGGGAGATTCGTAATTTCTTTTCAATCACCTTACCTAACCTTTACCCATTCCTGCTGATTGCCGTGCTTTTGCGTTTTATGGATAACTTTCGTTTTATCGATGCAATCCTTGTTTTAACCGGTGGTGGTCCTGCAAATTCCACCAAAATACTACCGACCTACTTGTTCGACGTGTCGTTTACGTTTTTTAAACTGGGGCGCGGTGCGGCGATTGCACTTACCCTGTTGGTGGTAACTATTATTCTTGGAATGATATTGGTTAAGTTGTTTGAAAATCCTTCTACCACTAAAAGTAGCGAGGCTTAGGGTATGGCTACCTTAGAAGTTGTTCGTTACGCATCGAAAACACGAACCGTAATTAATGTTCTTACCACGATATTTCTTGGGGTATTTTTAGTCTGGACGATTCTGCCCTTCTTTATCATGTTTGTGTCTTCGTTCAAAGACTTGCTGGATGCTTTTGCTTTGCCGCCAACGGGCGATTTTAGAGGGGTAGGCGTCTTTTTTAATTTTTCTCCTACTTTTAAGCACTATATCGAGCTGTTCACGGAAAGAAATTTCGCCACGTATTTCATGAATAGCCTTGTCGCGTCCAGTGGGTCAGCCCTGGTGTCAGTTGTTCTTGGTGCTATGGCGGCTTACGCTATGTCGCGAACAGATTTTCGCGGTAAGGATCATGTTTTCTTCTGGATTATATCCACACGTATGGCCCCAGTCGTAGCGGTTATGGTGCCACTGTATGCGATTTTTAGAAACCTGGAGCTCGTCGGTACTCTGCCAGGATTGATTCTGGCTTACACCACGTTTAACTTGCCATTCGCTATTTGGATTCTGAAGGGCTTTTTTGACAATGTGCCGTATGCCATTGAAGAGGCAGCAATGGTCGACGGCCGGACTCGGTTCGGCGCATTTTTGGACATCCTGCCGTTGGCAGCTCCAGGCATCGGTGCATTCATTGTGCTGTGCATTCTTTTTTCATGGAATGACTTTCTGTTTGCATCAATTATTGGTTCTGGCGGCGCTAAAACATTACCTGTGGCCACCCGTGAGTTGGTTACGCCGACAAGTATTCAATGGGGCAAAATTATGGCTGCCGGTGTAATAACGAGTGTTCCAATGACATTACTAGGGCTGCTTATTCGCCGCTACCTTGTTACAGGACTCACTATGGGCGCTGTGAAAGAATGATGTGCTGGTATCAGTTACAACGTGCTTGCCAAAACACCATGTGCATTGCACGATTTACCATTTGGGTTAATGGCAATCAACAACAATACGGAATAGATATGCTATGGCGTCGATAACCATTAATAACGTCTGGAAGTATTACGGTGATACTCCTGCCGTTAAAGACTTGAACCTGGTGTGCCATGACGGTGAGTTTGTCAGCATTCTTGGGCCTTCAGGGTGTGGTAAGAGCTCTACCTTGCGTATGTTGGCAGGACTCGAACACATCAGTGCAGGAGAAGTGCTTTTCGATGAAACGAAAGTAAATGACCTGCCACCAAAAGATCGTAATTTAGCGATGGTGTTTGAAAACTACGCACTGTATCCGCATAAAACGGTTTATCAGAATATGGCAAATTCGTTGGTTATTCAGAAGGTCGATAAGGCGACAATAGATGAAAAAGTTAAACATGCGGCCGAATTGCTCGAACTGACTCCACTACTGAATCGAAAGCCTTTGGAATTATCTGGTGGGCAAAAGCAGCGCACGGCGATTGGTCGCGCCATTGTGCGCGAACCGGCTCTGTTCCTGTTTGATGAACCCATAGCGCATCTGGATGCAAAACTTCGGGCGCACATGCGTAGCGAACTTAAAATCATGCAGCGAAAGCTGGGCACTACCATGATCTATGTTACGCACGATCAACTTGAAGCGCTCTCTATGGCTGATCGAATTGCCGTTATGCGCGATGGCGTGTTGCAGCAGATGGGCACCCCAAAAGAGATCTACAACAATCCAACTAATCACTGGGTTGCAGGGTTTATTGGTGAGCCAGCCATGAATTTCCTTGACTGCAATCTAGGTACGGTGAGTGGCAACACGGCTTTAGAGCATTCTGCGTTTTCAATTCCTTTAACCAGTGAACAATCACAAAACCTATTGGGCAGTGGAGCAGAGCAATCCGTTACATTGGGGATTCGACCTGATGATGTTTCTATCAGCACTAATCCATCTGAGAAACACTCAATTGAAGGAGAAGTTCTGGTCACCGAGTTGCTGGGAGGTGATATGTTGGTGGAGGCTCAGATTGAAGGATCGCGAGTGACAGTTAAAACCGATCCCAGTTATGAGGCAGACATGGGAGACCAATGTTATCTGGCATTCGATTCTGCACGTTGGCACTTGTTCGATATCAATACCGGATCCACGCTTTTCTAGATCACGCTTTTCTAGATTATGACCAATCTTAATTTCACCATTCTTGAAAGGAGTTTTTCATGCCAATAGATAATGCAATTTACTCTGCACGCGCTACCTCAACTGGTGGTCGAACTGGTACCTCAAGCACGCCCGATGGCAGAATTAACATTGATCTTTCCACGCCCACAGAGCTGGGAGGTGACGGTGGGGATGGAACCAATCCAGAACAACTGTTCGCAGCCGGGT
>CALIMV010000465.1 GCA_938045275.1 uncultured Granulosicoccaceae bacterium
CGTTATGGCGACGCCACTGGTGCAAAAATCAATGTGCCGGTGATTGCCAACTGTGTGGCGAAGGGTAACGATATATTCCTGGAGCATGTGTTGTACAACACATCAGCGATGCTGCAGCAACTGGGTATTGATTTGTGGGCAGAAGCTACCAGGCTGGCTGCTGATCCACCACCTGGCTGGCCGCGCACCGCAGATATCTGGGATGAACTGCGTGCTTCCGCTTCACCAGCGGTACCTCTGTCTGTGGCCGAGCCAATTAATGGTTTTGATCCGGATGCGTTTACTCGCGAAGTACATGACAACATCTGGAACGGCGATGGCTCTGCCATCACCAGTTACTACCAACCTGATATGCCATTCGAAGGTACCACCGAAAGACAATTTCAAGGCACCGAGCAATATCAGCACTACATCAATCAACTGCGAGACGCCTTTCCCGATTTGGTGTTGCAGGTAGACGAGGTGTACTGGATGGGAAATGATGCAGAGGGCTATCTTATCTCGACGCGCTGGAGTGCCGAGGGAAAACACACGCGCAAGGGCCACTATGGTGAGCCAACGCAAGCTTTGTGTCAGATCTGGGGCATAACGCAGTGGCGGGTAAAAGCTTCAATGGTAGAGCAGGGATGGCAGGTTGAGCAGGAATGGCAGCTCTTTAACGAGTTTGACTTAATGATGCAAATTGCAAAAGCACGACTTAATGGCTGATTTGCAGCGAGCAAAGGCGCTTGTGTTGGCGGCTAACCAAGCGCTTGATTCTGCTGACCCGGCGCACTGTGCGGCTGCACTGGCTCCCTATGTTAATTCAGATTATCGCTGGCTGGGCATGCATCCCTTTCAAGAACAATCGGGAGCAGATGCTGTCGCTGATGTTTTTTGGAGCCCTTTAAAAAAAGCCATGGGGCCATTGCAGCGACGACCTGATATTTTCTTTGCCGGGCTTAATGAATTGGACAATTGGCAGGGTGTTTGGGTTGTCGAAATGGGGCACCTGATGGGTCTATGGGATAAACCCTGGCTTAGCATGGCACCGAGCGGAAAAAACATTTTATTGCGCTTCGCAGAATTTCATCGTGTTGAGGATAACAAAATTGTAGAGTCGGCCTGCTACGTCGACATTATTAATATGCTTGCTCAGATCGGTCGATCGCCATTGCGTGCGTCAACCGGTCTTGATGGATTGGCTCCATCTCCGCGAACGCACGACGGGCTTTTATACAGCTCCCAAGAGGATGCAGAGGGACGTTGTACTGTTGAACTGATCAGTGCGATGGTGACCGACTTGCGTGCCACGGGCGTTGAATCACCGGAAAATCATATGCAGCAATTCTGGACGCCAGATATGGGATGGTATGGACCAGGCGGTATTGGTACTAGCGCATCGTTTGAAGGCTACCGTCGAGGCCATTCCGGGCCATTTGAGCAGGGCCTTGAATACGTTGGCCACACCGAACACTTAGCGCGTTTAGGCGAGGGTATGTACGGCGGATTTTTCGGTTATCCGAGTTTAACGATGCGCGTAAAAAACGGTTTTCTGGGCCTGCCAAACAGTGATACCCCAGCGGATATGCGCATTGTGGATTTGTATCGCCGCGAGGGAGATAAGTTGGCAGAGAACTGGATATTTATCGACATTCCCCATTTTTGCTCAATGCTGGACATCGATTTGCTGGGGCAGGTGCAGTGCACGTAACCCCAAACCCTGGTTAGTGAAAGGGCTTATTGCTGCACCTTTGCAGCATCGTTTAATTCATCTGATAACTGCTGATCGAGCGCAGCTTTGGGTACTGAAAAGCCTGCCAAAAGTTGATAGGCCACGGGTGTTAAGAACAGGGTAAATAAGGCAGCAATTCCCAACCCGCCTACGATAACCCAGCCCAGTGCGATGCGCGCTTCGGCACCAGCACCAGATGCAAGTACCAGTGGTAAACCACCGAGGACCGTTGAAAACAAGGTCATGGTAACCGGTCGAAGGCGTTTGGTTGCAGCTTCCAATGCGGCCTCACGCACTGTCATGCCACGATCACGTAGCTGATTAGCAAATTCCACAATCAAAATACCGTTTTTGGCCATGATACCGACCAATAGCACCAGGCCAATCTGGCTATAGACGTTAAGTGTGGTGCCGGTGAGATACAACGCAAACACAGCACTGGCTAACCCAAAAGGTACTGTGAACATGATGATTAAAGCACTGACAAAACTTTCGAACTGTGCAGCCAGCACCAGAAAGACGACAATGATGGCGAAGCCGAACGTCAGTGCCAGTCCGCTTGAGGTTTCATTTAGCGTTGCGGCCTCTGCCAATGGAATCAGCCGCATATCGCTGTCGATTATGGGTTCTGCGATCTGTTCAAACTCTTGTAGTGCCTGACGCAGTGGCAGTTCGGGCGTAAGGCCAGCACTGATTGACACTGCTCGCGAACGTTCCTCGCGGGGTAGGGATGGTGCAATCGCAAACTCTTCGAGAGTCGCAATTGTCGACATTGGTACAATGCGTCCGTCAGAGGTTTTTAGAAAGAGATTGGCAAGGTCGGTCGGGTCATTGACTGGCTGAGTACTGGAAAGTAGTTTGACAGCGACTGCGCGGTCGTCGATAAATACATCACCGATCTTGCGACCGTCGAGTACCGATTGCATTGCGGTGGCAAGACCTTCTATTTCAATACCAAGGTCGGCGGCGCGTTCGCGATCGATACTGATAGAAAGCTGCGCGTGACTGGTTTCATAACCGGTATCAACGCGCCCAAAGCGTTCGTCCTGTTCCAGCTGCTGAACAATCTCATCAGCCTTTGCCGCAAGCTCCGCATAATCATTGCCAGCCAGCGCGATTTTAAGTCCATTACCCGCCCCTCGTATGCCGAGACTGTTCGGTTGAATGGCAAACGCGCGAACACCTGGAATAGATCTTAGACCGCGATTGATATCACCCACAATTTCCTGTTGGGTGCGTGCGCGTTCATCCCACGGGGCAAGTGTGACCACCATAAAACCGCGGTTGCTGCTGCCACGCCCTGCTATGGAGAATACGTTTTGTGCCTCGCCGCTTGCAACTAACGGTTCCATTAGGTTTTCTATTTTACGAATCTGTGCCGCTGTGTAGTCAAGGCTGACTCCTTGTGGGGCTGATATTCTTAACAGCGCAACCGATCGGTCTTCACGCGGTACCAATTCTTCTGGCACTTGTCCGAACACAACCCATGCAAGCGCCGCTATCGCCAAACATAAAACGACAATTAACTGTGGTACCGCAAGGCAGCCCTTAAGAATCGTCCGATAGACATTGGCGGCGAAGTGGCCAACTCGGCGCATCACGTTACCCATGGCAGATCTTTTGGTCGACGGCTTGTTCTTGAGCAGTCGCGAGGCGAGCATTGGACACAGCGTTAGTGCCACCAGTGACGAGATACTGACCGCTATGGCCAGTACAAAGCCGAATTCGCGAAACAACGCACCTGCCTTGCCAGGTAAAAAAGACAGTGGAACAAACACCGCTGCAAGCACCACCGTGGTTGTAATTACCGCAAAAAACACCTGCTGTGTACCTATGACGGCAGCAGCTCTGGGTGATGTACCTTCGGAGCGGCGATTGACAATGTTTTCAAGCACAACAATGGCGTCATCCACCACCATACCGGTTGCCAGCAACAGAGCCAGCAGTGTAAGGATGTTAATCGAGAATCCGGCGAGCCAGATACCTGCAACCGTACCAATCAACGCAACCGGCATTGTGATCGCAGGAATTAAAGTGGCGCGCCAGTTTAAAAGAAAGATAAAAATAATCGCGATAACAATAGCGATAGCGATGGCCATGGAGATCAGTACTTCACGTATAGAGCCGTTGATAAAAACGGCATCGTCGCTGGTAACGCGGATGTCCATACCGTCTGGCAGGTCTTTGTTTATGTTTTCGGCCACTGCTGTAACATCACGGGAAATTTCCAGTGTGTTGGAACCTGCCTGACGGATAATTGCCAAACCAATACCGGTACGACCATTAGCGCGCAACGAACTGGAACCGGCGTCCGCACCCAAAGATACTTTTGCAACATCGCTGATGCGGGTCCGATCATTGATTTGCAGTGACTCAAACTCAGCTGCCGACCTGACGGTAGCACTGGCCCGTACTGTCATACTCTGAGTGTCACTCGACAAAGAGCCTGCCGGTGTATCGAAAGCCGCATCGGATAGTGTGCGAGACAGGTCTGCGATACTTAAACCTCGACTGGCGAGTAGGGTCTGGTCTACATCGATGCGAAACACCTGTTCGCGATCACCATAAACCCGAATATCTGCAACGCCGTTAATGGCGGTAAAGTTGTCGCGTATCTGATCTTCAACGATGAGCGTCATTTCTTCTGCAGTTAATCTGTCTGAGGTTATAGCTAATCGCATAACCGCCTGTGCATCGCTATCGGCCTTAACAATTCTTGGATCGTCTACATCATCTGGCAACTCTCTGGATACACGCGCAATGGCGTCACGCATGTCAGATGCGGCAACATCGAGATTGACGTGTTCTTGAAAATCCACAGTGACCCGGCTTCTACCGAACGATGAGGACGAAGATATCGACTTAACACCCGGTACACGCCCTGCAGCCGATTCTATGACTGCTGTAACCTCGCGGTCGATTGTCTCTGGAGCTGCGCCTGAATAATCTGTAGAGACAGAAATAACTGGACTGTCTACCGCTGGCAGTTCTCTGATTTCAACGCCGAAGATAGCCGCCACTCCTGCGACTACAATTAACAGGCTTAACACGGTCGAAAGCACTGGTCGACGCACAAAGAGTGCGGTTATACCATCGGTTGTTGCAGCTGACGGGTTCATGGGCGGGCCTTGGGTTGGTTAGCCGTTAAATCAGAGCTCTTTTCGCTATTCTGTTCACCTTGGTTTGCTTCACTTTTGCTTTTGGCATCTTGTTTATCAGCTTCCGCGCCGGTGGCTGAATGGGTGTTGGTCTTACGCACTTCGCCTTTTTTACCTTTTTCGCCTTCCTTACTTTGATTGTCTTTACCTTGACGATTATTACTTTCGCCATTACTCGGCTGAACGCGAACCGATGCACCGGGACGCAAAGCTAACAAGCCTTCAGTTACAACCTCTGTTCCCGCGGCAATCTCACCTGCTACCAGCACGGATTCAGGGTTGCGTTGAATAATTTGCACTGCGATGCGTTTCACTTTGGATTCTTCCAAAGCCCAGACATATGATCCTTTTGAATCCCATTGAATCGCTAGCGGGTCGACAGCCGGATACGATTGCCCGGCAAAATTCAAGTTGATATTAAAAGCCATACCCGGTCGAAGACTGTCATCTTCGTTATTTAATGTCGCTTGCACCGGCAATGTTCGACTATCGGATTCCACCCTGCTGCCAATTCCAGTGATTGTACCGTTGTGCACGCGTGCCGGATTAGCCTGAGCAGTTGCCTGAATACTTTGACCTGTTGCTACCTGGTTCGAGAACCGCTCGGGAACCCAAAATTCCAGAACCAAGGTAGAGCGATCATCAATGGTTGCAATTTCTGTTTGTGGCGTTACATAGTTACCTTCATTAACCGCTATTAAACCAACCACACCTGCAATAGGTGCTGTTATGTTTCTGCGCGTAAGCGTTAATTTTGTATCTCGCATTGAGAGTCTGGCATCGATTAGCGCGCTGCGAGCCTCAATTAATTCTGATTCACTGATCGTGTTGGAGCGAAACAAATTCGCAATTCTTGCTTCATCAATCGCCGCATTATCTTCTTGTTGTACCGCGCGGTCGTGTGCAATTTTCTGTTCTGCATTGTCCAACTTTGCCAGTACAGTGCCTTTGTCAACGTATTGGCCGGACTTTACCAACAATTCGTCAAGCAGGCCGCTACTGAGGGGCACGACACTGACAGAGGCTTTGGCTTTGCCGCTGCCAACGGCTTTCAGGCGATCGTTAATCACCGCTTCAACAACCGGTTGTGCGACGACTAAGGCCGGCGGCCTGCCGCCACCGCGTGAGCCTCCGCTACTTCTTTGTCCACTTCCTCGTTGTGCCTGTTGCGAAGATTGTGGCGCGCTACTGCCGTTCTGGCCAGATTCTGTTGTTGTTAGCGCGGAGCCATACTGCTGCCAGACCAGCACACCAGCAAGGCCAATTGCTGTGCAAGTAGCCACTATGCCGGTGGGTTTCCAGTAGTTCATTGTGTTTGCTTTCCCTACGCTGTCGGTTACGGATACCGTCTGTCCCAAGTATCACAGATACCATAGTATTTACTCAACATCGGCGCTGCTGACACTGCGTTTATACTTAATTTTTGCACAATGTCGCTTTTCTTTCGCCGCCAACACCGGTGTCTGCACTCCGGTTTGCATCTGCATTGGGAATCAAGTCTGGTTCAATGTCACTTGGAATAGGTTCCGTCTGGTACGTCAGCGAGAGCGATAATCCCAATCTCGAAGGCGAGAAGAAAATCGATATCGCACTATACGACGATGCCGCAAGCGCGACACCAAATTAAGCCAGTAAGGTAATGCTGCTAACTGGTCTACTTGACTGTTGGTGCTCAAGAAAACCGACTGAGAGGCCCTATTTTTGCGGGTGCCTGAAAACGTAACTCATTGAACAACACCCAAGTAAGCCAGTTAGGTAATGCTGTACTCTTTCCCAGGAGGGTGCTATTGTTGATACATATTTAATAAATACGTACTTTATTAATATGCTCAGAGTGGCAATCGATATCGGAGGCACTTTTACAGACGTCGTCGCGGAAACTGAGGCCGGACTGTCGTCCATCAAAATATTAACCAGTTCGAAAACGCCGGAAACTGCTGCATTGGCTGGGATGTCAACCTTGCTAGCGCGTATGTCTGCTGAATGGGGTGACGTGGATAGCCTGGTGCACGGAACAACGCTTGCTACCAATGCCTTGATTGAACGCAAGGGGGCAAAAACAGCGATTGTCACCACCGCAGGGTTTCGTGATGTGTTGGCGATGCGGAATGAAAAACGCTTTGATCAATACGAACTCAACATCGAATTGCCCACACCTTTAATACCGCGGCCATTGCGTTTTGGCATTCAGGAACGCACTTTGGCTGATGGCAGCATTGTCGCGCGTCCTGATGACACTGAAATCGATAATCTCTGTCAACAACTTTCACAGCAAAATGTAGCCGCCGTTGCCATTGGCTTTTTACATTCCTATCGCAATAACATCAACGAACAATACGTTGCGTCACGTATGCAAGACAAACTTGGCGACAGCGTAACGATATGCCAAAGCGCTGAGGTTGCAGGTGAAATTCGTGAGTATGAACGTTTCTCTACTGTCTGTGCTAACGCATACGTACGTCCATTGATGACCAGTTATCTCAGCCGCATGACATCCGAGCTAGCGCAGCAGGGCTTTCGCGGTTCTTTTTTAATGATGTTGTCAGATGGGTCTTTAACCACGCTCGAACAAGCTAAACGTTTTCCCGTTCGATTGATTGAAGGTGGTCCTGCCGGTGGCGTGGCCTTAGGCGCTCACGTTGCTAAAGAGCTTGCGTCCAATAAAACGCTGTCGCTGGACATTGGAGGCACAACGGCGAAAATTTGTTTTATCCAGAACGGAAAGCCGCAAACATCTCGCTTGTTTGAAGTGGCTCGTTCATGGCGTGATGTTAAAGGAAGCGGACTACCCGTAAAAGTGCCAACCGTTGAATTGGTTGAACTGGGCGCAGGCGGAGGCTCCATTGCCAGCGTTGACAGTTTAGGCCGGTTAAAAACGGGCCCGCAGAGCGCTGGGTCAGTACCAGGGCCGGCGTGTTACAACCAGGGCGGTACACACGCCACGGTGACCGATGCGCATCTGGTTACCGGTGGCATCGCGGCTGAAGGGTTTGCAGAAGGGATGATTGAACTTAAAAAACAACGCGCCTCAGATGCATTGAAAAGCGAGGTTCAATCTGCACTTGATTTTGCCAGTGTCGCCGAGGCCGCCGCTGGTGTCATCGAGCTGGCGAACGAAACAATGGCAAACGCTGCGCGCGTGCATGGCATAGAACTAGGGCTTGATGTATCAAGCTTCGATTTGTTGGTCTCTGGTGGCGGTGGTGGAATACACGCTACGCGCATTGCTGAAAAGCTTGGCATCAGCCGAATTGTTGTACCGGCGCATGCTGGCGTAGGGTCGGCCGTTGGTTTCTTGCGCTCTCCAATCGCATTCGAAACAGCGTTATCGGTTATCGAAACCATAGACGCCATTGACTGCACAGAACTCAATGCGCGTTTGCAAGCCGCATTAATTGATGTTCGTAAAATAGTCTCGCAAGCGGTAGTGCAGTCGTCCGTTTCAACATCAGTGGTCGCTGAAATTCGCTACAAAGGGCAGGGGTTGGAATTACGCATTCCGTTGCTATTCAGTGCAGGCTTACAGCAGGCTTTGCAAACTGCGCAACAGCAATTCATTGATCAGTATCGGCTTATGTCAGGATTTACTTTACCAGACGTTGACATTGAGCTGGTGTCGTTGAGCATCGCGGCCACAGAGAATAGTCGCGACAAGAAATCAGCAGAGCATGTATCAACCTCAATGTCGAGTAACGACCAACACAAGATTTATCCAACAACTGATGCTGAGGCCAACTTAACTGCGCAACTCAATGCAGATAACGTGACACGCGAAGTGTTCGATCAACGGGCTAAATCATTTCAATCATCAACGGTTATTCCCAGAACAAAGCTTAACGGCGACACTTTGCAGGGACCAATTGTGATAACCGAAACACAAACAACCACGTTGGTGCCGAAAACCTGGTGTGTTCATCAGTCGCAGCAGGGCCACTTAGTATTGGAGCGTCAAGCCTGATGGATAGAGTCGCGTCAGTTTCTACAACCGACACGCGTGAGTTGGATTATGTTGCAAAAAATGTTCTGTGGAATCGATTGATTTCAGTTTGTGAAGAGCAAGCGAATGCATTGATGCGTGCAGCCTTCGGCGCGATTGTTCGCGAGGCAGGCGATCTGTCGGCAGGCATTTTTAATGCCGATGGGGAAATGTTGGCGCAAGCGGTGACAGGAACACCTGGGCATGTGAATACGATGGCAGCATCCGTAAACGCGATGCTGAATATCGTCCCCTCATCCACACTTTCTGATGGCGATGTATTGGTCACAAATGATCCCTGGTTAGGCGCTGGGCATGTTTTTGACTTTGTTGTGGTCACTCCTGTGTTTGTGGAACATAAAATAGTTGCCTACCTTGCATCGACCAGCCATATCGTTGATGTAGGCGGGTTGGGATGGTCGGCGGAAGCGCGATCTGTTTATGAGGAGGGTGTGACAATCCCTGTTATGCATTTGCGTAAACGTGACGTTATCAATGAAGATTTATTAGGCATCGTTACTGCCAATTCGCGTGTTCCTCATGAAGCGCGCGGGGATATTTTGTCATTGCTCAGTTGCAATGACACGGGTGCAAAGCGATTAGACGACTTAATGCAAGAGTATGGTCTTTGCGATTTGTGCGAAATATCCAACTTTATATTTCAACGCTCAATACAAGGCACAAGAGCTGCTTTGCAGCTTGCACCAAATGGCGAATACCACAGCGAACTATTACTGGATGGGTATGATAGTCCGATAACATTGCGTGCGCGTATGCGAATCCATGACGAACACGTTGAAGTTGATTTGTCAGGGTCGTCTCCCGCCATTAACCGGGGTATCAACTGCCCACTAAATTACTCAGCGGCATACGCTGCATTTGGTATACGAGCGCTGTTAACACCGCAAGTACCAAACAACCAGGCATCATTAAACGCCATTCGCATCAGCGCACCACCAGGTTTGGTCGTTAGTGCCGAGCGACCAGCTCCTGTGTCAGCTCGTCATGTTATTGGACAAGCCTTACCCGATCTTATGTTTGGGTGTCTTGAAAAAGCCTTGCCCGATCAAGTATTAGCCGAGAGTGCAGGTGCGCTATGGACATTATCGTTATCTGGCACCGGAGAGAATCCATTTACTTCGTTAAACGTGGTGCTTGGCGGTATGGGTGCCAGGCCGACTGTTGACGGATTATCCACAACAGCTTTTCCATCAGGTGTAGGGGCTGTGCCGGTTGAAACAGCGGAGGTTGCAGCGCCATTGATCTACCACTCCAAAGAGTTCATCACCGATTCAGGTGGCGCAGGTCGGTTCCGTGGCGGTTTATCGCAGCGCCTGGAAGTCGGTTCAAACTGTGGGCAAGAATTAAACTTGGCTGCAGCAGCATTTGAACGATTGAACGAAGGGCCTGTTGGCAGGCAAGGCGGACACAGAGGTTCGGCGGGTAAGGTGTTCTTATCTAACGGTACACGCATACACGATAAAGGTTTTCACAGAATTCCGGCTGGTGAAACCCTCGTTTTACAAACGCCGGGTGGTGGTGGGTTTGATGATCCTATACATCGCGACAGGTCGGCAGTTAAACGCGATCTGGCATACGGCCTAATCTCTGAAGAGGCGGCCACACACATCTATCACCTTAATGACAATAATAGCGAGGAGTAATGCAATGAAATTGATGAAGTCAATAATCGCTGTTGCGGCTGCATTGTGTATTGGAAATACACCAGCTTACGCAGAAACCAAGTGGGATTTAAGTACTGCATGGGGGGCTGACAATTTTCATGCGCAAAATGCAATTAAGTTTGCTGATGCGGTTCGCCAATCAACAGAAGGGTCGGTTGATATAACCGTTCATCTGTCAGGTGAGATAGGTGTGAAAATTACGGAAAAACTCTCAGCCGTTGAAAACGGCATTGTACAAATGGCCGACATGCTGCTGTTTTTGCAAGCTGGTGAAGCACCTTTTCTAGGTGTTGATACCTTGCCGTATCTGATTCAAGGTCAAGACGAAATGAAAACCTGGTTGGAGGTGGCTGGGCCGAAATACGATGAGATTTTTGCGGCTCATAATCAAAAAGTACTGTATTACGTGCCTTGGCCATCGCCAGGCATCTACACCAAAGTGCCAGTAGTGAGCGCGGGAGATATTGAAGGGTTACGAATTCGGGCCTTTAATGCAACGTCATTTGAGTTTTTAAATAAGCTGGGTGCCGCCCCAGTGGAATTGCCGTTTGGTGAGTTGGCT
The DNA here is from genome assembly GCA_938045275.1 of uncultured Granulosicoccaceae bacterium. Lineage (GTDB taxonomy): Bacteria > Pseudomonadota > Gammaproteobacteria > Granulosicoccales > Granulosicoccaceae > Granulosicoccus. The sequence continues at coordinate 11,096 of CALIMV010000465.1, forward strand.
GCCGCAGTCGCCGCTGGTACTGTCGATGGTGCTGCAACATCGACTTCGACAGGTGTTAATTCCAAACTGTACCAATTCACTGCGCATTTTAATCCGCTAAACTGGTCAACGTCGCCAGATGCAGTGACGGTTAATCTTGATGCATGGAACGCGCTGAGTGATAGTGAGCGCAGCATAATTGAAAAACTCGCCAACGATATGGAAGCAGAATTCTGGGCTGTGTCTGCAGAGGAAGACAGTTCGAAAACAAAGGTACTGGAAGAAAATGGTATGAGCGTATCAAAAGCAGATGACAGTTTGCAGGCAAAAATGGCCGAAGCTGGCAAAGCCATGTGGGAGGCATTTTATGCCGATGTACCCGATGCTAAATCAGTGGTCGAAGCTTACACGGCGAAAGTTGGCAAGTAGTGCATCTGTTGATCGAAACTTCAACTACGACGGCACGCGTGGCATATACGCAACTTAGCGTCGCCGTCGCATGACACGTATTTTAAGGTGGATAGATAGCCTGTCACGGTTCGCTGAATCTGTGGCAGTGCTGCTTATCTTTGGCTATTGCGGGTTAATGCTTGCCGAAGTTTTTGCCCGATCGCAAGCGTTAAGCTTTTCGTTTTCGTGGGAATACAGCCAGTACGCGATGGCCGCCATTTTTTCATTAGCATCCGGACCTGCCATTCGCGCTGGGGTACATGTTCGTATTAGTGCCGTTAGCGAATATTTACCAGCAAATGCCGCAAGATGGATGGATATCGTGGCGAGCTTCGTGGCACTTGTTATTGTGTCGTTAATCGTTTGGGCTATGTGGGAGAAAGTCGGTCGCTCGTTTGACAGAAATATTCTTGCTACGACGGTAACAAAAACACCATTATGGATTCCACAGTTGTTGGTGCTATGGGGTTTTGTGCAGTTGTGGCTCGACAGTGCTGCCCGGTTGTATCGACGCTATAAGCAACTGCCGCATGAGTGGAGAAGTATGGACAGTGAAGTAGGCGATGTTTGATATTGCTGTTGTCACCGCGTTGCTGTTTATTGCATTGCTTGCAGGCTCAGTGTGGATTGGGTTGTCATTGTTTGCCACTGGGTTTGTGTTACTCATGATTTTTAAACCCAATATCCCAATGGATGTATTTGCCAGTGGGCTCATCTGGGGGTCTCTTAATCCCAAACCGTTGTTGTCTTTGCCGTTATTTATTCTAATGAGCGAAGTGCTGGTCACAGCAGGGCTTGGACGTTCCTTGTTCAGTGGCTTGTCTCACTGGTTAGGCCGGCTTCCCGGCGGGCTACTACATATCAATGTTGTTGGTTCTACCTTATTTGCAGCCGTTTCCGGTTCATCGGCAGCAACGACAGCCATTGTCGGTAAGGTCAGTCTGCCCGAACTGCAGGCGCGTGGTTACGACCGACAGTTAGCCATGGGGTCGCTAGCCGGTGCTGGTACTTTGGGGTTTCTGATACCGCCTTCGATAATCATGATTATCTATGGTGTGATTGCTGAACAGTCAATTCTGGAACTGTTTGTTGCCGGTGTAATTCCAGGCTTACTGCTGGCCTTTTTATATATGTTGTACATTGCGGTGCATCAGTTTTTTAGTGGCACTCAACCGCTTGTTGATAAACCAACATGGCGAGAACGCCTTGGCTCGTTAAAAGACATCGGGCCCATAGCTTTTTTAATAATCGGCATTATGAGTTCATTGTATTTGGGCTTGGCAAGCGTGAGTGAGTTGGCCGCAATGGGTGTATTGGGTGCGGTGTTAATTGCTCTGATTATGGGACGATTTAGTTTTGCTGCAATGATTCGAGCGGGCAGGCGTGCTGTGCGAACCTCGGCGATGATTGGGCTTATCATTGTTGGTGCCGCGTTGCTCAATGCCGCATTCGGGTTTCTGGGTATCCCCAAAGCGGTGGCGACACTGATAGCCGGATGGGAGTTAACGCCGTTTGCATTGATAGTTGTGCTGCTGATTTTCTATGCTGTGCTGGGCATGTTTCTTGACGGCACTTCAATAATTGTGATGACTTTGCCGATCACTTTACCACTGGTAACTGCGGCTGGATACGATGCTGTGTGGTTTGGTATTTTTGTTGTGGTCGCCGTGGAGATTAGTCAAATCACTCCGCCCATTGGCTTCAATTTGTTTGTCATTCAATCACAGACCGCTGAAAGCATCGCCACAATTGCAAAAGCTGCGTTGCCGTTCTTTTTTATTCTGTTAGCATTTGCACTATTACTTGCGATCTTTCCCAACATCGCTCTTTGGTTACCGAGAACATTGGAATGAGTGCTTTGTATCGTCAGATCTGCGAACAAATTTTGCAGCAAATATCCAGTGGTGAACGCAAAGTCGGTGATCGACTAGCGCCTGAATCAGAATTTGCCAGTGAAATGGGTGTCAGCCGGTCAACGATTCGAATGGCATTTAATGAACTAGAGTCGATCGGCGTATTGAGGCGACGCAAGCGCGCTGGCACTGAGATAATTGCAACCAAACCGCAGCCAAAGTTCAGTATGTCAACATCCAGCATTAATGAATTGTTGAGCATTGGCCATGATACTGAGTTTCAATTAGAAAGCATAACAACGGTGCACTCAAGCGATGTGAGCAGTTTGCGAGATCAGCATAGTGAAACTGATTTCTGGCTGGAAGTGTCAGGGTCTCGAACCATGAAAAACGAGTCCACACCTTTTGGTATCAATCAGGTGTATGTACCAGCTCGCTTTGCCGGTATCGAGCCGTTGCTGGAGTCTACTGATTTTTCTGTATTTCAAGCCATTGAACAAGCTTTTAACGTATCCGTTTGTCGAGTTACACAATTAACCAGTATTGTTCAGTGTTCGGAAAAAGATGCTCATACTATGGGTCTGAAAGTTGGAACGTCTGTTTTGCAGATTGATGCCACTTTATATGTACAGGAGGACACGTTAATGGAATTGTCAGTCGCCAGATTTGACCCTTCCAGGTTTAATTTGTATACCGATGTCGCTATCAAGTGAAATTGATACTGTCAGGCTTATCGTAAAATGCGACATTTCGTGATGTTAGGCAGTAAAGCCGTTGCGTCAATGCTAATGATATATTGTGAAAATTTGTCTAACGAGGGTCATTAAGAAAAATAGTTTCCTGGTAATCGTTATTTACTGCCACTCCTTGTACCAACGACTTATCTAGCGCCTGATAGCCATGGATGGTAATGCCAACTGTATACCGTTTCGCTTTGTTTTCACTGGCCGGCACCATATGGTTAAGGCTGTGGGGAAATAGATGCATAGCGCCTATTTCATTTTTTACGTTGAATGTGTTGTCCGGATCGACCGAATAGTAAATGCCGGGACTTGTGTGGCCACCAAGAAATATATTAGCAGAATAAGAATAACCATTCTTACCACCATGAGTGTGCCATTTGATGCCTTCGCCATTTCGATAGATGTTGACCCACGATTGGACGGCAATGGGAAACTCAAGGTGCGGTACTAACTCAAGAACGCATTTAATTAGTCGCGGCTGGTACTTCTGATTTTCAGCAAAAAAATTATAAAGGTAGTGGTGCGCTTGAGTCAGCGGAATGCTGGCCTTTCCTTCGGCAGGTGGCGCGCTTGCCTGTTTGTTGAGTACTGCTTCGAGCTTCCGCTCTTTTTTGTCACAATAGGCCCGCACTTTATCGCACTCTTCAGGCGTAAAAAATTTATACCCTTTTACTATATCCACAAACAAAGACCTTAATTGATGCCATCAACCAATTCTAAATACTTAATTCACAAATTGGAATCACTTAATACAATATTTGAGTGCTGCATTCATCCGACTCTCTATACCCCTAGGCTCGACTACTAAATTGATGTCGAGTTTACCGTCTGTCAGCTCCAGTTCATGCAGGTCTATCGCATCTCTCAGCCTCTGATATGAGATTTGAGCATAGGATTCACATAATTTAATACCTTGGCTAAATATTGACTCAGTTAAGTCGCTGTAATCTCGAAAGGATAGCCCGAGAATAATCGGCATGGAAAAGTTTGTATCAAAACCATTCACACATTGTGCGATCTTCACAATCGCCTTTCTGTTAGCGATTCCCACGGCAAAAGCCCAAGTTTACAAATGGGTTGATGCTAACGGTCAAACTCATTTCACTCAAAAACCACCGCCCGAAAACCAGGCGCAGGCTGAAGCTGCAGTTGTAAAGGTGCAAGAACAATCATCCAAGGTTTACACAAAAAATGGCAAATCGTTCTGCGGAGACATTGAGCTTCCGTCACATGAAGATCCGCTTTATTTGTTGGCTGAAATACGATCTCGAAAAGAAAGTTGGGAGCAACAAATTGTCAGAAAACAGCAAAATCTGAAAAGGCAACTTGAGGTTGGCCGCCGTTCGGGCGGACATCTTCGTTCAGGTGCTAGTAGACATCGTGAAAAGATGGATAATATTTTGGCATCAATTGATGATCTGAAATGCACCTCACGCTGGGCTAGAGACAAAGAAATTGAATTAGAACCGAATTACCAGCAGTTTAAAAAAGACTACCAGGCAGCACAGGACTCGTTTGATCAGTACAAAAATCGCTGTGGACCCAAACCCGATATCGTTGGGTACACAACCGACCCGCGCGCGAAAGAATGGGTTCGGTGTGAACGAGCAGGTGGCACATCAGAACATAATCGCCGCCTACGAGAAGTTAAAAAAATGAAAAGCCTGGCATACGCTCTGGAAGAGTAGTTGTTAGTTTCTTGGCAAACTGTTGGTATAAAATGAAAAAAATAATAATAGTATTGTTCTTGACGATGCTAAGCCTTCCCGGCATTGGGTTTTCTGCCGCGAATAGCGATGCGATCACTGAAGTTGTTATAGAGCCTTTTCTTCCAGTGGATGTTAGCCAAGCATTGGTAGAGCGTTTAACACAGCAGGTTGGAAGTGAACTGTCCGATAACGAAAATATTTTGCTACTTGAGCGTGAATCTCTTACGGCTCTCGTTGACGAGCGTGCACTTGCAAACAGCAGCTCTGACGGACTTGATCAGTCCAGCCGCAGCATTGGAATAAGAGGTGCGAAATTCCTGTTAGGCGGTTCAGTATTAGAGCACAACGGCTATACCCATTATTTTGGTAAGTTGGTGAGAGTGTCCGATGGCAGTATGAGAGCTTTCAGTGCTAAGAGCCGCAGCGATCTGACAGATACCCTTGCCATAATTGCCGCTTCCAAAGCGCAGTCGTTGATTGCTTCCTGGTCTCCCGATCGCACTAACAGCCCTAGTCAAAAAATATCTCGAATGGCAGCGCTGGCCTCTAGCTTAAGCGAGTATGAAAAACCTACACTGTCGGTAGACATAAAAGAAGAACATAGCAGTCGGCAAGTCGCCGATCGTGCGCGCGTGAGAGCGCAAGGCTCATCCAACAATAGACTCAATGGGCAGCCGATTGACCCAGCTGCAGAGACCGAGTTTCTGGTATTCAGTACCGAGTCAGGTTTCCCCGTTGTGGATAAGGACCCACGATTTGAACAATATGTAGATGTATTGGTACTGGGAGAGGGATTTACAGAGGTTTCTTATCGTAATGGCAGTGCACTGGGCGTTACGGCCAGGCTTGAAGTAAAAGCCATATCGCGTACCACCGGGCGTATGCTAGCTGTAGATCGCCAAACCAGCGTTGTGGTTGCTGGTAGTGAGTTAATTGGTTCAAAAGATGCGCTTGCGAAAGCGGCGGCGGCAGTAGCCGAACGTATGCTGCCGAAGCTTGTGCTTGCGAGCCAGTGAATTTCAATAAGCAGGCGGGCAGCTGTTTGCTCTGCCTGCTGCTCATCAGCCAAATCTCATCGTGCAAACCAACTGCTAACGATGAAGTAGCACCAATCGATACCACAAAAAATGCAACTGCCGAACCACTAAAGCTTGCATCTGCTGTACCGGTTGTCTTACCGGTAGCGTCAAACAATTCAACACCAACGCTTGCTATCTACCCGTTCTTACCAGCGCCAGAATTGTCTAATGAAAATACCGTTCAGTTGGAGCTGGCTAAGACACAACATGCGCTCTCTATCGCGGTGGGCGGCTCAAGCGACCTTATCGTTCTGGACCGTTCAGAAAATTCAGCAGAGGCGAACTCCCCAGAGCGCGATTCAATGGCAACACAGGCGGTTGCCGATTATGTTTTGTCCGGGCAATTGAAATCCGTTTCAATGTTGGATTACGATTCAAAGCTTAGAACAATAGATTTACAGCTTAGCCATGTTGCATCACACCGATTGGTAGCGAAACGTTCGTTTAAGCTTGACGAATATATGGCTCCGGTAGGCGAGGAGCTTAATCAGTTTTTAACATCTGAGATAGCGAGAGATCGGGAAGAAGAGCGGGACGCAACGCAAGCTGAACCAGGTTTTCATGTATCGCTTGCTGGCGTGTTGCCTACCGATCAATCCATGCATCGTATCGATACGGCAAAGGCTATTCAGGATGCCGTGATTAAACAGCTGTTGCACGAAGAGCAGTTTGAAGTGGTTAGTGGTGAGTTTGCTTACGCTTTGTATCTAGAATCTGCCCGCTCGCCAGTCAACCCAACTATAAAGCACGCCGACGTTATTGTGCATGCCAGGTTATTAGGGGCAGATCCTGACACTCAAGGCCTAGATTTGGTGCTATTTCTTGAACGAATCAACGGGCTGAGGAAAGTTATATCGCTTCAAGCGGAAAACAAAGAAGCGATGTCACAGCTGATAATAAAGACCCTAAGTCGGCAACTGCAAACTGTACCGGTCAATGTATCACCGGAAAAACAACACGCACAGCGGTATGCGAATGAGGCATGGTCTGCGATCAATAAAAATGGCAAGGTGTTTGTTAATGGGTTTCCCTACAAGGTTACCGATAAGAATAGAAAACGGCTCGACGCATTTTCTGATGCCATTGAAAAGGCATTGGCTTTGGATTCAGATAATTACGATGCAATTGCCGGAAAATCGCTGTTATTAGCACTTATGGGAGATAACACTGCTGCCTTTGAACTGCTTCAGCGTTTGCTTTGGGATTCCAGACCAAAAGCATTTGATCTTGGTACGCAAATTCTTCAGAAGAAACTCAATACGGGTTCGTATATATACATAAAAGGTAATGCAGCCGGATTGCCCGGCATTGTCTCAGAGCAAGCGGCCATAGAAAAGTTAGTACTGCACAATTTTTTAAGTAAAAAAGACGATGATGAAAGTTATAGGTGGAATTTTAATCATGATAAATCGCCGATAACCAGTAGTGATGAAGAGTTGTGGGAGTATGTATTCAATATCAAAAACCCAGTGTTAGATAGCCTTGCACGATTCAAGGTATATCCTAAAGTGTTACCAACGCAACACCCCTCGCGCACCAACGATGCGCCTACCGGAATAGGTGTAAGACAATCTTTGTATTATGCATTAGCCAATACGGTTGCACCGCTTTCTTTAAGTGTTGGGAAGTCAGGTTTTTATCTGGGCGATGTAGTGCTGGAGGCGCATACAAACGATCAATCACAATTAACACAGGAACATATTTACCTTTTTCAGAATCTTGCTGGCATGGCTGCGCTGGGAAACACACCGGCAATAGAGCCGGATATTCTTTACGCTTCTTCTCTGTGTCGATACAGTGCATCGCTTTGCTCAACAAGTCGACAGATTTACCAAAGTGTTGTGAATCGTTCAGAGCAATTCAGGCAGCATATTGTTCATGCCGCAAACAGGCCGGAACGAGCGACCTTGTATGCAGACAGTCTCATTGCCATGGCCGGTTCAAAAGTATTGAGCGCTAATGCTAATCCCGTAGGCAACGTTGAAAAAACACGATTAAACGCACAACAAAAAATAGCTGCTTCAGTACTGATTATTCAAGACGAAGATCTTGCAACTGTGCCGCCGACAAACAATGCCTTTGAACCATGCACCAATTGCGCTGGATTGAAATCATTGCGCAATGTTTCGGCAAGCCCTGATGGTCGGTGGTTAGCGGCGGGTAAGCGCTATCAGGATGTGCCCGGTCGATACCAGCCAAAGCCTCGGTTAAGGGCGTGGATGTTTGAACAAGGTTTTATTGATGTTACCGGCAAGAAAACGGTCACCAGATTACCCAGAGCCCGCGTCAAACCGCTACTGCAACGTGATTTTCCTGAACTAGGAGAACAAAGTCTTAGGCAGATAATGAGTGATTTTGATAGAAGCCACTACGAAGTGGATGATGCTGGGCAGGTTGATCTATTTCATGAAGCCGATTCCATTGCCATGAATATCACTTCACCGGATTTGCGTAAAGAGGGTTTTTTTGGTCAGAAGGTCAGTTTGTCGGAACACAAGGTGTTAGTTTGCGATCAGTGGCGTGAGGGTTATCTGTTTTCGCTGTTTGTTGATGCCTGGGAAATGGATAAGAAGGCAGATGAATTTTGTGATGAGTCTCCGTTGGCTCTGGTTGATGACTGGGTTGTAAAGGCGAGGGGGAAGCAATTAGCGTTCTACAAAGAAACCGCTGTTGGTTTCGAGCTGCAAACAACGCATTCAATTGATAAGGATTTTACAGAATTGGTTGGTGGTGCGGTTATAAAAAGTGTGGATGTGCACGAGAATCTATTAGTGGTTAAGGTGCAGGTACGAAGGGGCTATTATTTACTGGTTTATCAGCAAACCCACGGACAATGGCAAGCTGTGTCGGCATTACGTTTCCCACACCATATTTCTGATGTGGAAGTATTTGACCATAGAATCTACCATACCGCTAACAATG
>CALIMV010000466.1 GCA_938045275.1 uncultured Granulosicoccaceae bacterium
TCGCAGCCCACTTAATTACTCGAGTGACCAACTGGACTCTGCAAGAGCCGCGCTGCGACGCTTGTACACGGCGTTACGTGGAACGCAAAACCAACCTGAGCTGGGTGTTGATCAATCATTCATAGACCGCTTCGACAAGGCTATGAACGATGACCTGAACACGTCCGAGGCTTTCACAGTGTTGTTTGATCTGGCAAGCGAGATCAATAAACTAAACGATGCTACGTCAGAAAAATCAGCACTACTGGCCAATACCTTGCGCTTGCTGGGTGATCGACTTGGCTTGCTGCAGCACGACCCGGATGCAGCGCTGCAAGGTTCGCCTAATGTGGCCAATGGTATGACCGCTGCCCAAATTGATGCGCTGATCGAGGAGCGCAATGTGGCTCGACTCGAAAAATGTTGGGCACGCAGTGATGAAATTCGTGATCAGTTGATCGAAGAAGGCATTACTTTGGAGGATGCAGGAGGAAAAACCACATGGCGCCGAGGCTAAATGGTAAGGTCAATCGCCTGTTTCCGAAGTATTAGCGTAACTCTATTTATTCGATGGCTAAAAAAAACGTCAGTGTAAATCAAGCTCGTCGGTTTGCGCGAGAGCGAGCGTTGCAGGCGCTCTATCAAATGGAGCTCTCTGGAGGAGAAGCTTCGGCTATTCGCGCAGAAATAATCTCGCGCCAGGAAATGTCTCTCGTCGATGAAGACTTTTTTGTCAGTCTGTTCAATACGGTTGCCCACGACCCCGATGCAATCGATAAACAACTGCAGCCAGCGCTTGACCGTCCAGTCGAAGAATTAGACCCTATAGAACGGTGTGTGCTGCGCATCAGCACGTGTGAGTTTATGCATCATCTGGACATTCCTGCGCGTGTCGTCATTAATGAAGCCATAGAAATAACCAAGCGCTACGGTGCTGATAAAGGCTACAAATTCGTCAACGGTGTGCTCGATAAGCTGGCTATTGTTCTGCGCCCGACCGAAATGAAGAAAAGTGGTTGACTGTGTCTAGTAAGGCGTCAAACAACAAAGTCAACAAGACACAACTACTGGCAAGTCCGGCGAACTTTTTTGCCCTGGGGGCAGGTTCTGGATTGGCACCTGTGGCTCCCGGAACATTCGGTACTGTAGCGGCCATTCCACTGGCCCTGTTAATGCCGAATAATCTTGCCATCTATTCGCTTATAGTTATCGTGTTGTTCGTGGTAGGTGTGTGGGTGTGCGACAGCTGTGCGAACAATCTTGGTGTACATGATCACCCGGCAATCGTTTTCGATGAATGGGTGGGTTATCTGATCACCATGATTGCAGTTCCGCGATCATTGTGGTTTCTGTTACTCGGCTTTGTGTTGTTCCGCCTTTTTGATGTGCTCAAACCCTGGCCGATTGGTGTAGCTGACAAACGCGTCTCTGGCGGGCTGGGCATTATGGTAGATGATGTCATTGCCGGTGTATTTGCAGCCGTTAGTATGCAATTGATCATCCTTTTACTGAGTTATTTTGGTGTCGATATAGGCTCGTTTGCCTAACCTTGGTCTCGGTCTATTTCCTTGCCGAACACGTTATGCATTTTCATGGTGGCTAGGGTCGATATTAGTTGGGCCAACTACGGCAGCTCGCTTCCAAGTTCTCTAAGGCACTGACACAACTTAATCAGCGGAAGTCCAATAAGTGCTGTAGGGTCGTTTGATTCCACTTTTTCGAACAGGCTAATACCCAGTTTCTCGATCATAAAGCTGCCTGCGCAGTCCAGTGGGTGTTCAGCCTTGAGATACCGGTCAATTTCGGCATTACTTATCTCTCGTAGCGTGGCCGTTGTCTTGTCAATCGCATTCAAAACCCGATCGGAGCGGCTATCAACAACGCTTACGGCTGTGTAAAACACCACACTTTTGCCACGCATAGCTTGTAGTTGCTGGCGAGCTTTGCTGAAGGTTGCAGGCTTACCAAGCACCAAGTCGTCCAGCGCTGCGACCTGGTCCGAGCCAATGATTATGGCGTTCGGGTGCTCATCTTTCAGGCTGAGAGCTTTGTTTTGAGCCAATCTACTGGCCAGTTTATCGGGCGCTTCTGAGGGCAGTCGTGTTTCGTCGCACTTTGGTGAAGCGGTGGAGAAGGGCAACTGCAATCTTGCGAGTAATTCAGCTCGGTATGGAGATGTTGAGCCAAGCAGGTAATAGGGGTCCATATAGTTGCTGTTTTACGTCAAATTCAGGCTCAAATGCTGCCAATTTAGTGATGGCTGACCAAAACTACTACGCTAAGGTATTCCGACGAGGAATAAATGGTATCCAGCGGCGCTCCCACGCCAAGAATCGCTTGCACCTTTTGGTCAGTTTCGTTAATCTTCGTGGGTTATGGTCAAGCCAACCCCTAGCCGGTTTAATCCGGATTTGCTGGCACGAGATTCCACTCAGTACAGCGTGAATTTACCGCTTAAGCAGTTTATCCGCTTACAGGAGTTTCTGCTCGACGATTCGGGTGAAATGCAGGCCACTTTCAGGTTTTCGCGTCGCAAGAAAGCGGTGATGGTAGCAGGGCAGCTAACGGCTAATTTTCGGCTCCAATGTCAACGGTGTCTTGAGCCCATGCAGTACGCCGTCGATGAGGCATTTGAGTTTGTATTTGCCAAAAGCGAAGAAGAAGCGCAGAAAGTGCCTGAACGCTTTGATCCGGTGGTTTTGGATGACAGCGGACAAATCCACGTTGTTGATTTGTTCGAAGATGAACTTATTTTGTATTTGCCTACAGTGGCTCGACATGAAACCGAGGCGCAGTGTGAGGCAAGTGGCTACATTTTGTTTATTGACGAAGCGAGAGCCGAGTCAACCGACGAACATACAGACGAACAAGTGGAGCAGGGCAAACAGTCTCAGAGCGAAGGTAGCGGCACAGATAACGTACGCAAGAACCCGTTCGACATACTGAAGAATCTTGATCTACATTAAATACTAACTTTAAAGACTGGAATTACCATGGCCGTTCAAAAAAGCCGAAAAACACCCTCTCGTCGCGGCATGCGACGTTCGCACGACAGCTTGACCAGTGCCACGCTTTCCACCGATCCAACCACCGGTGAATTGCACAGACGTCATCACGTTACACCAGATGGTTTTTATCGAGGCAAGCAAGTTATAGAAACAGTTGAAATAGAAGAAGACGACGAAGATTAATTGACTATTCGTCGTGGTTTTAGTTAAAACGACCGATAAGCTGGCCCGAAGTCGCTGCCAGCAAGTCACCCTGTTAGCGTTATCATGAGTGCCGGGTTCACCGTGGCCGTCGATGCGATGGGCGGTGACAAGGGCACTGGTGTGATCGTTGAAGGCGTGCGTCAAGTGTTGTCTGCCCGCGACGACGCTAACCTGCTTCTGGTTGGTGACCCGGACGAAATCCAAAAACACATTGGTAACAACCCGTTGCCCAAGGGCCGCACAGAAATCGTTGAAGCCAGCGAAGTGGTAAACATGGACGACAGCGTAGCGGTTGCACTTCGTAATAAAAAGAAGTCATCAATGCGCATTGCTATCGATCAGGTTAAATCTGGTCGGGCAAGTGCCTGCGTTAGCTCCGGCAATACCAGTGCGTTGATGGCGATCAGTAAATTTGTACTCAAAACGATTCCCGGCATTGACCGCCCCGCTATTTGTACAACCATTCCTGCCCTTAACGGACACACCCACATGCTCGACCTGGGTGCAAATGTGGATTGCAGTGCTGATCACCTTTATCAGTTTGCGGCCATGGGGTCCATTCTGGCTCACGCTATAGATGATAATTCACGGCCAACGGTTGGGTTGTTGAATATTGGCTCGGAAGATATAAAAGGCAACGAACAGGTCAAAGAGGCCGCTGAATTACTCAGCGACAGCACGCTAAACTACGTCGGATTTGTTGAAGGTAACGAAATTTACACCGATCGGGCCGATATCGTCGTTTGCGATGGTTTTGTCGGCAACGTTTCATTGAAAACCAGCGAAGGTGTTGCAAACCTGGTATCGGTGTACTTAAAGGAAGAGTTTATGCGCTCACCAATGAACAAGCTGGTGGGTTTATTGGCAAAGCCAATACTGCGGTCTTTCGGTAATCGTATCGACCCGCGTCAGTATAACGGTGCCAGTTTGTTAGGTCTGAAAGGTGTGGTAATCAAAAGCCACGGTAGTGCAGATGCTGTCGCGTTTGCCAACGCCATTAACATTGCGCTACTCGAGATTGCGAACGATGTGCCAAGCAAGATCAGTGAAAGCATGAACCAGTCTCACAACAGTGTTGCTTAATTACCGTGGCAACACATTCCAGAATTATCGGCACCGGTGGTTATCTACCTGAAAAGATCCTGACTAACGCCGATCTTGAAAAGTTGGTCGATACTTCCGATGAGTGGATACGTGACCGCACCGGAATAGAACAACGTCACATAGCAGCGGAAGACGAGCACACTGTCGATTTGGCCGAACAGGCATCGAGGCGTGCTATGAGCGCAGCTGGGGTAAATCCTGCAGACATTGATCTGATCGTTGTTGCTACAACCACCAGTGATCAGGTGTTCCCCAGCACCGCCTGTCTGTTGCAGAGCAGGCTCGATATACACGGGTGTGCAGCATTCGATATTCAAGCTGTTTGCACAGGGTTTGTGTATGCACTGTCGGTGGCAGACAAATTTGTTCAGACCGGCTCTGCCAAATGTGCTTTGGTGGTTGGAGCAGAAACCTTTTCACGCATCATCGATTGGACTGATCGCAATACCTGCGTGTTATTTGGCGATGGGGCAGGGGCAGTCGTTTTAAAAGCAGATCAGTCTCCTGGCATACTCTCGACACATCTGCATGCCGATGGCGACTACGCAAAACTGTTGCATGTGCCAAGCGGTGTTTCAAACAATTACCCGGCCGTTCAGGAGGGTCGTGCGTTTGTGGAAATGCAAGGCTCCGAAGTATTCAAAATGGCGGTAAAAAAGCTCGGTTCCATAGTAGACGAGACCCTGCAGGCCAATGGGCTTGAAAGGGGCGATATCGACTGGCTGGTACCACACCAGGCCAATGTTCGTATCATTACGGCTACGGCAAAAAAATTACGCATGTCTATGGACAGGGTCGTTATGACGGTCGCCAAGCATGGCAACACATCAGCTGCCTCAATACCGCTTGCTCTGGATTCGGCTGTGCGTTCGGGTAGTATCAAAACCGGTGACAAAATGTTGCTTGAAGGTTTTGGAGGCGGTTTTACCTGGGGATCTGCGCTGGTCCAGTACTAAGGTCTGATACAGTGTTAACTGTGTGGTATCACTGATGTAGTTGTTGTCATGAGCGATGATCCAAAAAGTGGTTCACCCGATACAGGTGATGTCCCGGGTGACAATAACAAGAAGTCTACATCACAGACACAGGCATTTGATTCGAGTGCATTCCTTCGCACGGTAAGCGATCGTCCTGGTGTTTATCGGATGTTCAATGCTGTCAACGACATCATTTACGTTGGCAAAGCCAGTAATCTGAAGAACCGACTCTCCAGCTATTTTCAAAAAAACCTCGATAGCCCAAAAACCCGTGTACTGGTGTCTCAAATTGCTGATGTGCAAACCACGGTAACTGCCAGTGCAGGTGACGCTTTGTTACTGGAACACAATCTGATCAAAGAGCATCGACCTCGTTACAACGTGGTGTTGCGGGACGACAAAAGTTACCCGTATATTTTTATCTCAACTCGCGATGATTTTCCGCGTATTAGCTATCAGCGAGGGGCCAGACGAGTCAAAGGCAAATACATTGGGCCATACCCCAGCGCCGGTTCAGTCAAGCGTTCGTTGAGTTTGGTGCAAAAACTGTTTCAGGTTCGCCAATGTGAAGACAGCTACTTTCGCAATCGATCACGGCCTTGTTTGCAGTACCAAATACAGCGCTGCACAGCCCCGTGTGTGAACTACATCAGCGTTGATGATTATGCGAAAGATGTTGCGATGAGCATAAAAGTACTCGAAGGAAAATCCACAGAAGTTATAAAAGATCTGGTGTCGCGAATGGAAGCGGCTTCGGATGCGCTGGAATTTGAGCTGGCTGGTAAGTTACGAGATCAAATTGGTAACTTGAAATCTGTTAGTGACTTAAGCGGTTCCATGCGTGACAAAGAAGATGCCGACTATGTTGGCGTGGCTACGCGTGGCGGGCAGAGCTGCGTGCAAGTCTTTTTTATCCGAAACGGCACTAACTTAGGTAACAAGGCTTTTTACCCGGCAACACCTGCCGAGAGCACTAGTGCAGAAATCCTGAATGCGTTTATATCGCAATTTTATTTGGAGCACGATGCACCACGCGAAATTATTACCACCGAAGCGGTGCAAGATGCGACATTATTGCAAGAGATTTTTAGTCGCAGAGCCAGTGGCAGTGTAACAATTACACATAAAGTACGCGGTGATCGGGCTAAGCTGCAAACGCTGGCCTTAACCAACGCTGACGTGTCTCTGGCAGCACGGTTAGCGTCTCGTTCCGGCATGGCAGCAAGGCTGGATGCCTTGCGCGAATTGGTGGGGCTTGAAGAGTTGCCGCGGCGAATGGAGTGTTTCGACATCAGTCATACCATGGGAGAGGCAACGGTTGCCTCCTGCGTTGTGTTCAATGCAGAGGGTGCCGATAAGGCCCAGTACCGCCGGTTTAACATCAGTGACATTACCCCGGGAGACGACTATGCCGCTATGCGTCAAGCGCTGAACCGGCGATACACTCGATTACTCAAGGCGAACAGTGAATTGCCCGATATTTTGTTTATTGATGGAGGCAAAGGGCAGATCAGCGTGGCACTGGAAGTGATGCAAGATCTGCAAATTGACAGCATCGAAGTGGTCGGCGTTTCAAAAGGTCCTGATCGGCGTCCTGGCGATGAAACACTCATTCTGTGCAGGCAGCAATCAGAGAAACAGTTAAACAATGATTCGGCTGCGTTGCTGTTGATTCAGCAAATACGCGATGAAGCGCACCGTTTTGCCATTGCCGGCCACCGAAGTAGGCGTGCAAAAAAGCGGCGGCAATCATCGTTAGAGACCATAAAGGGGCTGGGTCCGAAACGTCGCAAAGCATTGCTGACGCATTTCGGCGGAATTCAAAAGCTTGCCAAAGCCGGTGTTGAAGATATAGCGGGTGTGCCAGGTATTAGCACTGAAATTGCTACAAGAGTTTATGATGAGCTGCACCCCGGTGGAGTATTGTTGTCT